>NZ_JAMYUO010000004.1:0-350340 GCF_040323125.1 Mesorhizobium sp. M0062
CCGAACAGCCGGTGAGGTTGACGGTGGTGTTGCCGGAAAAGAGCGCAGCCTGGGAGGCCGACGGACTGAGCGCCAGCACGCAAGCTTTGGAGGCGTCATTGATCAGCGCCACCGCCCTTGCCTGTTCGGCAACGGGCGCCTGGTTGAAAATCGCCGTGAAGTAGCGGTCGAGGTTCTGCTTGACGATGACCTCCACTGCCTTCTTCGCGGTGTTCGGGCCGGACAATGGCGGCGTGTTGACCTGGATCGTGCCCGGCGTGGCAAAATTGTTCGAGGTCGCGGACTGCGTGGCGGCGGCGATGATGGTCGGGTTATCGGAACCCGCGACTTTCTCGAGCGCGCCGGCATAGGCCGCGGCATCGGCAACGGCCTGCAGCTTGAGGCTGCTGTAATACCAAAAGGATGTCTCCACACCGAGGCCGGCGCCGCCAACCACGACCGGCAAGGTGAAGGCAACGATGACGGCAACGTTACCGTTCGTGGCGCGCCTTAGGCGGCTCAAAGCAAACCAAATCCGGGTGAACGCGTTGGATGCCATATGTATTAGAAACCACGAATAGATAAACGAATGTCTAAAAACTCCATTCCGATTCGACGTAGTCGAACGGGCTAGCTAGGCGCAAGTTGCAGCGACCGCGCAACATCCTGTCGGAGGTTCCGCCCCAATCGACGAATGCGAAATATGCCGCTATCGCGAACTTTGTTGTCGACCAAGTGACATTTAAATGCCCCCTCTGCGAAGAAGCTATCGAGAAGACAGGGGACACCGCGCTGCCGGTAAGGGGAAAGATCGGCTCACGCCGCCTCAGGAACTTTGTGCAATCCGTCCGGGGCTGGCTCTGAGGGCCACACACGCCCGAAACCAACCACTCCAGCCACGTTCAGTCCGTGAGGCGCCCACGAAAGAACGTGGTGCCGTCGGTCAGCTGCGACCTGGAAATATCCCGGAACCCAGCTTCGGCCATCCACCCGCGATACTGACCTTCCGTGTACGATTCGCCTGCGCGGTAAAGGTTCAGGAAGGTGAGATTGAGAAAGACACCCTCTGGCGGGCCGAGGCGGTCGTCGTCGACGACACCCCACCCCGCAATTGCGATCTCGCCTCCCTGTGTGAGGCAACGCGCCGCGTTCAGGATCGAACTGCGCGCCTGGTCCGGCGGCAGGACCTGGACGACGGCCTTCAGGATCGCCAAGTCATGCAGGCCGGTCGATGGCGCGACCGTTATGTCGCCTTCTTCGACAACCATATCGCCGGCACCGTATTCCGACAGGATCGCTGGTGCGACCGCTGCGACCGTCGGGAGTTCCATCAACGTCGCCGCAATATGCGGCCATCGCTCGCGAAGTCCGACCAGAATGGTCCCGGCGCCGCCGCCGATGTCGATCACCGAACGGACCGCCGAGAGGTCCAGCTCACGGGCCAGATTCCGGCCGAAAATCACCCCTCCCGGTGCGAGCATGCGGCTGAAGGCCGCTGCGGATTCTGGCCCCGCTTCAGAAAAGTCATGCAGCGCGGCCGGCCGGTTCTGCCGCAGCGACTCTGCGGTCAAAAGGTCGGCTCCCCAGAGTTCGCGCAGCAGCACATGATCGCCGCCGCGATAGGTCGGCTTGGACGCGTCGAGAAACTCCGACGCTTCGGCTCCGTTGCGAAACTGACCATCCTCGACGTCGAGGAGACCGATGCTGGCGAGCGCGTACAGGAGCCGCGACAGACGAGCGGGCTCGACTTTGAGCGCTGCCCCAAGGCTGTCGGCAGTCGCAGCATCGCCGCCGAGCCAGGTGAAGATGCCAAGGTCCAGCCCGGCACGAAGCGCCAAGGCGGGGGGCACCCCTGTGATCAGCTTGTCGATCCGATCGGAATCCACCATGTCATATCCCGTTGTGCGATCCAGGATCGACTTTGAACAGCTCGGCCAACCTCGTCAAATCAGTTCGCCAGCGCGCCGCTCTCCGCGTCGAGCAGGTTCAGCTTGGCGGTATCGGGTTCGACATAAAGGGTATCTCCGGGGCCAGCGCTGATCCTACCAGCGCCCGCGACCGTTGTGCGCCGGCCCGGCATACCTCAAAAATCCGGCTGTGATAATGGCTGGTCGCGCCTTCGGACGCTACGCAGGCAAGGCCAGCAGCGCCAGTCCGGCCAGCGCCGAGCCGGCCAATGTCGGCAGCATGCCGATCCTCAGTTTCAGCATGGCGACCATAGCGGCTGCCGCCAGCAGCGCGGCACGCCAATCCAGCGACGACAGCACCGGCACCTCCATGCCCAGGCGAACGCGGTGCACCGCGCCGAAGACGACATGCAGTGCGAACCACAGCGCAAGGTTCATCACCACGCCGACGACAGCCGCTGTGATCGCACTCAGCGCCGCCGACAGTGCCTTGTTGCCGCGCAGCGCCTCGATGTAGGGGGCACCGAGAAAGATCCAGAAGAAGCACGGCACGAACGTCACCCAGAGCGTCAGCAATGCGCCGAGCGATCCGGCCACAAGCGGTCCCATCGCACCGGCGTGACGATAGGCGGCGACGAAGCCGACGAATTGCAGCACCAGGATCAATGGTCCCGGCGTCGTCTCGGCCAGGCCAAGCCCATCGACCATTTCACCCGGCGCCAGCCAGCCGAACGAGGTCACCGCTGCCTGCGCGACATAGGAGAGTGCGGCGTAGGCGCCGCCGAATGTGACCACCGCCATCAGGCTGAAGAAGCCGCCAAGCTGTGCCCAAACACTGGCAGGGCCGGTCAGCGCCAGGATCAGTACGACCGGCCCGAGCCAGATCGGCAGCCAGATCGCGATGGTGCGCGGCGCGTGCCATTTCGTCGGCTTGGTGTGAGCGAGTTCGCCGCGTTCGAACATGACGTCGACGGCGCCCCTGACATCGGGCAAATTGTCCTTGCCACGTGCGGCTCCGGAAAAACGCGCCGGTACCAAGCGGTTGCCGATCCAGCCGGTCAGCCCTGCAACCAGGATGATCAGCGGAAACGGCAGCCTTATGACATAAATGGCAAGGAACGCGGCCACCGCGATCGCCATCATCACCCGGTTCTTGAGCGCCCGTTTGCCGATGCGGAGGACCGCCTCGACGACGACGGCCAGCACCGCCGCCTTGATGCCGAAAAACAGCGCCTCGATGACGGGCGCATCATTGTAGAGCACGTAGAAGATGCTGAGGCCCAGCATGACGAACGCACCGGGCAGCACGAACAGGATGCCGGCAACGAGGCCGCCGGCGGTCCGGTGCAGCAGCCAGCCGATATAGATGGCGAGTTGCTGTGCCTCGGGGCCTGGCAGAAGCATGCAGTAGTTGAGCGCATGCAGGAACCGCTGCTCGCCGATCCAGCGGCGATCCTCGACCAATTCCTTGTGCATCAGCGCGATCTGTCCGGCCGGCCCGCCGAAGGAGAGCAGGCCGATCCTTGCCCACAGTTTCGCGGCTTGGCGGAAGGTCGGGACGATCGGAGCCTCGGTAGCCTGTGCATCGTCGTCCGCGGCGAGGGCCCTCATGGCGCTTTGCCCGCGCTGGGCCAATTGTGGGTTTCGTCAGTGGCATCGCGGCACCATCTGAAGAACGCATCGTAGAGCAGCATGCCGGCATCAAGCTGTTCGAGATCGTCGCGGAACTTGCGCGACAGCCCGAGCGATGCAGCGAGGAACCCGGCCGCCTGCGGTACGAGATCTAGGCGCGCCGTATCGGCTGCACGCACGATCAGCGCAAGGCGATCGAGCGCTTCGGACCGCAACCCGAACTCTTCGATCATCGTGTCGAAGGTGCAGCGCTCGCCGCGATGGCTCCAGAACACGTCGTCGATGTCGAAGGCAACCGCCCCAAACCGATCGGCGGCCGCCAGCACTTCAGACGGCTCGACAAACAGGAACACCGCCGAGGGATCGACGAAGCGGCGGATCAGCCAGGGACAGGCAATGCGGTCGACCTTGGGGCGGGCACGCGTCACCCAGACCGTGCGGCCCTTGTCGTCGCGGGGCGGTATCTTGTCGGCCTCGACCAGAAGTCCCTTGGCCGCCTGCCACGCCTCGAAGCCGCCTTCAAGAGATTCGGCAGCAATGCCCTCATGGCGCAGCCATGCGGCAACGCCTTGCGAGAGCTTCAGCCCCTTCTGGCAGATGACGACAGCATGAGCCCCCGTGAACTCGGCCGCCCAGCTCGAAACAGACTTGAAGTCGCGCCGGCACGAGGCCGGAAGCAGCCGCGGATCGACGTCGTAGTCTTCGTCGATGCGGACATCGACAAGAACAGGCGCGTCGGACAGACCGACAAGGCGGGAAAGCTGCGCTACGGTGATTGCGGTTGTTGACGGCATGGCGTCCACCTCCAGAGTGAGAGTTTGGACGCGATCATTGGGCCGACGCCTCACGGGGTCGTCGCGAAGGAACCCCTTGCCACAATGCTGGATTGATCCTTCGTATTTGTCAAGGAAAGAGCGGCGCCGGGGGACCGCGCCTACTGCGCCGTCCAGCCGCCATCCATCGGCAAGGTGGTGCCGGTGATCTGTCTGGCTGCGTCAGAGCACAGGAACAGAGTCAGCGCGGCGAGCTCCTCGACGGTGACGAATTGCTTCGTCGGCTGCGCTGCCAGCAGCACGTCGTGCTTGACCTGTTCCTCGGTCATGCCGCGCGCCTTCATCGTGTCGGGGATCTGTTTTTCGACCAGTGGCGTCCAGACATAGCCGGGCGCGATGGCGTTGACGGTGATGCCGTCCTGCGCGACTTCCAGCGCTACCGTCTTGGTCAGACCCGCTATGCCGTGCTTGGCCGAGACGTAAGCCGACTTGAACGGCGAGGCGACCAGTGCATGCGCCGACGCGGTGTTTATGATGCGGCCCCATTTGCGCGCCTTCATGCCGGGCACCACGGCCTTGATCGCGTAAAAGGCGGCAAGCAGATTGATGCGGATGATGGCTTCCCACTTGTCGTCGGGAAACTCCTCGATTGGCGCGACATGCTGTATCCCGGCATTGTTGACCAGAATGTCGAGGCTGCCCAAGGCCTGCTCGGCTTCGCGCAGCATGGCGGTCACCGCTGCGCCGTCCATCATGTTGGCGCCGGAGTAGCGGCACTGGACGCCGAAATCCTTCTCGATGCCGGCGCGCTCCTGTTCGATCGCCGCGGCTTCGCCAAGGCCGTTGATCGTGACGTTGGCGCCCTCGGCGGCAAGGGCGCGGGCAATGGCCAGGCCAATGCCGCTGGTCGATCCGGTGACGAGCGCATTCTTCGAAGAAAGGGAACCCATGGAGATCTCGCGACTGTTAGGAGGACTACAAAGGCACATAGTTTGTGCGCCGCAACATGACAATGCCATAACCATATGTCGGCGCCATCACAGCCCTAAAACGCGCTTTGCCGGCCTCGCCGAGCGCCGCCTCAAGGCTGACACGGCAGTGTTATGGTGCGGCGCAACATAGTCGGCCGCGCATTCGCGCAGTCATTCCTGAACCATCATCCAACGAATCAGGGGGGCTGTAGCTTGAAATCGCCGATGTCGTGATGCGTGCCTATGCCATGCCGCTCACCAACCGTCCTTTCCGCCCGGCCCGTATCGCTTCTTCGACGCGACGCCCTGAGCTATCCTGCAATCTCCAGCAGGGCCGATACCAGCAAGTGGCGTTCGTCGGCGGACAGCACGTCGGAATCGAAGAGGTTCATGCTGCGCAGCCCTTCGATGGCCAGAAAGCAGACCAGCAGCGTCTTCAGGTCCGGCGTCTCGCTCTTCAGCCGCTGCAGCAGCTGCGACTTGAAGGCTTTTATCGGCGTCAGGAAATCCGGATCCTCGGCGATCGCCGAGAATATCCACGAAGCCGTCGGCTTCGGCTCCTCGCAATCATCCGCCGAGAGCCGGATATAGGTGGCGAGCAGGCTCTCGCCGCTGGCGCCGGCGACACGGCCCGATTCCAGCGCCAGCTCGAACGCGCGCAGGTAATTCTCCACCAGGCCCTGCATCAGTTTGGCCTTGGTCGGAAAGTTATATAACAGGCCGCCTTTCGACACGCCGGCGCGGCTGGCGACGGCGTCAAGCGACAGGCTGCCGGGACCGGTCTCGCGTGCGACATCGGCGGCGGCGGCGAGTATCTTGTCGCGCGAATTTGCCCTTTGGGTCTTCATCGATCCCTTCCCCCACACCAGCCTAGGCGGAATTGACAAGACCGTCCAGACGGTACAGTAAGTTCGCCGTCATTTGTAATCGGGACCTGGCGTCGATAAGTGTCCCGCTATTCGGCTATTTTGCCGGACATCGGCCGAGGGGACAGTTCGTGAAGCGCTTCATCTCTATCACCGCAATTCTGCTTCTGCTCGCTCTGGTGTGCGTCGGCGTTGTCGGCTTCAACCTGTTCCGCGACAACGCTATCAAACAGTATTTCGCCACCATGAAGCCGCCGGCGACGACCGTATCGACGGTTGTCGTCAAGCCTTCCGACTGGACGCCGGGCGTCGAGGCGATCGGCACGGTACGCGCCGTGCGCGGTGTCGACCTTACCGTCGAGACCAGCGGCATCGTCAAGGACATCCTTTTCCATGCCAACCAGAAGGTGCCGGTCGATTCGGTCCTGCTGCAGCTCGACGATGCCGTCGAACGCGCGGATCTGGTCGCGGCCAAGGCGCAGTCCGTGTCCGACAAGACGGCGCTCGAACGCGCGCTGGAGCTGCAGCGGCGCGGCGTCGGAACGGATGCCACGCTCGACACCGCTCAAGCCGCTGCATCGGCCTCCGCCGCGCAGGTCAACAAGCTGCAGGCCGTGCTCGATCAGAAGCAGCTGACGGCGCCGTTCGCCGGCACCGTGGGCATCCCCAAGATCGACCTCGGCCAATATCTCTCGCCCGGCAACGCAGTGGTGACCTTGCAGGATCTGGACACCATGCGGGTCGATTTCTCGGTACCCGAACAGCAGCTGCCGCTGCTCAAGATAGGCCAGGCGGTGCGGCTCGGCCTCGGCGGCACCGGCGGCGGCGCCGACATGCCGTTTGCCGGCTCCATTCGCGGCATCGATCCCAAGATCGACGCTTCAAGCCGCCTGGTGTCCGTCCGCGGCGAGGTCGCCAACCCTGACGGCAAGCTGACGCCCGGCCAGTTCGTCCAGGTTCGCGTCGAGCTGCCGCAGGAGAAAAACATTCTGTCCTTGCCGCAGACGGCATTGACGTCGAGCCTCTATGGCGACTTCGTCTTCGTCGTCGTTCCGGCGAAGCCGGCGGAAGGCGCCCCAGCCGCGAAACCCGAGGAAAAGCCTGCCGCGGGGGCCGACGCAGCAAAGCCGGCGGCAGATGCAAAGCCGGCAGACGCGAAACCGGCTGCCGAAGACGCCGCGGCGAAGCCCGCGGACAAGCCGGCTGTCGACCCCGCGAAGCCCGCGGCAGAACCGGAAAAGCCGGCGCTCGTGCTGTCGCAGGTGTTCGTGAAGCCCGGCCGCCGCAACGACGGCATGGTCGAGATCATCGAGGGCATCAAGGCCGGTGACGAGGTCGTCACCGCCGGTCAGAACCGTCTCTTCAACGGCATGTCCGTCGCTGTCGACAACACCATTGACCCCAGCAAGTCGGCTAACCAGCAGGCTCAGCAATGAACTTTTCCGACATCTTCATTCGCCGGCCGGTCCTCTCCACCGTCCTCGCCTGCATGATCCTGCTCCTGGGTTTCCAGGGCATCTTCAACCTGTCGATCCGGCAGTATCCCAAGGTTGACGAGACGGCGATCACCATCACCACCGCCTATCCCGGCGCCAGCGCCGACCTGATCCAGGGCTTTATCTCCGCCCCGATCGCGCGGGCCGTCGCCTCGACCGAGAACATCGACTACGTCACCTCGTCCAGCCGGCCGTCTTCGAGCACTGTGGTCGTCCAGATGAAGCTCGGCTCCAATCCGGATGTCGCGCTCACCGAGGTCCTGTCGAAGGTGCAGGGCGTACGCGGCACCTTGCCGGATGCATCCAAGGACCCGGTCATCGTCAAGGGCACCGGCCAAGAGTTCGCGATGATGTACATCTCGATGCAGAATCCGAACATGAGCAAGGAGCAGCTCACCGAATATATCGAGCGCGTCGTGCGGCCTCGCATGTCGACGGTCGAAGGTGTCGCCGACGTGCAGATCTTCGGCGCCGAGGAATATTCGATGCGGGTCTGGATCGACCCGGTCAAGCTTGCTGCGCGTGGCGTCACCGCCGCCGAAGTGCTGGCGGCGATCAACAACTCCAACTTCCTGTCGGCGCCCGGCAACACCGAGAACGAATATGTCGTCTCCTCGATCACGGTTCGCTCGACGCTGCAGACGCCTGAGGCCTTTGCCGAGCTTCCGCTGCGCTCGACGGACGGCCAGGTGGTGCGCTTGCGCGACGTGGCGCGAGTCGAGCTTGCCGCCGAGAGCACCGACACGAGGGTGAGCTTCAATGGCAAGCCCGGCACCTTCCTCGCCATCTTCCCGACGCCGGCCGCCAACCCGCTGACAACGGCGGAGGCGATCCACAAGATCGTGCCTTTGATTCAAGAGACGCTGCCGAAAGGCATGACCATCGAAATCGTCTACGATTCCACCGAACAGATCAGCGCCTCGATCGATGAAGTGTTCAAGACCATCGCCGAAGCCGTCGCCATCGTCGTCGTGGTCATCCTGTTGTTCCTCGGCTCATTCCGCTCGGTGATGATGCCGATCGTGACCATCCCGCTGTCGCTGGTCGGCGTCTGCTTTCTTTTGTTTGCGGTCGGCTATTCGATCAACCTTCTGTCGCTGCTGGCCATGGTGCTGGCCATCGGCCTTGTCGTCGACGACGCTATCGTGGTGGTGGAGAACATTCATCGCCACATGGAGGAGGACCACATGTCGCCGATGCAGGCGGCCTTCAACGGCATGCGCGAGATTTTCTCCGCCATCGTGGCCATGACCATCACGCTCGCCGCCGTGTTCGCGCCGCTGGCCTTCACCGGCGGCCTGACCGGCGCGCTGTTCCGCGAGTTCGCGGTGACGCTCGCCGGTTCGGTGGTGCTGTCCGGCCTCATAGCCGTCACCATCACGCCGATGATGGCGGCGCGTCTGCTCAAGGCGGGATCGCACAGTCGCTTCCAGCGCGTCGTCGACGGAACCTTCAGCCGTGTCGAGCATGTCTATGAGCGGGCGGTCACCGCCTCCTTGAGAAATCGACCGGTGACGCTGCTGATGGTCGTGGCGCTGGTTGCGCTCACCGGCTTCATGTTCACCAAGACCTCGAGCGAACTGGCGCCGGAAGAGGACCAGGGCTTCCTCTTGTCTATCGTGACGGCACCGCGCTACGCGACCTCGGACTACACCGAGACCTACGTCAACCAGATCCTCGGCCTGGTGAAGGACATTCCCGAAACCAGGGCGCAATTCTCCGCCGTTGCCTTTGGCGGCGCCACCAACGGCGCCTTTGTCGGCTTCGCCTTCAAGGATTGGGCCGAGCGCCAGCGCAACTCAAAGGAGCTTCAAGCCGATATCCAGGGACGCCTCGGCAAGGTGGCCGGCGTCGAGGCCTTCGTCTTCGCGCCGCCGACGCTGCCGGGCTCCGGCGGCGGCCTGCCGATCTCCATGGTGGTGCGCTCGACCGGTGGTTCCGCCGAGGTCTACGAGGCGGCCGAGCAGATTAAGAACAAGGCGCAGGCCTCCGGCCGCTTCATCGTCGTGCAAAACTCGATGTCCTTTGACGCTCCGCAGGTGACGGTGACCATCGACCGCGACCGCGCGGCGGCTCTCAACCTGCCGATCGCCGACATCGGCCAGACGCTGACGCTGCTGGTCGGCGGCGCCGAAGTGGCTCAGTTCGACCGCGACTCCAACAGCTACGACATCATCCCGCAGGTGCCGAAGGAATTCCGCGACAATCCCGAGAAGCTCGGCGAATATTTCGTGCGTAGCGTGACCGGCGAAATGGTGCCGCTTTCAGCGGTGGTGAAGATTTCGACCAACGCCGCGCCGGCCGCGATCGAGCAGTTCAACCAGCTGAACTCGGCGACGATATCAGCGCTGCCGCTTCCCGGCGTCACCACGGGCGACGGGCTGCAGACCCTGGAGAACCTTGCCAAGGAGAGCCTGCCCGATACCTTCTTCATCGATTATTCCGGCCAGTCCCGGCAGGAGAAGGAGCAGGGCAACACGATCCTTATCGCGTTCGCAGCCGCCGTAATCGTCATCTATCTGGTGCTGGCGGCGCAGTTCGAAAGCTTCCGCGACCCGCTGATCATCATGATGGCGGTGCCACTGTCGATCTTTGGCGCCATCGTGCCGCTCAATCTGGGGCTTGGAACGCTCAATATCTACACGCAGGTCGGCCTGATCACACTGATAGGTCTGATCACCAAGCATGGCATTCTTCTGGTCGAGTTCGCCAACCAGCAGCGCGAGCTGCATGGCATGAGGCGGCGCGATGCGATCGTCGCCTCGGCCAAGGTGCGCTTGCGGCCGATCCTGATGACGACAGCGGCGATGGCGCTCGGCGTCGTGCCGCTGATCGTGTCCAGTGGTGCTGGTGCGGCGGCGCGCTATTCGATGGGCCTCGTGATCTTCACCGGCATCCTGGTCGGAACCATGTTCACCCTGTTCGTGGTGCCGATGTTCTACACCTTCATCGCCAGCAAGGACCTGCCGCACCACGCCGAAAAGCCAGACCCGAAGCTGATGCCGGTGCACGCGGACTGAGCTGCGAACGGCGTTAGCGAACAAACGAAAAGAGGCCGGAAATTTCCGGCCTCTTTTTTGACTGGATTGATTTACCGCGAAGCTCTGATGGAGCTTCAGGCGGGAACTTGCGGTGCGGCATGACCTGGCCGGCTGCGCTGCACCATCGCTCCAAACGCAGTCTGCTACTTGACGATGACGATGCTGGTGTTGGTCGGGCCGAAGGTTTCGACCAACTGGTAGAAGTCGGCGGCATTGTCGGGATGCAGCCGCACGCAGCCATGCGACGCCGGCCGTCCCAGCCGCTTGATGGCGTTGGTCGCATGCACGGCGTAGCCGCCGCTGAAGAAGACCGAATGCGGCATCGGCGCGTTGTCGTATTTCTTCGAATGCCACATCTCGTGCATGCGGGTCGGCTTGAACGAGCCGGTCGGCGTGACATGCGCACTGTCGCCGGTCGAGACCTTCCAGGCGAAAGTCGGCCGGCCATCGACCAGCACTTCCATGGTCTGCTGCGACAGCGAAACACGCGCCACGATCTGGTTTGCCGCGGCATGGGCGGTGCTGTTGGCGGTGCCAAGCAGAAGCGCGGCGCCGCCGGCTGCGGCGGTGACGTTGATGAGTTTGGCGGAAATGGCTTTGTACATGATGGCTCCTCTTTGCCGGTCCTGCCGGCGTCAATTCGGTGGCCGCCTTATCCCCGCGCCATGTTTCAGACTGACTTCGCTGAGGCTCGTTTGTGTTTCGAATCTGTTTCCTCTGGTTAACAAGCAAGGTGGACAAGGAGCGTGCTCCCGTCTTCGCTGCGCACTCCCGATCACGCACCGCCCCCCAAACGAAAGTGCTGATGTCCTTATATGAAAGAAGATTGGCATCGCTCGAAACCGACTTGCAACAAAGCGCGGCCTGGGCGGCATGATCTGGTTACAGGCTCACGGCACAGTCATCCCAACGAGAACAGCCGGCGCCAACGAAAAATGAGCATCAAATCGACAACCCTGTCCTGGCTCTTCAGGATAAGCATCGCCGCATTTGTCGTCGGCGGCATCGGCACAGTAGCCGGCACCCCGATGACGAAACTGGCGGTGATGAATTCGGGTGAGATTTCGACGCTGCATGCCGCGCTGTTCATAGCCTTGGTCTGGATTGTCTCCAGTCTGCGCATCAACCGTCTCAGGGCCCTCTGGCGGGTCGGCCTCGGGTTGAAGTGGATGCGCGGCCCCTCCGGCAACTTGCTGCCGAGAGGACCGAAGGCCCGCGTCGCAACGGGGGGCTCCGTGGGCGACGCGGGCACTTCGGGTTTATCCTGAAGCACCCGCGGTTCTGATTTTGGGACAACCGATGAAGACGAAATCTGCAGCCTCCGTGCTTTCGGTACTGCTCTATGCACAAGGCCTGCTCGGCTTTGCCGGTCTCGCCACGGTTCTCCTGAAGGACCGCGCGCATGCCGCCAGCGAAATCGTAGTCGCCAGCGAATTGCCGTCGGGACCATCGCTTCTGGTGGTGCGCTGACGCCTATGCATGGCGCCCAAGATTGCGCAGCTTTTTTGGGCGAGCCGAGGAACAATCCAGCCTCCCAACCCTCAGTCGGCGCGCTGCGTCGGCGGGTCGAACCGGTAGCCTGCGCCGCGTATAGTTGTGATGGTTTCGGTGTCGAGCTTGCGGCGCAGCCGCACGATGCGCGAATCGATCGAGCGGTCGAAGGCATCGGCATTTTCGGCGGGCGCCGCCGCAATGATGTCGTCGCGCGTCAGCACCTTGCGCGGGCTGGCCAGAAACAGCCTGAGCAGCGCCACCTGGCCCGGCGACAGCTGTTCTTCCGTACCCGAACGGTGCATGACGATGGCCGACCGCAAATCGACGGTGGCATTTTCCAGCACGATCAGTTCCTGGGCGGACCTGCCGCGCCGCGTCAGCAGGCCGCCGATGCGCGCGGCAAGCTCCCTGACATTGAGCGGACTTTCGACGACATCTGCGGCGCCAAGCTCGAGCGCCAGCACCTTGTCGACCAGATCGGCCGGCCGGCAGATCAGGATGAAATCCGGCCCCGCCTTCCCGTCCGCGCTCTGGCCGCCGCCATAACGCCTGAGCAGGTCCCGCCCCTCCGCCTGGCTGAGGCTGTCGCCGACGATGACGATATCGATGCCTCCGGCCGAAAGCAGGGATTCAGCTTCCCAGGGCTGCCGCGCCTCGCGCACGTCATGGCCGCGCCGGTCGAGATGATCGGCAAGATCGCCGGCCACCACATCGGCGACGGAAACCAGCGCGATGACGGATCGTGCAGCCATGTTTTTCTTCCCGTTCCCCCGCAACCGGATATGAGTGCTGGACATCATGTTTATACCCAATCTACTTTCCGCTGAAAGCGGGAGCGAGGCCATAGTGCGGGCACGGATTGTCATCGTCGAGGACGAGCCCGATCTCCGGGACGCGGTCGCCGAGTATCTCGGCGCCAACGGCTACGATGTGACCCAGGCCGGAAGCGCGGCCGAGGCGCGCGCCTTGCTGGAGACGGAATCGTTTCATTTGGCCATTCTCGACATCGCCATGCCGGGCGAGGACGGACTGTCGCTCGGCCGCTGGCTGCGCTCGCAAATACCGGTCGGCATCATCTATGCCACGGCTGCCGGCACCGCACTCGACCGCATTGTCGGGCTGGAGCTTGGCGCCGACGACTACATCGTCAAGCCCTACGAGTTGCGTGAGGTGCTGGCTCGTGTGCGCAGCGTGCTGCGCCGCGTTCCGCAGCCGAGCCCGCCCCAGGCGGCGAAGACACAAGCCGATGGCGGCCGCCGCCTGACCTTCGGCCCGTTCCAGGCCGACCTCGACGGCAGGCTTGTCACCGGCGCCAACGGCGCCGTCATCGACATGGCCAAGAGCGAGTTCGATGTGCTGGAGGTTTTCCTGACCCGCGCCAACCGGCTGTTGACGCGATCGGCGATCTCCGAGGCGATTGGTTTTGTTGAGGATCCTGAATCGTCGCGCGCCGTCGACATTCGCATCATGCGGCTGCGCAAGAAGATCGAAACCGATCCGGCCAATCCGAAATTTTTGCGCACAGTGCGCGGCGAAGGCTATATCTTCTCGCTGCCGACCGGTGACGGGCACTAGAGCAATTACAGGAAAAGTGTACGCGGTTTTCCGCCCGGAATTGCGTAAAAACAAAGAGATAGAGGCTTCTCCGTTTCCGTGAAACGGTGAAACGCTCTAGCAATTCCAGGAACAGTGCGTAGCGATTTTCCGTTCGGGATTGCATTGAAACATGGAGCGTTTCACCTTTTTCGTGAAATGCTCCATAGCTGCCTAATTCGACGGCCCTTTACTGATGGCTGACATGACCGCTGAACCAGCACCACGTATGGACCCGCAAGGCGCTCGCCAGAGCGCCGCGATGGCGGCTGTGCGCGTCGTCCGCCGGTTGCGCGATGCCGGCGACTGGCAGCGCGAGATGGAAACCATCCTCGAAACGCTCTGCAGCGCCATGAATTGCCAGCGCGGCATCCTGTTCAGGCTGCGCGAATTGCCCGGCCAGGGCTTCGCCCAATCGGTCGCCGCCTACTGGATCGATCCTCGCTTCGGCGGCGAACTGGCTTCGCCGACGGTGATCATGCAGTCGATCGTCGATACCGATCCGCTGCTGGAGCGGGTTGGAGAGGACGAGCGGCAAGGCAAGATCTTCGCCGGCCATACGCGCGATCTCGACGGGTTCCTCAGGGCCGATTTCGAAAAGCAGCACATCAAGTCGTTCCTGTCGGTATCGGTGTTCGCGCACGGTCATCTGTGGGGCACGTTCGCGGTCAATGACTGCCTAAACGAGCGCGAATGGACCGAAGAGGAAGAGGCGACGATGCACATCATCGCGCTCGCCATCGGCGACGCCATCGAGCACTCGCCGTCCGACGCCCATGCCAGCGAAGTCATCCGCCGCACCATGCTGCAGGCGTCGCTCGACGCCATCATCGTCATCGACGAGACCGGCTCGATCATCGAATTCAATCCGGCCGCCGAAAAGATGTTCGGCTATCAGCGCAGCGACATCCTCGGCAAGGACCTGCTCGATACCGTGGTGCCGGAATATTACCGCAAGGGCTATGTCTCGGGCGCCGAATACATGTCTGGCCGCGGCGCGCCGATGGTTGGCCAACGGCTTGAGACCGTGACACAGAATGCGGCCGGCGAGGTGTTTCCCATCGAATTGACGGCGACCGAGATGCGGGTGGCTGACCGTCAGCTCATCTTCGGTTCGATCCGCGATCTGCGCGATAAGCTGCGCGCCGAAGAAGAGATCAACCGCCAGCGCGAAAAACTGCACCAGAACGAGAAGATGGCGGCGATGGGTTCACTGCTGGCCGGTGTTTCGCACGAGCTCAACAACCCGCTCGCCGTGGTCGTTGCGCAGTCGACGCTGCTGCATGAATTCGCCACCGACCCGCAGACCAAGGTTCGCGCCGAGAAAGTGCGCGCCGCTGCCGAGCGCTGCGGCCGCATCGTCAAAAGCTTCCTGTCGATGGTGCGCCTGCATCCGGCGGCGCAGGCCGAGACCGATCTCAACCAGGTGATCCGCGCCGCACTCGAAGTAACCGCCTATGGCGCACGCTCGAGCGGCATCATCATCGACACCGATTTCGCGCCCGGCCCGCTGCTGGCGATGGCCGATGCCGACCACGTCACGCAGGTGGCCGCCAATTTCCTGATCAACAGCCAACACGCTCTGGCCGGTATCGGCGGCGACCGCCTGATCAAGGTGCGGACATTCCGCAGCGATCGCGGCAACCCCGGGTTTTCGGTCGAGGACAACGGACCGGGCATTCCCGAGGCGATCCGCAGCCGCATCTTCGAATCCTATTTCACCACCAAGCCGGTCGGCGTCGGCACCGGCATCGGCCTGTCGATCTCGAAATCGATCGTCGAGCGCCACAACGGCAATATCTGGTTCGAGGAGGTGCTGCCGCGTGGCGCGCGCTTCGTCGTCCAGCTGCCGGTAATCACCGGCGGCGCGGCAGCAGCCGGCGACAGCCCGGCTCGTTCCAGCGGCTTGCGCCATGCGCTGATCATCGACGACGAACCCGACGTCGCCGGCTCCCTCTCCGACATCCTGGAACTGATGGGTATCAAGTCGCGGGTCGTGCCGGCCTGGACGTCGGCGGCGGCGACCTTGACCGGCCACATGCCGCCAGACATCGTCTTTTCCGACTTGCGCATGCCCGGCACCAGCGGCATTGCCATCTACCGCGAATTGCTCGCCGACAACCTGGCGCTGGCCAAACGCTTCGTGCTGGTCACCGGCGACCTGATCGGCGCCAAGGCCGAGATCGAAGCCTTGCCGGCGCCGCAGCGCCCGCAAATCCTGGAAAAGCCGTTCTCGACGCTGGACGTCCGCGGCGTACTCTCGGCAATAGCCGACCAGGTCGCCGCCGCCGGCTAAGTTTTCGGAAGCACCCATGTAGGGTCTATCGAGATTCGGGTCAGGCCGAGTCGAGAATGGTGGTTCCCGAGAACCGGAGCGGAGCGTACTTGAAGTACGCGAGCACCGGAAGCGCAGGGAACCTCCATGCGCAGGCCGGCCTCACCCGAATATCGATAGGCCCTAAAAAAGAGGCTCCCGACCGAGGGAAGCGGCGGGAGCCAAGAACGAGCGCGGGAGGAAGCGCTCGGGAGGTTCAGAAAACGTTGGGTGTCGTGGTCAGCGGCGCTGCGTTGGCGATCATGCGGACGGAACGCGCCTTGTGCACGCCGGACTGGGCGGCGATGACGCGCAGGCACTCCGCGCTCTCGGCGCCCCAGGCCTGACCCTGGCAGGCAAAATCGATTTCCGGCTCCGGCAGCCGGGCGGTCTTGATGGTGGTCGGCGCGCCCTGGACAACATTGGCCGGCGGGTTGAGCGAAGCAAAAGCCGGACCGGAAGCCGGTGTCAGGAACATGACGGCCAGAGCGCAGGCGCCCAGCATGGAGAACATCGCAACCGGATGGTCGCTGGCGCGCTGACGCAGTGCCAGTTTGGCGCGTCGTTCGTTGCTAGTGATCTCGACTTTCGTATGCATTGCTGCTCCCCTTCGTTTTCTTATGAAACGAACCTAAGCGCGCCTGGTAACGGGCGAATGATGCGCTTGGCTTGCCCGCGTAACAGGTTTGAAACAAGAAATTCGGGCATATCCGGACAGATCCGGTCATGTGCCGACGGCAAGATGCGTTTGCGAAGCTGTTTCATCCGGGCAATCAAATGTTGACGACAGGCGGGCCGCGAACGCACCAAGCCCGCTTCCTGTCGGCCGCACTATGAACAAGCTCACACTGCGGATCGAATTTGCGGACGCCAGGTATTTTCGTCTCGGAGCGGGCCGTGTTTGCAAGCTCGGCACGGCCAAATCCGCATGCCGGACAGCTATTTCACGCCCCCGGTTAACGCCCGGATATTCCGGGATTTTCTGGCTTTCAGCTGGTCCTGTTGTGCCGACTTGAAAAGTTGTGATTTCTACAAGCCATTGCATTTCAATGTAAAATATGGTTTTATTGAATGAGTATTCAATAAAAGAAGAGCTTTTTTATGAACCCGCATCTCCGTGACGTGGCGATCCCCAATGATTGGGACCGGCGGGGTCTGCCGGGCTGGAGTTATCACTCCGACGCGCTTCTCGAACTTGAGAAGGAATACGTCTTCCGGAACCATTGGCAGATCGCCGGCCATGTCTGCGACGTGCCGAATGCCGGCGACTATCTGACTATGGACGTGGTCGGCGAGCGGGCGCTCATCGTGCGCGGCAAGGACGGCATCGTGCGCGCCTTCAACAACATGTGCCGGCATCGCGGCAGCCGCGTCGTCGCCGACAGCCAGGGCACCTGCAACAACGCGCTGGTCTGCCCGTTCCATGGCTGGGTCTACAATCTCGACGGCACGCTGCGCGGCGCCGCCCGGCCGCGCTCCTTCCCCGAGCTCGACAAGACCGAATTCGGCCTGATGCCGCTCAACCTCGAGATATGGATGGGCTTCATCTTTGTCCGCTTTCGCAAGGGCGGCCCGCAGCCTTCGGTGGCCGAACTGTTGAAGCCGATCGAGGCCGAGATGGCACACTACAATGTGACCGAGATGGTGCCGTCCTGGGGCATCTGGACACAGAAGACGCCGGTCAACTGGAAGTCGGTGCGCGACGTCGACAATGAAGGCTACCACGTTGCCATGGCGCATCCGGCGCTGCAGGATCTCTACGGCTCAACCTATTTCGACGAGCCGTTCATCGACGGCGTGTCGCGCTCGTTTGCCACCTACAATCCGCATGCCGGCCGGCGCTGGAGCGTGCGCGAATACATCAAGCTCACGCCCGATGCCTCACACCTGCCGGAGCATCTGCGCAGGGCCTGGATCTATTACGGCATCTTCCCCAACAACGCGCTGTCGATCATGCCGGAATCGGTGCAGTTCTATCAGGAGTTCCCGCTGTCGACCGGCGAGACGCTGCTGCGCGGCGCCATCTACCGCTACCCCGACGAGACCCGGGAACAGGCGGCCGCCCGCTATCTCGCCTACCGCATCGACCGGGACACCATGAACGAGGACGTGCAGCTTTCCGTCTGGTCAAACGAGTCCATGATCTCGGAGGCCTTCGAGGGTTTTTATCTCTCCGACCTCGAATACGGTGTGCGCACCCACCACGACCATCTGCGCAAGCAGATCCCGGTGCTGGGCCTGGAGACGGCGCCGGAGGAGAAGGACATGTGGAACCTCAATGAGGCTATGCGCTCGCAGGTGTAGGGGCGGAACTGCCAGTCACCCCTGCCACACGCCCTCTTTGCGCAGATCATCCATGGTCCGCGAAATGCCTTCGCGCAGGATCGCCACCATGTCGTCGATCTGCTCTCGCGTGATGATCAGCGGCGGCGACATCACGCACATGTTGATCAGCGGCCGGACCAGGAGGCCGAGTTCGTGGCAATGCGCGTCGATGCGCTTGCCGACATCCTTGTCGAGCTGCAGCGGATCCTTGCTTTCGCGGTCGGCTACGCACTCGACGCAGCCCATCAGGCCCATGCCGCGGACTTCGCCAACCAGCGGCAGTTCCTCCAGCGTCTTCAACTGCGCCTGGAAATAGGGCGCGACATCGCGCGTGTGGGCCAGCACGCTGTCTTCCAGGATATCGAGGTTCTTCAGCGCCACCGCGCAGCCGATGGGATGACTGGTATAGGTCAGGCCATGGCCGAACATCGCATCGGGATGGTTGGAACGGCGCATTTCCTGAAGCAGCCGCTCCGAGATGATGACGCCGCCAAGCGGGAAATAGCCTGATGTAACGCCCTTGGCGAAGGTGATCATGTCGGGGTCGATGCCGAAGCCATCGCCGGAGGCAAAGACATGGCCGAGCCGCCCGAAGCCGGTCACCACCTCATCGGAGATATAGAGGATATCGTTGTCCCTGCAGATTTCGCGAATGCGCTTGAGATAGCCATCCGGCGGCACGACGACGCCGCCGGATGCCTGCACCGGTTCGCCGACGAAAGCACCGATCTTCTCTGCGCCGACGCGGGCGACCGTATCGCGAAACTGATCGACCAGGAAATCGCAGAAGGCGGCGATGTCAATGCCTTTCGGCCGCCGGAACGGGTCTGGCGAGGACAGTTTGACGACCAGATCGTCGGCGCCGTCCATCCAGTCGCGGTCGCGCGGCCGGCCGTTGAGCGAGGCCGACAGATAGGTCGAGCCGTGATAGGCGCCGCCGCGGCTGAGGATCAGCTTCTTTTCCGGCCGCCCGCGCACATTGTTGTAGAACTGCATGAAGCGCAGTGCCGTCTCGACAGCCGACGATCCGCCGGTGGTGAAGAAGGTATGGCTGAGATCGCCCGGCGCATGATCGGCGAGGCGCTTGGCGAGCTCGGCCGACGGCGCATTCATCGTATACCAGGGCGTGTTGTAGGACAGCATCATCGCCTGGTCGTACATCACCCTGGCCAGCTCCTCGCGGCGGTGGCCGACATTGATGCACCACATGCCGGCCGGCCCGTCGATCAGTCGCTTGCCTGTTACATCGGTGATGTAGATGCCATCGCCCTCGCCAATCAGCGCACGCGCTTCATTGCCGACCGAGCCGGCATAAGGCCAGGGCTGGATGAGATGGCGCTTGGCCAGCTCGACCGCATCGCCACCGTCAGCCATTTCCATCGCTCTTAGGTCTCTTGCAGCCGCCATCATTGCCTCGCATCGTCTGAGCGTAATTTTCACCGGACAGAACATGAAGCGCCAAGGGCAGGAAAGCCGGCTTTCTTCACTCCATTTTGAATGTCCGTTCAATCAATATTACAGAAATAGCGCTTGATTTCAATGCACGGATGCGCTCATGATGAAAGAAAGCCGGCAAGCTTGGAGCGCGCAACCAGCAAAGCGCGCTCCGCAAAAATTGGGAACAGGCAGCCGGCCCGGTCGAAGGGAGCATCATGGCGGAACAGTTCGAGCCAGCAACCGAGATCACGCCCGGGTCGCTGCAATGACGGTAGCTGCCGAAGGGGTGCCCACGCGGCGCATGACGCGAGCAAGGCGAAACGCCCTTCTGCAGTCCGAGTCCGTCCAGGGCCTTGCCCTGATCAGCCCGACCTTGGTCTACGCTTTGATCCTGCTGCTGGTGCCGATCCTGGTGGTCTTCGCCCACTCCTTCTGGACGCAGAACTACCTCACCATCGACCATACATTCACGCTGGAGAATTATCGCATCGCGCTGACCGAGCCGATCTACCGCGATCTGCTCTGGCGCTCGCTCTACATTTCGCTGACGGTGAGCTTTTTCACCGTCATCCTCGCCTATCCGATCGCCTATTTCATCTCGTTCCATGGCGGTCGCCACAAGAGCCTGTGGCTGTTCCTGATTACCATCCCGTTCTGGACCAGCTATCTCCTGCGCGTGATGTCATGGAAAGTCATCCTCGGCTATAATGGCGTGCTGAATTCCGGCCTGATGGGCCTCGGCATCATCGACGAACCATCGACCGCGCTACTCTACAATTCCAGCGCCGTCATCATCACGCTCACACACGCCTGGGCGGCCTTCGCCATCCTGCCGATCTTCGTTTCGCTCGAGAAGGTCGACCGCACCTTGGTCGAGGCTGCCACCGATCTTGGCGACGGCCCGCTGCGCTCCTTCCTGCGCGTGACGCTGCCGCTGTCGGCGCCGGGCGTCATCTCGGCCGCTCTCATCGTCATGATCCCCACCGTCGGCGACTATGTCACCCCAAGGCTGGTCGGCGGCAAGGATGGCGTGATGATCGCCAATGCCATCGAGTCGCAGTTCCATAAGGCCTCCAACTGGCCACTCGGCGCGGCACTGTCCGTGACCACCATGCTGGTCGTGACGCTGATGGCGGGCGCCACCGTGCTCATCATCCGCGCGCTGCAGAGGCTGGCGCGATGACAGCGAGGCGGCGCCTTTTTCCCGGCGGCTGGCTGTCCGCCTACGCCTTCCTCTACGTCGTCTTTCTCTATCTGCCGGTGATCTTCCTGCCGATCTTCTCGATCAACACCGCGCCGACGCCAAAATTTCCTCTCACCGGCTATACGCTGAAATGGTACCAAGACCTGCCGAAGACGCCGGCGCTGCTTGACGCCGCCTGGAACAGCCTGATCGTCGGTATCTCGGCATCGGTGCTGGCGACGCTGCTCGGCATCCTCGCCGCCCGCTCGATCACCCGCTACCGCTATCCCGGCCGCCGCACAATCAATGGCCTGATCATGGCGCCGCTGGTGCTGCCGGAAATCATCCTCGCCATCTCCATGCTGCTGGTCATGCTGCAACTGGGCTTGAGCCTTTCGCTGTTCACCGTCGTACTCGGCCATGTCCTGATCTGCATTCCCTATTCGATGACGGTGCTGACCGCCGGTTTCGAGGGCTTCGACCGCAGCCTCGAAGAAGCCTCCGCCGATCTCGGCGAGAGTGCCTTCGGCACCTTCCGGCGGGTGACGCTGCCGATGGTGGCGCCGGCGATCATTTCCAGCCTCCTGGTCTGCTTCACCATCTCGCTCGACGAGTTCGTCATCGCTTTCTTCCTGACCGGCACCGAGACGACGCTGCCGATCTATATCTGGGGCCAGTTGCGCTTTGCCGCCAAGCTGCCGGGTGTGTTGGCGCTGGGCACGCTGCTGCTGGTTGCCTCTTTCGTTTTGATGACCGTTGCCGAGATCCTGCGCCGCCATGCGGCCAGACGCACCCAGAGCGAGGGAGGCCTCTATGCCTGAGCAGTCCCGGGCCGAACGGCCTCAGGATGAACCATCCAAGCAAGATAAGTCCGAGCGGGCCCAATCTGATCGACCCCAAACCGACCGAGCAATGATCGAAATCCGCAGCGTTACCCGCAGCTATGGGGCGTTCAAGGCGCTCGACGACGCCTCGCTGACCATCAAGGAGGGCGAATTCTTTTCGCTGCTCGGCCCTTCCGGCTGCGGCAAGACTACGCTGCTGCGCATGATTGCCGGTTTCGACAACCCGACCAGCGGCTCGATCTCGGTCGGCGGCCAGTCGATGGAAGGCATCCCCGCCAACCGCCGGCCGACCAACATGGTATTCCAGAGTTATGCCATCTTCCCGCATCTCAATGTCGAGCAGAATGTCGCCTATGGGCTGAAACGGCTCAGGCTGGGAGGAACGGAAGAAAAGCGCCGCGTCGAGGAAGGGCTGGCGCAGGTGTCGCTCACCGGCCTCGGCAAACGCCTCGCCACCGAGCTTTCCGGCGGCCAGCGCCAGCGCGTGGCGCTCGCCCGCGCCTTGGTGATGCGGCCCAAGGTGCTGCTGCTCGACGAGCCGCTGTCGGCTCTCGACAAGAAATTGCGCGAGCAGATGCAGGTCGAACTGCGCCGCCTGCAGCAGGCGGTCGGCATCACCTTCGTGCTGGTCACCCATGACCAGTATGAGGCGCTCGCTATGTCCGACCGCATCGCCGTAATGTTCCGCGGCAAGATCGCCCAGGTCGCCTCGCCCAAGGAAATCTACCAGCGGCCGGTCAACCGCCAGGTCGCCGATTTCCTCGGCGGCATGAATTTCGTAAAAGCGCAGATTATAGAGGAGAATGCCGCCTCGCTGGTCGTCGACACGCTGGGCTTCGGCCGCGTCAGGACCGACAAGCCGAAGGCCTTCATGCGCAATGGCGGCGGCGCCACTCTGGGCATCAGGCCGGAGCGATTGCGCGTGCTGTGGGACAATGCGACGGCGAAATTCGAAGTGGCCGGCAAGGTGGTCGAACGCCACTATTTTGGCGAGATCACCCATCTCATCGTCGAGATACCCGGATTGGAAAAGCCACTGTCGGTCACCGAGACCAACGACTTCGGCGCCGACGATATCCCCGTCGGCACTTCGATCCGCCTCGGCTACGATCCGGAGGCCTTGGTGGCGATGGCGGACTGAGCATGATCCCGAAAAGTGGAAACCGGTTTTCGGAATAAGATCATGCTCCACTAAGAATTTTAAGTTCCGTCGCGATCTGTTTGGCTGCGATCCGCCCCATCACGATGGCGCCTTCGACATAACCCGGGAATGACGGCGACAGTTCCGACGATGCGAAATGAACAGGATCTGCGCCGGCACGGATCGTGCGCTCGGCATCCCTTGCCGTCACATCGACAATAAGGTCGCTGTAGGCGCCGCCGCTCCAGCGGTCATCGATCCAGTCGCGCTGGCTGAAATCGATAATATCGGCCGCCTCCGGGCCAAGGGCATCAACGAGCCTTGCCGTGACCTCCGCACGCAGCGCCGCGTCCGCGAGCGGACGCCAACGCAACGCCAGTGGTCCGCCGACGAAGACGACCAGCGCGGCATGTTGCGCATCCTTGCTGGCGTCACAGGCGAACAGGCCCGGCAGGTCGCGCCACATCACCATGCCGCACAGGTCGCGCTCGCGCCAGAACGGCGTGGGATAGCGCACCAGGATCTTGATCACCGCACCGCTTTCCCAGACGCCGAGCGCCTTTGCGAGAGCCGGCGGCAGAGCGGGCGCGAAATCCAGCTTCGCGGCCGTCGCCGGCGGCAGCGCGACCAGCACTTTTCGCGCTTCGATGGAGTTGCTCGCCGAGACGGCACGAACCCGTTGCGGCCCGTGCTCGATGCGCGTAACCGGTTCGTTCAGCCAAACCCTGTCGCCGAGATCTCCCGCCATGTCGTCGGCCAGCGACTGCATGGTTTCGAGCAGCGAATACTGCAGCTCCGGCACCTCGTTGGTGATGCGGCGGTCATTGTCGATGAGGTACCACAGCGGCACCTTGTGCATCGCCAAGCACCACAGGCCTTCGATCATCGAGCGGAAAGCCGTCTTGGCGTCAGTGGGATCATGCTGGCGTTCGAGCCAGGCGGCAGCGCTCATGCCGGCGATCGAGGGATCGTCCGGCTCGATCGCATTCATCCGCTCGCGGATTGCCATCGCGCCATGATAGGTCCGTTCGGCCTCTTCGACCGACAGCGATGGATGGGTGATGAAATCGCCATTCACATAGGTTTCGACGAAGGCCTTGCCACGGGACGCGGCCAGCGCCGTCACCTCCGGCATGTCTTCGCAGAAAAACTGGCCGCCGCTGTCGATGCGCTCGCCAAGCCCGTTGCGAATAGCCTCGACCCTGCCGCCGACGCGGTCGCGTGCCTCGAGCAGCACGACATTGATGCCGGCCTTTCTCAGCTCAAGCGCAGCCGACAGGCCGGTGAAACCGGCGCCGACGATGACGACATCGGTTCTTTCAGTCCTGTCGCTCAATAGCCGGCCTTGATCTTCTCGAATTCCGTGACCATGCGCTGCTTGAGCTCAGGCGGCACCGGCTGCTGGAACAGCGTCTTGTCCAAGAACTTGTCGAGATTGTCGAAGCCACGGTCGCTCAGCACCTGATGGTCGATCGCGGCCATCCCGGCGCTGTTGCCGTGGCCGTAGCCGAAGGTCTTGACCAAGTAATCGGACACGGCATGCGCGTTGACCGCACTGAGGAAATCATAGGCCTGATCGAGCTTGCCCGGCGCGTCCTTCATCAGCACATAGCCGCACACCCAGGTGGATATGCCTTCCCTGGTGTCGCGGTTCATGGCGATCGGCATGCCTTGGCCCTTGAGCGTCACGAAGGTCTCATTCCAGCCCCAGACGAGGTCGACCTCATTGCCGGTAAAGGCCTGGTTGAGGTCGGTGTCGTCGGTCCAGTAAAAGCGGATGTTCTTGTGGACGTCACGCAGGAAGGCGGACGCCTCCTGGAACTGCGCGTCGGTCATCTTGGTCCAGTCCTTGAGGCCGATGACCAGGCTGGCCAGCGCATAGGCGTCATCGACATTGTCGCCGATGGTGACGCGGCCCTTGAATTTGGGATCGGCGAAAATCTTCAGCGACTGCGCTTCCTCCGCCGTGACCTTGTCGGTGCGGTAGAGCAGCGAAGTGTTGCCCCAGTCGAACGGCATGAACCAGGCCTTGCCGTCGGCGGTGACGGCGAGATCCTTCATCGCCATGATGCCGGGATTGAGATCCTTCCAGCCGGCGATCCGGGAGGTGTCGAGCGGTTGCAGAATGCCGGCCGCGCGCCACTTGGTCACGCTTTGCGAGCAGGGGTGGGCGATGTCGGCCTTGAAGCCGGCGCGCATCTTCTGGAACGCTTCCTCCTCGTCGCCGAAGAAAGCAAAGGTCGGCTCGGCGCCGTATTTGGCGGTGTAGTCGGGGTGCAGCAACGGATCTTCATAGCCTGACCAGTCGAACACGACGAGGTCGCCGCCGCCTTCGGCATAAGCAAGCACGGCGCCGGCGCCGACTGTAAGAGCAGCGGCAAGGGCGAGGCGGCGAAGCATGGAATTCAAGGCGCGAAACTCCTCATCGCGAAAAGCGGCCGGGCGACGTTACGGAATTTCAGCGGCCTTGGCGAGACCGTCTGCCCGGCGCACTGACAGGCAGACGGAGGAGGCCGGACAGAGCTTTAGTAGCCTGCCTTGATCTTCTCGAATTCGGCGATCATCTTGAGCTTGAGCGACGACGGCACGGGCGATTGGAACAGGGTCTTGTCGACGAATTTCTGCACGTCGTCATAGCCCTTTTCTTTCAGGATCGCCGGGTCGACGCCGGCCATGCCCTTGGCGTTGGCCTGGCCATAACCCCAGTCCTTGACCAGCACCTTGGCGGTCTCGGGATCGTTGATCGCGTTGAGGTAGTCATAGGCCTTGTCGACATTGCCGGGTGCGTCCTTGAACAGCACGTAGCCGCAGACCCAGGTCGAGATGCCTTCGTCCGTATCCTTCTTGGACTTGATCGGCACACCGGCAGCGACGGATTGTACCGTGGCATCGTTCCATGCCCAGGCGAGATCGACCTCGCCGCCGCTCAGCAACTGGACGACGTCCGTGGTATCGGTCCAGTAGGAGCGGACATTCTTGTGCACCTGGCGCAGGAAGTCGGACGCCTGCTTGAACTGGTCGTCCGTCATCTTGGTCCAGTCCTTGAGCCCCATGGCAAGGCTGGCCAGCGCATAGGCGTCGTCGACATTGTCGCCGATCGAGACCCGCCCCTTGAACTTGGGATCGGAGAAGGCCTTCAGCGACTGCACATCCTTCGCGTCGATCTTGTCGGAGTTGTAGGTGAGCTGGGTGTTGCCCCAGTCCCACGGCATGAACCAGGCCTTGCCGTCCGAAGTGGTGGCCAGATCCTTCATCGCCATGATGCCGGGATTGAGATCCTTCCAGCCGGTGATCTTCGAGGTGTCGAGCGGCTGCAGCAGCCCCGCCTCACGCCACTTTGTCACGCTCTGCGAGCAGGGATGGCCAAGATCGGCCTTGAAACCGGAGCGCACTTTCTCGAAGGCTTCGTCCTCGTCGCCGAAGAAGGCGAAGGTCGGCGAGTCGCCGTTCTTCTCGACATATCTGGGGTGGAAGCTCAGGTCCTCATAGCCCGACCAGTCGAACACGATCAGGTCCTTGTCGGCGGCGACCGCAATCGCCGCGGCCGAACCAGCCAGCGTCGCCGTCAGCGCCAATGTCAGTGTCAGGCGTCGGGTTATTCTTTTCATGCTGTTCCATCCTCTTTGTTTTTGATTGTTCGCTCCGGCTTGGATCCGCCGGTTGTTGTCAACGTCCGCTGTCCGGCGGGTAGTGCTTCGGAAAGGCGGCCGACAGGAATTCGTTTGCCGCCTGCAGCGCGCTCTCACGGGTGACGTCCTCGGTCCCCATCATCAGCCGCAGCCACAAGCCCTCCAGCATGGCGCTGAGCGCGAGCGCCATGACCTGCGGCTCATAGCCATAACCACCGCCCTGCTTGAGCGTGGCACAGAGGTCGATGAAGATCTTCTGGTAGGCCGCGTCGCGCGCGCCGCACAGCGCCTGGTAGGTCGGCCGCGACTTGGCCTCGCCCCAGAACGCGCACCACGCCGCGAGCTTGCGCTTGTTGCAGATCGAACGGTCGAAATCGGCGGCGACCAGCGCCCGCAGCTGCCGGGCTGGATCCTCGCCGGCCTTGGTCAGCGCGACGCGCCAATGCGCCGCATATTCGTCGGCCATATAGGCCAGCGTGGCGACGAGTAGCTTCTCCTTGCTCTCGAAATGGAAGTTGACGATGCCGCGCGACAGGCCGGCGCCGTCAGCGACATCGGCCATCGTCGTTTCCGAATAACCGCGCTTGGCCAGCGAATCGATGGTCGCTTCGATCAGCTGCTGTTGCCTGACCTCCTTCGACGCCTTGCGGCCGCGTTTTTCCGGCTCGGTTTTTCCAGACGTGTCGGAGGATCGCTCTTCGCGCGCTGCAGCTTTCATCGGTGCCGTCATGCTCCACATTGCCGGCTATCCCACCACAGCCGGCTTCCACCCGCGAAGATGAGTGGGACGGTGCTCGCCACTGTCAAGCACCTTCTGCATGGCTTCCCAGGTCTTGATGTTCTTGTCGACATAGGCCGCTCCGACCGCGACTGCCGCCGTCTCGTAGAGCGGGCCTTTCAGCCTTTCCAGCTCGCCGCGTGCGACCTCGCGGTACCAAGAATTGCGGTCCTTCACAGTGACATCGACAAAGCCGGCGCTGCGCATCGCTTGCGCATAGCGTGCCGGCGAGGCCATGGCGAAGGACAGGCCTTCGGCCGCGACATAGGCCTTCATCTCAGATGACGGCTCGCCGTCATGGCCGATCAGCCAGTCGGAGGCGGCAAGGACGCCGCCCGGCTTCAGCACGCGGAAGATTTCCGCAAACAGCGCGTCCTTGTCGGACACGTGCACCAGCGCATCCTTGGAGAAGACGACATCGAACGAAGCGTCGGCAAAAGGCAGCGGCCCCGGCGGCGCCTGGACGAAGCTGGCGCGGTCTGAAAGCCATCGTGCAGCGGCATGCTTTCTGGCCGCCTCGATCACCGGCCGCTCGATGTCGAAGCCGGTGGCATGAGCAGCACCGTGGCGCTCCACCAGATGCAGCGCGATGCCGCCGGAGCCGCAGCCGATGTCGAGGATCGTCTTGCCCCTGAGCGACAGCCCTTCGACCACCCGGTCGACCTCGTCTGGTCCGCCCGGCGACAGATAGCCCTCGCCCCACAGCGCCTCGAGGAAGCGGATCGCGGCGTCGTCATATTCCGGCTCGCCATCTGCCGTTTCGATCATCAGACCTTAAGTCCCGTCAGCCGAATTGCGCAGGTTCGAATGCCGGCAAAGCGTAGCGTATTAACAGGAAAACGCAATATCATTTGTTGAACATTCATTCAGAATGGCTGGACAGAATAGCCGCTGCCGTGCCAAATTCCGCGCATTCGGCGACAAATCACGCGAAAATGAAGGGTCGAGCACCATGAAGGCTGGGCGCGAATGAAAGCTTGGGATGCGATCGTCATCGGCGGCGGACACAACGGCCTGGTCAACGCCTGCTATTTGCAACGCGCCGGGCTCGACGTGCTGGTGGTGGAAAAGAACGACTGGGTCGGCGGCGCCGCCACCAGCCGCGAGCTGACGCCGGGCTTCCTCTACTCCAACTGCTCCTATGTCTGCTCGCTGTTTCGCCCCGAGATCATGCGCGACCTCGAACTGCCGCGTTTCGGCTTGCAGGTTATTTCCTATGAAGGCGGCGCCGTGTTCACCCGCGACGGCGACTACCTCGCCAACTACCGTGACCACGATGCGCACCGGCGCGAATTCGCCCGCTTCTCCAGGCGCGACGCGGAGGCCTATGACCGCTATTCGCGCGACGTGACGCGGCAGTGCCGTTTCATCCAGCCGCTGCTGATGCGCACCGCACCGGACCCGGCCAGTCTCAAGCCGCGCGACCTCGGAGAGCTTCTCTATCTCGGCAAGAAATTCGTCGGCCTGTCATCAGAAGAAATGGCGCTGACGCTGCGCTTCTGGACCATGTCGATCTCGGAATTCCTCGACGAATATTTTGAGACCGATGTCATCAAGGCGAACTTCGCTTTGTCCGGCATTATCGGTACCGCGCTCGGGCCGATGTCGCCCGGCACAGCCTACGTGCTGCTGCACCATTATATGGGTGAGGTCGACGGCTCGGTCGGCGCCTGGGGCTATGCGCGCGGCGGCATGGGCGCCGTCACCAAGGCGCTCGCCGCTTCATTCAAGGCGTCCGGCGGCGCTATCCGCACCGGCGCCGAGGTCGACCATGTGCTGGTGAGCCGAGGCAAGGCCAAGGGCGTGGTGCTGGCCGGCGGCGAGGAGGTCTACGGCAAGCTCGTCGTCTCCAACGCCGACGTCAAACGCACATTCCTGAAACTGGTCGAGGAGAAGGAACTGCCCGACATTTTCCTGCGGCGGGTCAGGAACTTCAAGATCCGCGGCTCCTCCGGCAAGGTCAACATCGCGCTGGATTCTCTGCCGGAATTCCCGGCACTGCCGAAGGATTCACCCGTTTATCGCGGCGACATGCATTTCACCGATTCCATGGAGCGCATGGAGCGCGCCTATGACGACTGGAAGGCCGGTCGCTGGTCGGCCGACCCATTCCTCGACATGGTCATCCCAACGACGCTCGACCCGACCATGGCGCCGCCGGGCAAGCATTTTATGAGTTGCTTCGTGCAGTACGCGCCGCCCAAGGTGAATGGCCAGGACTGGACCGATGCCGACCGCGACGGTTTCGCTGAAAGCGTGGTTGCGCAGATCGCGGAATACTCGCCAGGCTTCCGCGACCGCATCGTCCATATGGAGGTGCGCACGCCACGCGAGATCGAGGCCGAGGTTGGGCTGACCGAAGGCAATATTTTCCAGGGCGAGCTGACCTTCGACCAGCTGCTGTTCAACCGGCCGGTGCCGGGCTACGCACAATACCGCTCGCCGGTCGGCGGGCTCTATATGTGCGGCTCCTCGACCCATCCCGGCGGCGGCGTCATGGGCGCACCCGGCCGCAATGCGGCAGCCGAGATCCTGCGCGACCTCGCCAAATCGACCTCCCATATGAGCCCGGCCCATGACGTCATTTGATGCCATTATCATTGGCGGTGGCCACAACGGCCTTGTCGCTGCCGCCACTCTGGCGAAAGCCGGCCGCAAGGTGCTGGTGCTGGAAGCGGCCGGCGATGTCGGCGGCGCGGCGCGCACCGGAGAGTTTGCGCCGGGTTTTCGGGTCTCCTCGATCGCGCATGTGCTGAACCGCCTGCACCCCGACGTGGTGAAGAAATTGGAGCTGGAGAAACACGGGCTGCAGGTCACCCGTACAGACTTCATGCCGTCGGTCGCCTTGGCGAAGGACGGCCCGCCGCTTGTCCTGCATGGCGCCTATGGCGAGGTGCTGACCGGCTCCACTCCATCCGAGCAGGCGGCCTGGGAGGAATTGCGCGCGCAACTTCTGCGCTATGCCGGCATCCTGAAACCGTTCCTGTCGCGGCGCCCGCCCGATCTCGGTGGCATGTCGCTGCTTGAAACCGCAGCGCTCGGCCAGACGGCCGTGGCGCTGAAAAAGCTCGGCAAGGAAGACATGCGCGACTTCCTGCGCGTTCTCCTGATGAACGTCGCCGACCTGCTCGACGAACAGCTTGCCGATATCAGGCTGAAGGGCCTGCTTGCCTTCGACGCCACGCTTGGCAGCCATCTCGGTCCGCGCTCGCCGACCTCCCTGCTCGGCCTCTACTATCGGCTGGCCGGCGAGACCGGCGGCAAAACCGGCGCGCAGATGCTGCCGAAAGGTGGCATGGGTGCGGTCGTCGCCGCGATCCGCGCGGCGGCGGAGAAAGCCGGCGTCACCATCCGCACGGCAGCGCCCGTGGCCAGGATAGTCGTCGAGAAAGGCCGCGCCGTCGGCGTGACCCTCGACGGCGGCGAGGTGCTGCACGCCAGAACGATCGTCTCCGCCATCAACCCGGCGACCACCATGCTCGATCTCGTCGGCCCCCGCGAGATCGACACGGGTTTCGTGCGCAAGGTAAAAAACATCCGCATGAGGGGCGATGCGGCGAAGCTCCATCTGGCGCTCGAACGGCAACCGCAATTTTCCGGCGTCGACGCCGATAATCACAAGGGCCGTCTGGTCATCGCGCCCTCGCCCGACCATGTCGAGCGCGCCTTCAACCCGTCAAAATATGGCGAGTTCTCAGCCGAACCGGTGATGGAGATCACACTGCCCTCGCTCTCCGACCCGTCGCTCGCGCCAAGTGGCGCCTGCGTGCTATCGGCGATCGTGCAATACGCGCCTTATGCGCTGAAAGAGGGTTGGGATGCCGGCAAGCCGAAATTCCTCAAGGCTGTTTTGGCGCAGCTCGAAGCGTACGCCCCCGGTATTGGCAAGTCCGTGCTGCATGCCGAGCTTTTGACGCCAGCCGATATCGAAGCCAACTACCGCATGCCGGGCGGCCACTGGCACCACGGCGAATTGCAGGCCGACCAGATGCTGATGTCGCGGCCGGTCTCCGGCTGGTCGGGCTACGACACGCCGATCGAGGGGCTGTTCCTGGCCGGCGCCGGTTCGCATCCAGGCGGCGGCGTTTCGGGTGCTCCCGGTTTTAATGCGGCGCGGCGCATCATAGCGACGAAGGGATGACCGGATGTTTCAGCCAGTCAACGCCGCACTCTACGGCGAAGGAATGTCGTCATGACGAGTCCGATCAACAACGCCGCCCGCACCACAGCGCAGGGCCATTTCCGCACCTTGCGTCTCGGCACGCCGTTCCAGCCGCGCATCGATGCGGTGGCCAAAACTCAGGACTGGTACAATTGGGCCGGCTATCGCGCGCCGCATTCGCTGTGGGACGAGGAACTCGAATATTTCGCCATCCGCAGCCAGGCGGCTTTGTTCGACATCTCGCCGATGACCAAATACCGCATCGAGGGGCCGGATGCCGAAGCCTTCCTCGATCGCGTCACGCTGCGCGATGTCACCAAGCTGAAACCGGGCCGCGTCCACTACACCGCATGGTGCGACGACGAAGGTTTTGTCCTCGATGACGGCACGCTGTTCCGGCTGTCGCCGACCCGCTTCCGCCTGTGTTCGCAGGAGCGGCACCTGCCCTGGCTGCTCGACAGCGCCATCGGTTTCGAAGTGACCGTCGAAGAAGAGACTGAAAGCGTCGCTGGTCTCGCTCTGCAAGGCCCAACCTCCTTCGCCGTGCTGCGCGAGGCCGGCTTTGCCGGCGTTGAAAAACTCAAAGTGTTCGATCTCGCCGAGTTCCCGCACGATGGCGGCACTATCACCATCTCGCGCACCGGCTTCACCGGCGATCTCGGCTACGAACTGTTCGTGCCGGCCGAAAAAGCGCTCAGCCTCTGGGACCGCCTGATGACGGCAGGCGAACTGCGCGGCATCCGCGCCATCGGCTACGCCGCCCTCAACCGCGCCCGGCTGGAAGCCGGCCTCATCGTCGCCAATGCCGACTTCACCACCGCAGACCATGCCATTCGCGCCGACCGTCTGCGCATGCCGGACGAGATCGGTCGCGGCTTTATGGTCGATTTGGGAAAAGGCCATTTCAATGGCCGCCGCGCCATGCTCGAAGCGCGCGCCAAACGCAAGCTGCGCCACATGCTGGTCGGGCTGGAGATCGAAGGCAACATCCCGGCCGAGCACGCCATCGTCTACCACAAGAAGCATCAGGAGGTCGGGCTGGTCAGCGCCGCCATCTGGTCGCCGATGGCCAAGCGCAATATCGCCATCGCCTCGCTGACGCGTCCCTATGGTGATACGATGGTGGAAGACCTCTGGGTCGAGATCTACGCCATGCGCGAGTTGCAGTACCAGAAGCTGATGAAGCGGGCCAAGGTGGTGGCCCGTCCTTTCATCAAGCTCGACCGCCGCACCGCCAATCCGCCGGCGGATTTCTGATCATGGCCGACGAACCGGATGATGAGACGGAAGCCGCCGAACAGTGGCAGCTGGTCAACACGCCGCTCGGCGAAAAATGGTCGGGTCGTACCCGCTATGCCGCCGCCATGTACTTCTACAAGCGCGGCGAAATGAGCGCCGAGACGCTCGAAGTCTACCGCATCTGCGCGCGGCTGGACTGGGAGAACCCGCTGCCGATGATCAGGGATCGCGGCGGCCAGGATTGGCTGAAGCGCATGGGCGCTTAAGCCTCACCCTATGGTTCTTTCGAGAACGTTCAGCCAGTTGCGATAGGCGATCTTCTCGATCAGCGCGCGTCCGAAGCCGCGCGCGGCCAGCGCATCTATCAGCTTCGGCAGACCGGCAACGTCGCCGATGACCGCCGGGATCATGGCGCCGTCGAAATCGGAGCCGAGACCGACGCCGTCCTCGCCCAGCGCCTGCAGCAGCGAGTCGACATGGCGCACCATGATGTCGAGGCTGGTGTCCGAGTTCATCCGTCCGTCTTCACGCAGGAAGCCGGTTGCGAAGTTGAGCCCGACCATGCCGCCGGTCTCGCGGATGGCGCCGAGCTGCCAGTCCGTCAGGTTGCGCGAATGGGTGCACAGCCCATGCACGTTGGAATGAGTGGCGACCAGCGGCGCATCACTGAGTGCGGCGACATCGCGAAAGCCCTTTTCGTTGAGATGCGACAGGTCGATCATGATCTTGAGCTGATTGCAGGCCTTGACCAGCGCCTTGCCGGCATCGGTCAGCCCCGGTCCGGTATCGGGCGACGATGGAAAGCGGAACGGGACGCCATGGCCGAAGGCGTTGGGTCGGCTCCAGACAATGCCGAGCGAGCGCAGGCCGGCTTCGTAGAGCACGTCGAGCAAGGTAAGTTCGGGATCGATCGCCTCGACGCCTTCGATGTGAAACACCGCCGCGATCGAACCTTTCGCCATCGCTTCGCGAATGTCACCGGCACTGCGGCAGACGGTCAGCGCGCCCGCGCGCTCCAGCCGAAACAGGATCGAGGCCATGCCGATGGTGGAATTGAGCGCATCAGCGCGTGGCAGTTCCGGCGGCAATGGCTCATTGTCGCTCGGCGCCGGCGGCACCGCAGAGCGTTTGCTCTTCTCGACCGGCGGTGGAAAGATAGCGAACATGCCGCCGGCAAAGCCGCCCTTCTTGGCGCGCGGCAGATCTATATGACCGCCCTGCGTCCCCTCGATGAACAGCTTTTCGACGTCGGTGTCTTTCGACTGGTACAGTCGCAGCAGCGTGTCGTTGTGGCCGTCGAAGACGGGGACGAGATCGGATTCGGTCATCAGGAAGCCATTCGGTCAGTTGGCAGGAGCGGACGAACCGCAGCGAACTGTGTACTTAGGCAAGAAGGCCGAACTGCGCAAATGCCAGAGAGGTGTTCGCTCTTGTGGCTGAGCGACTCCGACCACCTACCGGGTCCCCGCTGCTTCGCAGCGTCCCGGCGTTCGCCGGCCTTTCATCGTGCCACTGGCACGATGAATTCGCCTTCGGCGACCGGCAACTCACCCCACAAGGGGAGAAGGGAAAAAGGTCTATTGCTTCAGCACATCCGCCCATTCCGGATGGCGGCGGAACTGGGCGTTGGCGAAGGGGCAGAGCGGGATGATCTTCTTGCCCACTGCCCGCGCGTCCTCGACGGCGCGTGTGACAAGCCGAAGGCCGGCGCCCTGGCCGCGAAACACGTCCGGCACTTCGGTGTGATCGATGATGATCTGGTGCTCGCCGACCTTGGTGAAGGTCATTTCCGCCTCGGCGCCACCGGGCCCGCGCAGGACATAACGTCCCTTCGAGCCGCGGTCCTCGAGTTCGATCTCAGGCAATTCGTCAGGCATCGCTTGCTCCTTCAACCGGCGCATCGGCAAAAAGCCGCCTCGCCGCTTCGATCTCGTTTGGCCGAATTTCGTGGCCGCCATCGTGCCACTCCACTGTGACATCGGCGCCATCTGCGCGCAAATAGGCTTCCAGCCGCGACGTCAGGTTGGGCGGGCAAATCGGATCGCGTTTGCCGGCGGTGACCAGGATGCGGCGTCCGGCAATGCTGCCCTGCACCTGCGGTTCGAACGGGATCAGCGGGTGCATCAGCACCGCCGCATCGAACAGCTCGGGCGCGGCGAACATTACGGACGCCAGGATGTTGGCGCCGTTGGAATAGCCGAGACCAAAGACCGAAGATGGCCTTGCCGCTATCACCTGCGCCTTGATGAAACCGGCCATCTTGGCGGTCGCCCGCGCGAGGTCGTCCATGTCGTAGACGCCCTCGCCGGTGCGGCGGAAGAAACGCGCCGCACCATGCTCGGAAACATCGCCGCGCGGCGATACGATCGTCGCCTGTGGCGCGAGGTCGCGCCCGAGGGACAGCAGCTGGCTCTCGTCCGCGCCGGTGCCGTGAAAGACGAAGAGCAGCGGGCCGCCGGGCGAACCCGGCAGCGCCTTATGGATGTAAGCTTGCTTGCTCATCGTCTCAGCCCTCCAGCTTCTGCAGATGCTCTTCAAGATAGGGCCGCAGATGCTGGTGCTGCGTCGGCAGTTTCAGGGCTTCGCCGAGATGGGCGGTGTCCTCGTCACGGTCGAAGCCCGGCTCATTGGTGGCGACTTCGAACAGCACGCCGCCCGGCGTGCGGAAGTAGATCGCCCAGAAATAGTCGCGGTCGATCACCGGCGTCACGCCATAACCCGTATCGATCAGCGCCTTGCGCACTTCGAGTTGCTGGGCGCGATTCTCCACCGCGAAGGCGACATGGTGGACCGAGCCGGCACCGAGATTGGCAAAGCCCGCCGTAGGCAGCGATTCGATGTCGACGACATCAGCGCCGTTGCCGTTCTTGACCGCCAGCCGGCTGACATTGCCGGACTTGTCCACTTGCTCATAGCCCATGAACTTCAACAGCTCTTCCGTGGCGCCACCATCCTTCAATCTGAGCGAGACCGAGTGGAAGCCGCGTATCGCCTCATCAGCGGGAATGCCGCCTTTCAACCACGGCGCGCGGCTGTCCGCTTTGTCTTCGACCAGCGCGAAACCGTCGCCGTCGGGACCGGCGAAGGCCAGCCGCTTCTCGCCGAACGTCTCTTCGCGGGAGACACCCGCAACGCCTTCATCGGCGAAGCGCTTTTCCCAATAGCCGAGCGTGCCGGCCGGCACCGAATAGGCCGTGGTACCGACCTCGCCGACGCCGTGGCGGCCCCTGGCAATGTCCGGGAACGGAAAATAGGTCATCACCGAGCCGGGCGTACCGTGCTCGTCACCATAATAGAGGTGATAGACATCTGGCGCGTCGAAGTTGACCGTCTTCTTGACCCGGCGCAGGCCGAGCTTGTGCGTGAAGAAATCATTGTTCTGGCGCGCATCGCCGGCCATCGACGTCACGTGATGCAGGCCCTTGATCTGGTCGAGCATTGGTCTTGCTCCTTCCCTTGGGTTTGCGGCCCTTGCCGCTGTCCACGCCTATATGAGGGGCCGCCCAACAATGGCAAAGGCGGCAAACTCAGAATGGACTGTATCTCAATAGTGAACAGCAGGAAATTTTCGTTCACCATTTAAGCAAGACCGACAGGCTTGCGCCGCAGCCAAATTCCGGTTCATTGAACGTCTTCCCGACGTGACAGGATAGAGCATTGGCCGCGAAAAGCAGACGCCCGAACATCCTATTGATCTCCTGCGACCAATGGCGGGGCGATTGCCTGTCGGCTGCCGGCCATCCCGTGGTGAAGACGCCGAATGCCGATGCGCTCGCCGCCGAAGGCGTCCGTTTCAAGCGGCATTACGGCGGCGCGGCTCCCTGCTCGCCGGCCCGCGCGTGCCTCTACACCGGCCTTTACCAGATGAACAATCGCGTTTGCCGCAACGGCACGCCGCTCGACGCCCGCCACGGCAACATGGCGCTTTCGGCCCGCGCCCTCGGCTATGATCCGACTTTGTTCGGCTACACCGACGTCTCGCCCGATCCGCGCACGATGGCGCCGGGCGATCCCCGGCTGAAAAGCTATGAGGGCGTGCTGCCCGGCTTCAGCGTGCGCCAGTTCCTGCCTGAGCATCAGAAACCATGGCTGTCATGGCTGAAGGCACGTGGCGTCGACACCAGCGCGGGCTCTCCCGGCATTCACCGTCCCGTGGGCGGGGAAGCGGGCGACGCCGTGACCAATGCGCCGCCTGTTTATTCCAGGGACGAGACGCCGACCGCTTTTCTTGCCGGCGAATTCATTCGCTGGCTAGACGAACAGGATGCGCCATGGTTCGCGCATGTCTCCTTCATCAGCCCGCATCCGCCCTTTGTCGTGCCGCAGCCCTACAACACGCTGTATGATCCGGCGGACGGACCGCCCTTCCGCCGTGCCGGGACTTGGCAGGCAGAGGCGCAAAGGCATCCCTATCTGGCTTACGACCTTGGTCGCCAGAAGCGGAGAAGCTTCCGCCCCGGCACCGACGGCCACGTGCGCGACTGGGGCGAGGACAACATCCGGGCCATCCGCGCGATCTATTACGGCATGATCTCGGAGGTCGACGCGCAGCTTGGCCGCATCTCGCAAGCGATCAAGACGGCGAATGCATGGGATGACACCATCATCGTGCTGACTTCGGACCACGCCGAGATGATGGGAGACCATTTCATGCTGGGCAAAGGCGGCTTCTTCGACGGCAGCTATCACATCCCATTGATCGTGCGCGACCCACGACGCGGCAATGCAGCCGGCTCGATCGTCAACCACTTCACCGAGGCAGTCGACATCTTCCCGACCTTGCTCGATCTGCTGGACGCCGACGCCCAGCTGCATCTCGACGGCCGCTCGCTAAAACCGTTCCTGCAATATGAACCGCCTAAGGATTGGCGCGACGCGGCGCATTGGGAGTTCGACTTCCGCTCGATTGCCGATGGTGAGGCCGAACGGCATTTCGGCATCGGCTCGCGCCAGTGCAACCTCGCCGTCATCCGTACGGAAAAATTCAAATACGTGCATTTCGGCGGCGGCCTGCCGCCGCTGCTCTTCGACATGGAGAAGGATCCGGGCGAACTGGCCAACGTTGCCGCCGACCCGGCCTATCTCAGCGTGCGGCTTGAATTTGCCGAGCGGCTGCTTGCCTGGCGCGCCGAGCATCTTGACCAGTCGTTGGCGCTTGCAGAGCTAACGGACGAAGGGGTGGTGGGTATGTGATAGGCAGTAGGCAGTAGGCAGTAGGCAGTAGAATGTTCTGGCGGCCTGATGCCTCGTCACTCGGTTTCGCCTACTGCCCAATCCCTACTGCCTATTCCCTTACTGTACCATCATCCGCTGCTGGTCGCGCTTCTCGGCATAGCTGCCCTTGTCATACGCGGCCTGCGCCTGCAGCTGCTCCTTGGTGAAGTTGGTGTAGAGATATTTGTTGCCGTCCTTGTCGGTCATGAATTTGAGCTTGTCCATGCCGACCGCGACCTCCTTGGCGCCGATGCCTAGAAAGCCGCCGACATCGATGATGACGGCATCCGGCTTGCTGTCGGGCGTGAGCACGACGTCGCCGATCTCGCCGACCTTGGCGTCGTTGGCGCCATAGACGGTGGTGCCCTTCAGGTCGTCGCCTCTGATGTTACCGACCGGCATTTCGGTCAGTGTCGACTTGTCGATCGCTGCCGTTTGCGTCGGATCGGTGGCCTTTGTCCCGGCCGGAGCTTCCGCGGTCTTGTCCCCTGGATGAGCATTGTCAGCCGGTGCAACGGCCGTCGGGGCAGCCGGAGCAGTCGGCTGCGTCGCGTCGGAGGTTGTCGTCACGGGCGCCGGATCATAGGGCTTCCGGTCGAAATCAGGCTGCGCCTGCAGTTCCTCCTTGGTCGTCTGCGCCACCAGCCAGCGATCGCCGTTCTTTTCGGCCCACCGCGCCTTGGCGAAATCATAGGTCACGTTCTTTTCACCCATGCCGAGGAAGCCGCCGACGCCGATCACCAGCGACTGCGCCTTGCCATCCTTGGTCAGCACGATGTCGTTGACGTCGCCGATATTCTGGGCATCGTCGCCAGTGCCATTGTAGACATTCTCGCCGATGATGTTGGTTGCGAGATTGCCGTCAGCGCGTTTCACCGCCGGTTCTGACGGCGCGGCGTTGAGATCAACCGGCTTCTGCGGGTCGTTCTGCGCCGTGGAAGCAGGCGCCGAGGCCGGATCGTAGGGCTTACGGTCGAAGTCGGGCAGCGCCGTCAGCGCTTCTTTCGTCGTCTCGGCGACGAGCCAGCGGTCACCATTCCTCTCGACCCATTGCAACTTGCCGTAGTCGAAGGCGACGTTCTTGCTGCCTATGCCGAGGAAGCCGCCAACGCCGATAATGGCGGATTTCGCCTGGCCGTTTTCATCGAGGACGACGTCGCTGACGTCACCGATCTTCTGCGCATCGTCGCCAGTGCCATTGTACACCGACTCGCCGATGATATTGGTCATCAGCGCGCCGTCGGCCTGTTGCGGCGCCGGCGCGATGGTAGCAGGGGCTTCAGCCGGCGCTGGGGTCGTCGCCGGGGTCGTCGTTGACTGCGCAAACGCACCGGTAGCGATCAGCGTTGCGAGTGCAGTCGTCGCGAACAGTGTGCGGATCATGATTAAGTCTCCTCTTGCGTGATCTCATGCGCGCCGCAATCGGCAAACCACTTGCCGGGAGACCGAAGGCGGCGCCTCCAATGGGATCACAACGTTGTGACAAGGCGCTTGTTCCGAAAAAACGGGAGCATCGAAATACCCTGGGCAAGTCCGCGGAATCGCCCGACATTCCCGCCCGGCCGATGGAACCTTTGCCAAGCTTGCCCGTTTCAGCCTGCGGCTGGCATTCCGGCCGCTAAAAAGAATACGGAGTGGGGCATGCGATTTGCAGCGGTGCTGAACCGGGACGGCGGCACCTTGCGGACCACCGATCTTTCAGCGCTAACCGACCGGATGCGCCAGACGCTCGAGGCGGCTGGTCATTCCATCGAGATCGACATCGTCGCCGGCAAGGAGATTGTCGCGGCGCTCGACAAGGTCGCCGCGCGGCGCGACATCGACGTCGTGCTGGCCGGTGGCGGCGACGGCACCATTTCGGCCGCCGCGGGGCGGCTGATGAATGGCAAGAAGGCGCTGGCCGTCCTGCCTGCAGGAACAATGAACCTGTTCGCCCGCGGCCTTGGAATTCCGCAGACCATCGATGGCGCGCTGAAGTCCTTTGCCGACGGCGAGATCATGGCGGTCGATATCGCGAGCGCGAATGGCCGGCCGTTCGTACATCAGTTCTCGATCGGTCTGCACGCCAGGATGGTGAAGCTGCGCGACAATATGGAATTCGCCTCGCGCTTGGGAAAGATTCGCGCTTCGGCCAAGGCCGCTTGGACGACGATCAACAATCCTCCCGCCATGAAGGTGACATTGACGGTCGGCGAAGCCGAGATCGTGACCCGCATCAGCGGCATCGGCATTTCCAACAATCTGTTTGGCGAAGGCCATCTGCCTTATGCCGACAATCCTGCCGGCGGCGTGCTCGGCATCTATGTCACCGTGGCGCGGCAGCGTGGCGAGCTGGTCAGGGCGCTCTTCGACATGGCTCGAGGCAGGTGGCGCGACAGCGATCATGTCGAAACTCATCAGGCCGACAAGGCAATCGTGAAGATCCATACCGGGAGCAAGAAATTCGGCGCCGTCATCGACGGCGAACTGGTCAAGCTGGAGCGTGAAACGACAATCCAGATCCACCCTGGCGCACTGAACGTCCTGGTTCCGGCGCAAGCCGCCCAGGCGAAGGCCGCCTGATGCGATTACGAATGACGCGGAAAACCCTAGCCGCCCGACTGCCCCTCGCCGGCTGGCGAGCTCTGGTTGGCCGGCGCGGTCTGGCCGGTGGGCTGCCCTTGGCTTTCAGGGCTATCTGGATCTATCTTTTGGCCATAAATCTCGGCCGCTCCCCAAGCAATAAAAGCCAGGAGCAACGCGGCGACCAATATGCGCAGGCCGTGCCAACCCCAGCGCCCCTGACGGGCTTTGTTTTCAGGGGCGATCTTGGTCATTGGCGGCGTTCCTATCGTGCAACCGGCATGGTCGATGAAACCATCGCCGGCGAAACATGGTGGGGTAACGATTGCTTGCTACAAAAGTTCCGGCGCGCGACGGCCGCGCAAGATGCGCGCCACCGCGGGTGGGGCCTGCAAGCGAGGGGGCTTGGTGGATAGCAAGGTGGCGAAGCAGGCTGGTTTGCCGGTTGAGGTCCGCCGCGCCGTGGCGGCGCCGGAGCGGCTTGCCGTACTGCACGGGCTTGACGCGATCGACACCGACTCCGATCCCGACTTCGATCGCATCACCGACCTTGCCGCAGCCGTGATGCAGGCGCCGATCGCGCTCGTCACGCTGCTCGACACCGAACGACAGTGGTTCAAATCCTGTGTCGGCTTCAACGAGACCGAAACCGCGACCGACATATCGTTCTGCGCCCATACCATTGCCGCCGGCGACGAGCCGATGGTGGTGCCGGATGCCAGCATGGACCCTCGCTTCTCCCGCAACCCGCTGGTCACCGGCGAACACCATGTCCGCTTTTATGTCGGCGCGCCGATGGTGGTCGCCGGCGCGCGCGTCGGCACGGTGTGCGTACTCGACCGGGAGCCGCATGAATTTCCGTCCGCTGCCGCGCTCGATCATTTGAAATCGCTGGCCAGCCTCGCCGCCAGCCTGTTTACCCTCAAGGACGCCACCCGCAGCGGCGCCATTGCCACGGCTGCTTTGGCGCAGGAGGAAAAGCGCCGAGCCATAGCGCTCGACGCCGCCTCGCTCGCCAGTTGGGCCTGGGATATCCGCACCGACATGATCGAATGCGACGTGCGTTTGTCGGAGCTGTTCAACCTGCCGCGTTCGAACCGGCTGCGGGCGCGCGACATTCTGGCCGCCATCGACCCGCGCGACGTTAACCAGACCGAGACGCGCTTTCGCGATGCCCTGACCGGCAGCGACGACTATTTCGGCGAATACCGGGTCAAAGGCTTCGATCCGCCGCGCTGGATAGTCACCCGCGGCCGCGTCATCGAGCGCGACGGCGAAGGCAAGCCGACGCTGATCTTTGGCGTCAACTACGACATCTCGGAACGCAAGCTCGGCGAGGACCGGCAAAGGCTGCTGCTGCGCGAGCTCAACCATCGGGTCAAGAACACGCTGGCGACGGTGCAGGCGCTGGCCACACAGACCGTTCGCCACGCTCGCCGCCCAAGCGAATTCCTGGAAGCCTTCGGCGCCAGGCTGCAGGCGCTGGGCGCTGCCCATAACCTGCTGTCGGATCGCGAATGGCGCGGCATCGGTATTCGCGAACTGATGCAGATCGAGGTGAAGCCGTTCGATTCGGCAGAACGGCCGCGCATCGTGATCTCCGGTCCGGAGCTGCTGCTTTCGCCCGACCAGGCGGTGGGGCTCGGCCTGATCATGCACGAACTGGCCAGCAACGCGCTGCAATACGGATCGCTGTCGGTTGGCTCGGGGAAGGTCGATGTCGACTGGAAGGCGGCGGGCAAGAAAGGCGCGCGCCGCCTTGTGCTGACCTGGAGCGAAAGCGGCGGGCCGAAAGTCGACCCGCCGGAACGCCAGGGCTTCGGCTCTATCCTGATCCGCCGCAGCCTCGCCAAGGTTTTATCGAGCGAAGTGACCCACGAATTCCGCAGCGAAGGCGTGTTCGCCGAAATATCGATGCCGCTTGAAGATCTGCCGGCTTAAAGCAATTTCAGAAGTGCGAAGCGGTTTTCCCGGGAACAGCGTATCAGCGCGACGCGCTTTAGTCGGCTTCGCTGTCTGGATCGCCCGGATCCGGTTTGACGTTCTCGCGGTAGATGGCATAGGCCGCGAGCGCGATCATCGGGCCGAGAATGACGCCCTTCCCGCCTTTCCCCTTGAGCAAGGCCGGCAGCACGGCAAGCGCCGCGGTGATACCGAGCGCCTTCAGGTCGGCATTGCGCCTTCGCGCACGTCGGCGCGCACGCGTTCCGGCCGCAAGTTGATGAATGAGCACGATAAGCCCGGCCGTTACCAGGAAACCGGCCGCGAAGCCAAGACAGGCGGCCATCGAGCCATAACGGTCAGCCGCCCAGATGTAGGCCGCCCCCAGGAGAAACCCGAGGCCGCACAGGGCAGCCACGGCGGCGAGCCCGTAGACGATTGCCGCCGTGCGCGCGCGGCGCATGGCGGCAATGGCTTCACCCGAGGCCAAGGCCGAGATAAGCGGTGCCAGCATGCCCATCTCTGTCGAAACTAGCGCCGGGCAAGAAGCGCAAACAGGAAGCCGACGCCGGCCGCGATCGCCAGTGAAGTGACCGGCTTCTCGCGCACATTGGCCGTGATCTGGGCCTCAAGATCCTTGGCGTTGCCACGCAGGCTGTCGAAGACGGCTTCGCCCTGCGCGCGCAACTGGTCGACGCCTTCGGCAGCAGCGCGCCGCGCCGTGCCGTAACCATGTTCGCCGGTCTTGGCCAATTGCTTGGTCAACTTTTCGATATCCGCCTTCAACTGCCGAATGTCGGCTTCCAGGTCGGCGTTCGTCTGACTTTCGTTGGCGGTTTTTCCTGCGGCAGTTGCCATTCTAAACTCCTTGCGTTTGCTTGGCTTCAAACGCCCGACACACGTCATGGTTCCGAAATCGGAGACCGTATCCATGAAAGGGTGTTTGCAAGTGCGAGTCCAGCCCCAGATGGAGGCCTGCCTGTCAGATCAGCGGCCGACGGCCTTCGCTTAGGCCCTCCCAGCGCGCGAGATCCTTCAGCCCCTCCCCGTCGATCACTTCGCAACCGCCGTCGCGCCAGGCGATCAGCTTGCGATCGATGAGCTTGCGGATCGTCTTGTTGGTGTGGACCAGCGACAGGCCGAGCGTATCGGCGACATGCTGCTGGGTAATCGGGATTTGCACCGGCGCCTTGCCGTTGAGCCCGACTGCCGCCGCGCGGCTGGCGATGAAGGCAATGAGATAGGCGGTGCGCTCGACCGCCGTGCGCCGACCGACGCTGAGCAGGTTCTCGTCCAGCATGCGCTCCTCGCGCGACGCCAGCCAGGTAATGTCGTAAGCAAGGCCCGGATGGTTGCGGTAGAGCTCGTGCAGGTTTTCACGCTCGAAGACGCACAACAGCATGGGCGACAGCGCCTCGACCGAGTGCTGCATTTCGCCCATCAGGCTGCCCTGCAGCCCGATAAGATCGCCGGGCATGGAGTAGTTCAGGATCTGGCGCCTGCCGTCCGACAATAGTTTGTAGCGGAAGGCCCAGCCCGAAAGCACGGTGTAGAGATGAGCACTTTGGCTGCCTTCGACCAGCACTGTGGCGCCCTTGTCGACGGCCAGTTCGCCCTTCTTGAACATGCTGACATAGGCAAGCTCCTGCTTCTCGAATTCCCGGAACACCGGCAATGCCCGAAGCGGGCAGATCTCGCATGGGTACTGACGGCTGGAAAACGAACGACCATTCTGGCCAGACATTTCGATCCCTCTTTCGAAAGTCTCTTGCCAGAGACTGAGTGCTACGCCTTTGCAAGGCCGCGGTTCCGCTGCCGATGGCATGTCTTTTTTAAATGACAGGATGGCAAATAGCGATCATGACTCGCTACACTCGACTGAGGCGAATTCGAAGCTCGCTTGTGGAGTAGAGCCGGTGGGCGAACTTTTCGGATTAAGGCCTGACCGATCCCCCAAGGTCCGCGATGCGGTTGACTGGAGTCACTGTACCCGATGCTGCAAGAATTGAGGAGAGATTGCCAAGTGCCGCCATTGCTTGAGGGATTGCGAATTCTTGTCTTGGAGGATGAATTCCTGATCGCCATGGATGTCGAGCAGCTTTGCCGCGACCATGGCGCGAGCGACGTAGTGATTGCCCGCGCTCTGGCCGAGATCGATGAGCAGAAGGTCGTTGGCGAGTTCGACGCCGCTATCGTGGACCTCATGCTGGGCGGAACGTCTACACTCGATTTCGCCTCGCGGCTGCGCCAATCGGGCCTGCCGTTTGTCTTTGCCTCCGGCTATTCGGACCCGGATGAGATCAAAGTGTCTTTTCCCGGCATCCGCCTGGTCACCAAGCCTTATTCGGGGACCGATCTCGTCGAGGCTCTGGCGGCGGCCTGCGGACGCGCGCCAGTCTGAGATATCTTCGATGCGTATGTGTAGAGAGCCCAGGCCCGCAAACGGGGCCTCCGCCGTCAGGCAGCGTTTGAACCCGTCACCTGGGACGAGATCGCGTCCGGCCCGTATTCGTCTTCGCCGGAGATTTTGAGGATCTCCTGCAACCGCGTGCGGGCCCGGCTGACCCGGCTCTTGATCGTTCCGACCGCACAGCCGCAGATTTCGGCGGCCTCTTCATAGGAAAAGCCTGAAGCGCCGATGAGGATGATGGCTTCGCGCTGGTCCTCGGGGAGTTGCTCGAGCGCGCCGCGGAAATCCTTGAGGTCAAGCTGGCCGTGCTGAGCCGGATGAACGGCAAGCCTGGCCGTCATGATGCCGTCGCTGTCCTGCACCTCGCGGCCGCGCTTGCGCATCTGGGAATAGAACTCGTTGCGCAGGATGGTGAACAGCCATGCCTTGAGATTGGTGCCGGGCTGAAAGCTCTCATGCTTGTCCCAAGCCTTGACCAGCGTCTCCTGCACCAGATCGTCGGCCTTGTCGGCATTCTGCGTCAGCGACACGGCAAAAGCCCGCAGGCTCGGGATCGAGCCGAGCAGGTCGGTCTTGAACCCTTGTGAGACAGCTGCCATGCCTCAGTCCTTCTTCTGTGCGGGTTCGGCCTTTTCCAGTTGGCTGAGCAACTGGGCAAAGCGATCCGGCACATTGTCCGAGACCAGCTCGTCATAATACTGTTTGAGTTTACGGCCAATTTCCGAATTCGCCCCGAGCGGGTCGCCGGAATTGGCCCGGCGCCTGTCAGCGGCGCCAGCCAGCGTTTCTTTATTCATGTCCTTCATTTCGCCCTTAAATCCAGCGCCCCGAGCCGCCCCATTACACAACGCAAAGCGGCCCCCTCGTCTGGTTGCCCATCGCACCACAAACGTCGCCCGTGCAGTTTCGTTCCACAAGTGTCGGAACTTTTTCGCAAAACCCGCGTTTGGGTGTTGGGGCTTGCAATCAGCTTGACCTGCAATCTATGCAATCACGTCATCTGAGGGAGACGTCTACCATGAGCCTTTCCGCAACCATCGCTCCGCACCTGCCGTTCCTGCGCCGCTTTTCACGCGCCGTATCCGGATCGCAGGAGAGTGGCGATGCGCTGGTAGCCGCGATGCTCGAAGCCATCATCGCCGACGTCGACATCTTCCCGCAAGCGTCAAGCGACCGCATCGCGCTCTACAAGGTATTCGCCAAACTGTTCACCTCCATTGCCATCCGCGTTCCGCAGGAGCAGGCGCAATCGGCATGGGAGCAGCGCGCCGCCGCCAATCTGAACGCCATTGCGCCACGGCCACGCCAGGCTTTCCTGCTGGTCGCGGTCGAAGGCTTCGGTGAAGACGAGGCAGCTGAAATTCTCGATGTCGACGCCAAGGAATTCTCCGAACTGCTTGCCCAGGCGAGCAACGAGATCTCTCGCCAGGTGGCGACCGATGTGCTGATCATCGAGGACGAGCCGCTGATCGCCATGGACATCGAGGAAATGGTCGAGAGCCTCGGCCACCACGTGGTCGGAACCGCGCGCACCCATACCGAGGCGGTGGCGATGTTCGGCAAGACAAGGCCGAAGATGGTGCTGGCCGACATTCAGCTTGCCGATGGCAGCTCGGGTATCGATGCGGTCAACGAAATCCTGTCGTCGACTTCGGTGCCGGTAATCTTCATCACCGCCTTCCCCGAACGTCTGCTGACCGGCGAGCGGCCTGAACCGGCCTTCCTCGTCACCAAGCCGTTCAATCCCGACATGGTCAAGGCGCTGATCAGCCAAGCGCTGTTCTTCGACCGGCAGGCCAAGGCCGCCGCGTGAAGTAGGGCCTTCAATCTCCAACTTTTCGCCGCCTCGCAGCGTTGGCGGCACTGGCGATCGCCTAACCCGGCGATCGGCGGCTGCCCGTCGCGCCGTATCGCGCTCACGCGCGCGAATCAATTCGCGTCCGGGCCTCTTCCAAAGACCTTCTTTTTCGGCAAATGGTGGAACAAACAGCAATCACTCACGTTCTTGATCCAGTATCGGAAGGAGACAGATCATGCTCTACTGGGCGCTCGTATTTCTCGTCGTGGCGATCATCGCCGGCGCGCTTGGTTTCGGCGGCATCGCCGGTACCTCGGCCGGTATCGCGCAAATATTGTTCTTCATCTTTCTCGCCTTCCTCGTCATCTCGCTTCTGGCCGGCCTGTTCAGACGGGCATCGTAGGAGCGGGCGAAGAACACTGGAAGCCGCACCCCTCAAACGGTTTCCAGCCACCGCCGGGCGATGTCCTCCAACGGGACATCGTCCGGCGGACCTTTTCTGGGGACCTACTCAGGAACTGAGTCCAAGTGAATCGTTCGGTCCTGATCAGGTGGACAGGTGATTGATGCGTTCCATTGGCGGAGGCGAGAGCGGACAGGGCGACGAGGTGATCGCACTGCACCCGGCTGAAAGCGGAATGCAGCTTGGCCGGGCCTTGCTTCACGCTCTGCACAATGCCGGCATTTCCGTCCTCTATCAGGATCGTGAATTGAAGACTGTATGGGCCCGCAACATGCGTGCGCCGTGGGTTTCCGACACAGCCGACAGCAACGGCGCGTTGCCACCGGCGCAAGCTGAGCAAATCGCCGCCGCCAAAAGCAATGTGATCGCTTCCGGCAATCCGGAACGCCTTGAACTGAGTGTTCCCACCGGGGATGGCATGCGCTGGTTCCAGGTATGGGTCGATGCCGATCGGGGCCATCGCGGCGACGTTCAGGGCGTCGTCACCACGATGGTGGAAACCACCGAGCAGAAACGCCGCGAACAGACGCTGAAGACGCTGTTGCGCGAAGTCAGCCACCGCTCCAAGAACCTGTTGGCCATCATCCAGAGTATTGCCACCCAGACCGGCCGCTATTCCGAGACACCCGACGATTTCCTGAAGCGCTTTCGCGGCCGCCTGCAGTCACTGGCTTCCTCCCAGGATCTGGTAACGTCGTCGAACTGGCGGGGTGCAGCACTTCGCGAGCTTATCCGCGGCCAGGTCGTTCGCTACGGCGCCGATCCCGCGCAGAGCCTGCGCTTCAATGGCGTCAACCCCTACCTCAATCCCAACGCGGCCATTCATATCGGACTGGCAATGCACGAACTCGCCGTCAATTCATTCAGCTACGGCGCCCTGGCGCGGCCGGACGGCTTTGTCGAGGTAACCGCCGATCTGTCGAACGTCGCAGAGGCCGCAGACAAGCCGGCTTTGTCGCTGACCTGGGTCGAGGCCATTGTCGCCAATGATAACAGGCGCACCGAGAAACGCTTCGGCAGCGTTGCCCTCGAACGTGTCGTGCCGGCATCGCTGAACGGCACGGCGACGCTGGAGATCACCAGTGACCGCCTCGAATATCGCCTCGTCGTTCCGCACGGCAATTTCGAAACCGAATGAGCGGCGGGATTCCTTAACCGGCTGTTCACCATAAAATCCGATGCTGTGGTTCCCAGAGATTGCTGGATCTTGACCGATTCAACCGATGTTTCGGCCGCAGCCTGCAACGCGAGTATGGGAGGAATGATCATGACGGTTGCCGATATGAACAGGCTGGAGCAGGCCGCCCGGGTGTCCATGAGCGGCTTTCAGGATCCTGACGCTTCAGCCTCGCCTTTGCAGCACGCCTGGCATCCCTTGCTTCGCGTCGCCGCTGTCGCGCTCGTCGCCGCTGTTGTGCTGATCGTGGCGTCGCAATTGGCCTGAGCCAGATGCTCAGGTTCACGCTGCTCCCAAGCAGCCTGGCTCAGAAGCTGTCCAGCTCGTAGCCGACCAATTATTAACGCCCCTTTCGGCACAGGAACTTTGACGGCTGTGGACCGTTCTTATGGCGAGAGGACGTATCGCCGTGGAACACATCGCCGCTTTGCTTTTGGTAATTGGCTGTTCGAACAACATGACCGAATGTCGTGAACTGCCGGTGCCGGTCAGTGTTTTCGAAACCGCCGAAGCATGCACGGCAGAACGTCCATTCGCTGCCGGCGACGTGCAGGGTCAGGCCGAGCACGTCGTTGCCAAATGTCTTACGGTCGACCCCGCGCTGGAGGATGATTACGACCAGATCGTCTGGAACGTGCGCCCGGACGGCACCCTCGACGCGTCTTTGCAGATTTCCAGTGTCGTGGTCGCGTCGAACGCCACGCGCCGCGAAAAAGACTCTCTTAGCCAACAATAAGATCGAGCGGGCAAAGGCTGCTGTTTCGTGCTAAATAGCGGCTGGAGCTTACTAAAGTGAGGACAAAAGTGAGGAGAGATTCTATGCGGAAATTGATTATTGCCATGGTTACGGTGGTCGCCGTCAGCGGCTGCAGCACGACCGAGCAGGATGTCGGTGTCGGCGCCGGTGTCGGTGCTTTGGCCGGCGGACTGATCGGCGGCGGCAAGGGTGCGCTGATCGGCGCAGCCGTTGGCGCCGGTTCCGGCCTGCTGGTGCGCAACCTGCGCAACGGCTATTGCCAGTATCGCGACAATCGCGGCCGGCTCTACACCGCTCGCTGCTGATCCGCTTCAAAAGCGTCAGACAATCGCGACGGAGACCGGTCAGCCGGTCTCCGTTTGTTTGACTGCATCAGGCTGCGGGATCCTGATTTCCACCGTAAGCCCATCGATGCGAAAATCTCGGGCAATCGTGCCGCGCAATTCGCGCGTGACATTGAGGTCGATCAGCTTGGTGCCGAAGCCGGTCTTCGCCGGCGCTTCGAGTTCCTTCTGCCCGGCCTCGCGCCAGTTCAGAACCAGCATCCGCTCGGACCCGCGCCCCTCGAACGACCAGTCGACCTTGAGCGCACCCACGGAATTGCCGGCCTCGCCATATTTCAGCGCATTCGTCGCCAGTTCGTGAAAGGTCAGGCCAAGCGCCTGCGTCGTCCTCTCGTCGAGCAGCACCTGAGGCCCTGACAATATCCCTTCCGGAAGCTCCTTGCCGAACACCTGGCCGAGCTCGATGCGCAGCAGGTCGCCAAGATCGGCCTTCTGCCAGCGCGAACGCGTCAGCATATCCTGGGAAGCCGCCATTGCCTGCAGGCGGGCTGAGAAGGAAGTTGAGAACTCCTTCACGTCGGTTGCTTGCGCTGCCGTCTGGCGCGCAATCGCCAGCACCCGCGTGATCGAATTCTTGATCCGATGCTTCATCTCCTGCAGCATCAAATCCTTTTCGAGCAGGCTTTTTTCCGTCGTTTCATGCAGCAGCGACTTGGCGTCGTAGGCGCGCTCCTGGTAGCGCGCCACCAACGCGATGGCCCCGGCCAGAAGCAGGCCGAACAGCCCGAGCATGACCGGAATGGCGCGCGAGGACGGTTGCGAAAATGCACTTGTCGGCCGAAACAGCACCGTCCACGGCCGACCGGCGACGATGATCTTGCGCGTCACCAACAGCCTGTCGCCAAAGCTCGCAACCGGCGGCGTTTCCGACTGGAACAGAAGATTGTCGGCGTCGGCCGTGCCGTCATAGACCGCGGTGTTGACCGGCAGCAAAGGCGTGCGGCTGAGCGCGGTCTGGAACAGGTCGCGGGCGCGGAAGGCCGCGTAGAGAAGGCCTGATGTCGATGATCTGGACGCATTGATACCATCCGGCGCGGTTTCGACATTGAGCCTGACGAAGACCAGGAAACCGGTAAAGGTCTGCGCCGCGCCAGTGTCCTGGCCGAGCTGGACCAGACCGCTTGCGTGCTGTGCGTCATCGGCCATCGCTTTTTCGATCGCCTCGCGCCGCACCGGCTCGGTGAACATGTCGTAGCCGATGGTGGATTCGTTGGCAGGGTCGAGCGGCTCGAACAGCACGACGGGCGTGCGCCATGGCTGTGTCGTGTCCGGATAGACCGTGTGGGCGGCGCCGCGGTCGCGCAACATGTCGCGCTCGACCGCCGCTTCGTCACCGGTCTTGGCCAGCCTGAGATAGCCGATGCCGCGCAGGCCGGCGAAATTGTTATCGACATCGAGGGCGCTGAAGAAGGCCTTGAATTCGCTACCTGAAATCTCGCCATTGCGGGCGTCGAACAGCGCCTGCGTCGAGCGCAGCAGTGACAGATGCAGATCGATACGGCTTTCGATGCGGTTGAGCGCGTCGTCGGCCGTCGCCTCGAACTTGATGCGCGCCGCTTCCTGGGTCGCGAAATAGGCGAAGCCCGCCATCGTCAGGCTGATCAGTGCAACGGCAATGAAGGCAAGGATCGGGAAAAACTTCTTCAACGCAGGCCCATGGACGGTTCGGGACCTTTATGGGCAAGTCGCCGCGGCAAGACAATGGCGCGGCCAAGCCATAATGACAGCTGGCATATCATGCATATTTAGCCGGCTTATCGATCTCGAGCATCAGTGAACATGACAGCTGACGATAGCGTGGTCTCAGGCCGCGATCTTCAGCGCACCCGGACCGGGAATGGCGCCGGGCGGGCACTTTCCCAGGATGATCATGCCGAGCACTTCGTCCTGCGTCACATCGGTGGTGAGCGCGGTGCCGACGACCTGGCCGTTCTTCATTACGCAGACCCGGTCGGCAAGCTCGAACACGTCGTGAATGTCGTGGCTGATCAGGAAAATGCCGATGCCGTCGGCCTTGAGCTGCTTTACCAGTTCGCCGACCTGCGCCGTCTCCTGCGGCCCAAGCGCGGCCGTCGGTTCGTCCATGATCAGGATGCGGGCGTTGAACAGGATGGCGCGTGCGATCGCCACCGACTGGCGCTGGCCGCCCGATAGCTTGATCACGGGCTCCTTGAAGCGCTGGAAGCGCGGATTGAGCCGGCCCATCACCTTGCGCGCCTCGGCCTCCATGGCGACATCGTCGAGTGTCCCCCACGCGGTCATCAGTTCGCGGCCGAGGAAGAGGTTGGCGGCAGCGTCGACATTGTCGGCCAGCGCAAGCGTCTGGTAGATCGTTTCGATGCCGTATTTCTTGGCGTCGCGCGGATTGGAGATCGAGGCCTCCTGGCCGTTGACCAAGATCTGGCCGGCATCGCGCTTGTAGGCGCCCGACAGGATCTTGATCAGCGTCGACTTACCGGCGCCGTTGTGGCCAAGCAGCGCCACCACTTCGCCCGGGAAAAGATCGATGGACGCATCGTCGACGGCGCGAATGCCACCGAACGCGATCGAGATGTTGCGCATGTCGATCAGTGGCGTACCGGTGGGAGCAGTTTTTTCCATAATCGTTCCTCCCTAGACGCGCTTGCGATAGACGGTGTCGAGCCAGACGGCGATAACCAGGACGGCGCCAACGACAATGCTCTGCAACGGCGAGTCGATGCCGAGCAGCACCATGCCGGATTGCAGCGACTGCATCAGAAGCGCGCCGAGCATGGCGCCCATCACCGTTCCGGCGCCGCCCGCGAGCGACGTGCCGCCGATGACAGCGGCCGCGATCACCAAAAGCTCGTCCAGTGTGCCCAGCGCATTGGTTGACGCATTGAGACGGGCCGACGAGATCGCCGCGCTGATTGCAGCCAGCACACCCATGATCATGAACACCTTCATGGTCACCCAGCGCGTGTTGATGCCGGCGAGTTCCGCTGCCTCCGGATTGCCGCCGATGGCGAAGACATAGCGGCCGAAACGCGTGCGCTTGGTGATGAACGTCATGATGATGCCGACAATCACCGCCATCAGCACCGGTATGGCGATGCCATGCGCGATGAACAGCCCGCCTTCGGGAACGGTGATGCCGTTCTGCTGTGCGTACTGGCGCACGATGCCGATCGGCCATGGATAGGAATTGGCGATCCACACGGCGCCGAGGATGGCCGCGCAAGCGACCACGCCAAGCAGGGTCTCGGCCCAGACGGGGCGCAGTGGAAAGCTGAAGCGCTTGCGCTGCGAGCGACCGTTGAGCAGCGCGAAGGCGACCGCCGCGCAGGCGACGATGCCGACGATCCAGCTGGCAGCGGCGCCAATCGAGCCGCGTGGTCCGCCGCCCATCAGCTGGAAGGTGGCGTCGAGTGGCGCGACCGTGCGCCCGCTGGTGATGAGCCATGCCATGCCACGCCAGACCAGCAGGCCACCAAGCGTCACGATGAAGGCCGGAACCTGCATATAGGCGATGATGAAGCCCTGGAACGCGCCGATCAGCAGACCAAGCACCACGCCGGCGGCAAGCGCGACGACCCAGAGCCAGGGGTTTCCAAGCTGGAAGCCGATGACGCGAATGAGGAATTCGGCCTGTGCCACGCCCATGATCATGCCGATCACGCCTTCGACGGAGCCCACCGAAAGGTCGATGTTGCGCATGACGATGACCAGTACCATGCCGGTCGCCATGATCGCGACCGAGGACGTCTGCACCGACAGGTTCCAAAGATTGCGCGGCGTCAGGAAAAGCCCACCCGACAGGATATGTATGCCGACCCAGATGACCAGCAGCGCGCCGACCATGCCGAGCATGCGCGTGTCGAGCTCGGTCGCTTTCAGGAACCGGGCGACCGCGCCGAGTTCAGACGCTCGTGCCGTATCGGCCTGCGGATTTGAGGTCGTGTCGGTCATGATGTCCTCCAGCGGCTTGCCGTCTGGCGCGGATGCCGGACCACAGCCTAGAAGTTTGCCGCCGATGGCGGAAACACACAATTCTCGTAGAGAAAACGCCGCGGCTTGACAGCCGCGGCGCCTCATTTCTTCAAGTCGTCGAGATCAGTTGCAAGCCGCGACGCTGCCGGCGGCGACGCCTGTGCAGACTTCGTCCTTCTTGATCCAGCCGGCGTCGATGACGACGTTGAGGTTGTCCTTGGTGATCGCGACGGGGGTCAGGAACAGCGACTTGACGGTGTTGCCGCCAGGCGTGGTGAAGTCCTTGGCGCCGGCAATGTCGCCCGTCTTCTTGCCATCGGCAAGCTGCGAGGCGATCTCGGCGGCGTTCTTGCCGAGTTCGCGCGCGTCTTTCCACACCGACACCGTCTGCGTGCCGAGCGCGATGCGGTTCAGGGCGGCATGGTCGCCGTCCTGGCCCGAGACCGGAACCGTTCCGGCAAGGCCCTGCGCCGTCAGCGCGGCGACAACGCCGCCGGCGGTGCCGTCATTGGCCGCAACCACGGCATCGACTTTGTTGTCGTTGGCGGTCAGGAACTGTTCCATGTTCTTCTGGGCGTTGGCCGGCAGCCAGCCATCGGTATAGGCCTCGCCGACATTCTTGATCTTGCCCGAGTCGATGGCTTCCTTGAGCACTTCCATCGAGCCCGAGAACAGGAAATCGGCATTCGGATCCGAGCCAGAGCCCTTAATGAAGACATAGTTGCCTTCGGGCTTCGCCTTGAACACTTCGCGGGCCTGCATGCGGCCGACTTCCTTGTTGTCGAAGGTCAGGTAAAAGACGTCCTTGTTCTCGATCAGGCGGTCATAGCCGACGACCGGAATGCCTTCGTCCAGCGCCTTCTGCACCGCCGGGCCGATGGCCGAGGCGTCCTGCGCCAGGATGATCAGCGAGTTGGCGCCCTGCGAGATCAGGCTTTCGACGTCGGTCAGCTGCTTGCCGGGATTGGACTGCGCGTCGGCGGAAATGTACTTGTCGCCGGCAGCCTCGATCGCCGTTTTCATCGCAGCCTCGTCGGTCTTCCAGCGCTCTTCCTGGAAGTTCGACCACGACACGCCGATGACCTTGTCCTTCGCCTGCGCGACCGACATCAGCGCCAGCGACATGGCGACACCCGCCAGCATGGCGGCTGCAAATCTGTTCATCATAATCCTCCCTGCGCCGCGTGCGGCGCGACAAAACTGGCCCGAGGGCCGGCACACAGAGGCCCTATTTTTTCGAGCCTCGAAAAAATACTGGTTCAATGATAAGGCGCTGTCAACATCGATTCTGATGGATTCTGATGGCCTTGCCGATTTTTTTCGAGGTCCGCAATAAACAATGACAGGGCTGCCGGCGTCTGCCAATATTTGGCTGGTGCCGTCGAACGCCTTCACTATCATGAGGCGCGAGGAGGCCGGGAGGAAACAAATGTCGGTTGGAATCCGCCACGACGATCTGCGCCGTCGCAACCGTGCCATGGTGATTTCGGCCGTGCGCCGGGCCGGCCAGCCGTCGCGGACCGAGATTGCGGCGACCACCGGCCTCAGCCACTCGACCATATCGGCAATCTCGTCTGATCTGATTCAAGAAGGCACCCTGATTGAAGGCAAACCTGGCGAGACAGGCGCACTGAAACGCGGCCGGCCGCAGGTCGGCCTTGGCCTCAACCCGGAAGCGGCGGCGGTGATGACCGTCGTGCTGTCGCTCAATTTCCTGTCCGTCACCGTCATCGACTATGCCGGCCACGTCGTCGCCGAGGAACAGCGCCGGCTGGACACGCTGACCAAGCCGCGCGACGAGCTGATCGGCGAATGCGTAGCAATCGTCCGGCGGCGGCTTGAGGATCCCGACCTCGATGTCCAGAGCATCGCCCGCATTGCCATGGGCATCCAGGGCATCACCGATTCGCAGGCGCGCGCCATGCTGTGGTCGCCAATCACGCCACTGACCGACATTGCCTTCGCCGACATGTTGGAAGCGGAATTCGGCATTCCGGCCACCATGGAGAACGACTGCAATATGATGGCGGTGGCCCTGCAATGGCGCCAGCCCGAGCGCTACCGCGACAATTTCATCGCGATCCTCTTGTCGCACGGCATCGGCATGGGGCTGGTGCTGAAAGGCGAACTGTTCACCGGCACCCATTCCTCGGGCGGCGAGTTCGGCCACATGATCCACCGTCCGGGCGGCGCGCTCTGCCGCTGCGGGCGGCGCGGCTGCGTGGAAGCCTATGCCGGAAACTACGCCATCTGGCGCAGCGCCAAAATGATGGGCGAGGATGCCGAGCCGGTCGATATCGGCGACGCTGATATGCGGGCGCTGGCCGCTCGTGCGCGAGAGACGGACGGACCGGAGCGCGAAGCCTATCGCAGGGCCGGCGAGGCGCTCGGCTTCGGCCTCGGCAGCCTGTTTGCGCTGATCGACCCGGCCCCCGTCGCCATGGTCGGCGTCAGCGCCGCCGCCTTCGACCTGATCGAACCGGCATTGCGCGAAGCGATCGCCCAGACCGCCGGCGGCCAGCACTCGAAGTCGATCTCCTTCGACACCGAACCCAACGAGCTGCCGCTGATCCGCGAAGGCTGTGCCATGCGCGCGCTCGGCTTCGTCGATCAGGAGATTTTTGCGCCGGGTATTCAGCCCAAATCCGGCAAGCATGTCGCCTGAATGGCCGGCAACGGCGCGACGCGCAGGATCCTAGTCTTCCCTGATCGCGTAGCCGGCGCCGCGAATGGTACGGATGACATCCGGCATGCGGCCATTGTTGACGGCCTTGCGCAGCCGCCCGACATGCACGTCGACGGTTCGCTCGTCGATGTAGATCGTCTCGCCCCAGACATTGTCGAGCAGCTGGCTGCGCGAGAACACGCGGCCGGGATGCCGCATCATGAATTCGAGCAGCCGGAACTCGGTCGGTCCGAGCCTGATCTCGCTCTTCTTGCGGTAGACACGGTGCGACTCGCGGTCGAGCACGATGTCGCCGACCTTGAGCACGCTGGACAGCACTTCCGGCTTGGCCCGGCGCAGCAGCGCCTTCACGCGCGCCATGAACTCCGGCGTCGAGAATGGCTTGACCAGATAGTCGTCGGCGCCGGTGGACAGGCCGCGCACGCGATCGCTTTCCTCACCGCGCGCGGTCAGCATGATGATCGGCAGCCGCTCGGTTTCGGGCCGCACTCTAAGCCGCCGGCAGAGCTCGATGCCGGAAACAGCGGGCACCATCCAGTCGAGCACCAGGAGATCGGGCACGTTTTCCTGCAGGCGGATCTCGGCCTCGTCGCCGCGTGTCACCACCTCGACGTGATAGCCTTCGGATTCGAGGTTGTAGCGGAGGAGCACGCCTAGCGGCTCCTCGTCCTCCACGACCATGATGCGTGGCGCGATCATCGGCAGTTCACCCTCATCAGGCCGGCATGGCCATCGCCGTCTCGTCCTGCTTCGGACGATTGGCGGGCAGTTGCTGGCCGGTCAGCACATAATACGCATTTTCGGCGATGTTGGTGACATGATCGCCGATGCGCTCAAGATTCTTGGCGCAGAACAAGAGATGCGTGCAGGCGGTGATGTTGCGAGGGTCTTCCATCATGTAGGTCAAGAGCTCACGAAACACGGACGTGTATTTGACGTCGATGCGCTCGTCGTCATTCCTGAGTTTTGCAAGCGCTGCCGCATCGGTGGCGGCATATTCCTCGACGACGCCTTGCACCTGGATCAGCACCAGCTGCGCCATGGCGTCGATGGAGTGCGAGAGGTCGCGCGGCGTGACGCTCAAGCCCACGGTGCCGACGCGTTTGGCGATGTTCTTGGCGAGGTCGCCGATGCGCTCGAGGTCGCCGGCCATGCGGATCGAGCCGACCACGGCGCGCAGATCGTTGGCCATCGGCTGGCGCTTGGCGATCAGCGTGATGGCGCGGTCGTCCAGTTCGCGCTGGCGCGCATCCATGATGGCGTCGTCGGAAACGACACGCTGTGCCAGCGCATTGTCCGAATTGAGCAGCGCCCTGGTCGAGCCGCTGACCATCGAGCCTGCCAGATCGCCCATGTCGCGGATCAGCTTGCTGATCTGCCCGAGCTCTTCATCGAAGGAGGCGACGGTATGTTCACCCATGATCTTGGTCCTCGTGCCTGAAAATTCACCCGCCGGACGGCTCAGCCGAAGCGGCCGGTAATGTAGTCCTGGGTGCGCTTGTCGTCGGGGTTGGTGAACATCTTGTCGGTGGCGCCCTCCTCGACGAGATAGCCGAGATGGAACATCGCCGTGCGCTGCGACACGCGCGCCGCCTGCTGCATCGAGTGGGTGACGATGACGATCGTGTAGTTCTGGCGCAGTTCGTCGATCAGCTCCTCGACACGGGCGGTGGCGATCGGATCGAGCGCCGAGCAGGGCTCGTCCATCAGGATCACCTCCGGCGACACGGCGATGGCGCGCGCGATGCACAGGCGCTGCTGCTGGCCGCCGGACAGGCCGGTGCCGGGCTCCTGCAGGCGGTCCTTGACTTCGTTCCAGATCGCCGCCTTCTTCAGGCTCTGCTCGACGATCTGGTCCATGTCGGACTTGCGCTTGGCCAGCCCATGGATGCGCGGGCCGTAGGCGACGTTCTCGTAGATCGACTTCGGGAACGGGTTGGGTTTCTGGAACACCATGCCGACGCGGGCGCGCAGTTCGACGACATCGATGTTCTTGTCGTAGATGTCGTCTTCATCGAGCGTGATCTTGCCGGTCACCCGCGCCAAATCGATGGTGTCGTTCATGCGGTTGAGGCAGCGCAGGAAGGTCGACTTGCCGCAGCCGGACGGGCCGATCAGCGCCGTCACCTGGTTCTGACGCACGTCGAGATTGACGTCGAACAACGCCTGCTTCTCGCCGTAGAAGACGCCGACCTTGTCGCCGCGCATCTTGATGACTTCGTTCGACTTGGCGTTCATTTTGTCGCCCACTGCATTCTCAAGGGACTGTTCGGTCATGATGTTCATACCAAATTGCCTTTTTTCTACCAGCGCCGCTCGAAGCGGCGCCGGAGCACGATCGCGGTGATGTTCATGGCCATGAGGAAGACGAGCAGGATGATGATGGCGCCGGACATGCGCTCGACAAAAGCGCGCTCAGCCTCGTTTGCCCACATATAGATCTGAACCGGCAGCGCGGTCGCCGGATCGAAAGGCGTCGTCGGATAATCGGCGACGAAAGCGACCATGCCGATCAAGAGCAGCGGTGCTGTCTCGCCGAGCGCACGCGCTAGGCCGATGATGGTGCCGGTAAGGATGCCTGGGGCGGCAAGCGGCAGGATGTGATGGAACACCATCTGCATCTTGGAGGCGCCGAGACCTAGGGCCGCCGAGCGGATAGACGGCGGCACCGCGGCGAGGGCGGCGCGCGTGGCGATGATTATGGTCGGCAATGTCATCAAGGTCAGCACCAGGCCGCCGACGAAGGAAGCCGAGCGCGGCATGCCGAGGAAGTTGATGAACACGGCAAGGCCAAGCAGACCGAAGACGATCGACGGCACCGCCGCGAGATTGTTGATGTTGACTTCGATCAGGTCCGTAAAGCGGTTCTTCTTGGCGAACTCCTCCAGATAGATGGAGGCGGCGACGCCGATCGGCAGCGCCAGCAACAGCACGATCACCATCATGTAGAACGAGCCGATGATCGCCACGCCCATGCCCGACGTTTCGGGCCGGCTGGAGGCGCCATAGGTGAACAGGCCGGTGTTGAAATGCTCGGCCATCACGCCGTCGGCTTTAAGCTTGTTCATCCAGTCGATCTGCTGGTTGGACACCTTGCGGCGCGCTTCATCGACGCCGAGGTCGATCTGGCCCTTGAAGGCCGAGTCGAGGTTCGCGGCAGCCAGGATGTCGACGTCACGCGTCCTGCCGATCACCGACGGATCGGCGGAGACGATGTCGCGCAGATGGACGCGGGCGCCTTCCGACAGGAAGCCCTTGAGCTTCAGCATCATCGGCTTGTTGGCCGGATCGATGCCGAGCTTGGCCACCAGCGCGTTTTCGGCGAGCTTGGGATAGTTCGCCTTGATCAGCACGGTAGGGTCGGTCGCGCGCTTGCCGGAGGGATCGATCACCTTCTCGTCGAAGGTGACCGGCAGCGTCACCGTCGTCTGCCAGAAGGCGGTGTAGCCTTTCGAGACGATGGTGATCAGCATGATGGCCAGGAACGCCAGGCCCACCGAGATCGCAATCACGCCATAGATGCGGAACCGGCGTTCGGCGGCATAGCGCGCCTTCAGCCCGATGTCGCGGCGCGGTCGCGCGACGGCGCCCGCCATCGTGTCCAGGGGGATGTCGGTCATTCGTACTGCTCCCGGTACTTGCGCACGATGTAGAGGGCGACGATGTTCATCACCAGCGTCAGCGCGAACAGCGTCAGGCCGAGCGCGAAGGCGACCAGCGTCTGCGGCGAGTTGAACTCGAGGTCGCCGGTCAGCTGGTTGACGATCTTGACGGTGATGGTCGTCATCGCCTCGAACGGATTGGCCGTCAGATTGGCGGCGACGCCCGCCGCCAGCACGACGATCATCGTCTCGCCGATGGCGCGCGACGCCGTCAACAGGATGGCGCCGACGATGCCGGGCAGTGCCGCCGGCAGGATCACCCGCTTGATCGTCTCGGAGCGGGTGGCGCCGAGGCCGAGCGAGCCGTCACGCATTGCGCGCGGCACCGCGGTGATGATGTCGTCGGACAAAGAGGACACGACCGGGATCAGCATGACGCCCATCACCAGACCGGCGGTGAAGATGCTCTGGCCCTGGATGAAGGGCGAGCCGCCGGTGAGTGCCGCCGACAGGTCGCGCAAGAACGGTCCGAGCGTGACAACGGCGAAGATGCCGTAGACGATGGTCGGAATGCCGGCCAGCAGTTCCAACGCCGGCTTGACCACCGAGCGCACACCGCGCGAGGCATATTCGGACATGTAGACCGCCGACATCAGCCCGACCGGCACTGCGACCAGAAGCGCGACGGCGGCGATGTAGAGCGTGCCGGCGAGTAGCGGGATCAGGCCGAACTGACCCTGGCTGCCGCCGGAACCGGCGGCGGCGAAACGCGGATCCCACACCGTGCCGAAGAAGAAGCTCATCGGCGATACGCTCTCGAAGAAGGTGATCGTCTGGAACAGCATCGACAGCACGATGCCGACCGTGGTCAGGATGGCGATGGTCGAGGCCGCAAGCAGCCCCCACAGCATCAGCTTCTCGACATTGTTGCGCGCCCTGGCGCGCGGCGCGATCTGCCTCAGCGCATAGAAGGCGCCGGCGACCGACAGCGCGAAGGTCAGCACGGCGCCGAACAGGCCGAGCCGGTCCTGGACCTGGTTCGCCTCGACCGCGATCGGGATCATATAGTCCTGTGTGTCGCTGGCCAGTGCCACGCCCTTGGCGGCGAGCAGCGGCTGCAATTCGGCGAAAGTAGCGGGAAGTGCGGTATCGCCATCGAGCCGGCGCAGGCCCTTGGCCAGGCTCTTCACCAGGCTGGCGTCGAGCGCTTCGCTGGCCACCTTTGTGTCGGCGGTGCGCTCGGGCAAAGCGGCATGGATGTGCCGGTCGAGATAGAAGGAAGAGCCGATATCCCAGACGGCGAGCAGCAGGACGGCAGGCAGGACCGCGAGCAGAAAGGCCCACCAGCCATGATAATGCGCGCGCGAATGCGGCTTGACCTTGCCGGTATCCTGCGCCGCTGCGCGCTGGCGGCCGATCACAAAAGCGACCACGCCTATGGCGATGACTATGGCGAGTACGAGCAAGGACGACATCACCCACCCCAGGGAAAATTCAGATCGCCGCCACCGTTGCGGCAAGCGGCGAAATCAGGGCGCGGATTTGGTCCGCGCCCTGATCCGGTCGGTTGATTACATCGTCTTTCCGGCGGCGAAGGCGTCGCGCTGGCCCTGACGTTCGGCGTCGGGAGCGGAAACCAGGCCGTACTGGGCGAGCGGGCTTTCCGGGCCGATCATCTGGTCATCAAGGAAGAACTCGACATATTCCTTGAGGCCGGGAACGACGCCCAGATGCGCCTTCTTGACGTAGAAGAACAACGGCCGCGACACGGGGTACGTGCCATCGGCGATGGTCTGCGTCGAAGGCACGATGCCTTCCACGGTAGCGACCTTCAGCTTGTCGGCATTGTTCTCGTAGAAGGCGAGGCCGAACACGCCAACGCCGGTCTTGTTGGAGTCGATGCGGGCCAGCGTCTCGGTGTAGTCGCCATCGATGTCGACAGCCTTGCCGTCCTTGCGGATGGCGATGCAGGTCTTGCCGATTTCCTTGTCGTCGGCGATGCCGGCAGCCTTCAAAGCGGCCTTGTCGCAGCCGGCGTCGAGCAGCTTGGTCTCGAACACTTCACGGGTGCCGTGCTTCTCACCCGGGATATAGGCGGCGATATCCCAGTCGGGCAGCTTCGGATTGACCTGGTTCCACTTGGTGTTCGGGTTGTCGACCAGCTTGCCGTCGACCACCAGCTTGGCGGCGAGCGCCTTGTAGATGTCGGCGGGAACCAGCGCCCAGTCCGGACCCTTGATGTCGGTGGCAAAGACGATGCCGTCATAGCCGATGCGGACTTCCTGGACGTCCTTGACGCCGGCGTCGGCGCAGGACTTCAGCTCGTCCTTCTTGATCGGGCGCGAGGAGTTGGCGATATCGATCGTGTCTTCGCCGACGCCCTTGCAGAACTCCTTGATGCCGGCGCCGCTGCCGCCGGACTCGACCACCGGGGTCTTGAAGTTGGTGAAGGTTTCGCCGAACTGCTCGGCGACGATCTTGGCGTAAGGCAGCACGGTCGACGAACCGGCGACCTGGATCTGGTCACGCGCAGCGGCGACACCGGACGATGCGGCGAACGCTACCGCCACGGCCGATGCCGTAACGAGGAATTTCTTCATGTGGCCTGCTCCTGTTCGGAAGATGGTCTCTTGGCGCCCTCTTCAAACCGGCGCCCGCTGAGGCCAATAGCCTTCGATTATTACAGTCGCATGACAGTTTCGTGTCAGCCCGGTAACGTCGCACAGACGTCTTGTGGGCTGCACCCTTTAAGCCGGTTTGTGGGAATGGAAGTTGCCGCTGGAATCAGACGCTTGCGCAATTCGTGCTGGCATCAAGTCCCGGCACACCGCAGGCCGCGTTGCCGAGAAAGAAAAACCGGACGGGAGCGCGTTGCCCGTGACCAGAGCGAATCTTGGCCGAGCCATCGCCAAAAACAGGTCCGTTGGGGTAGATTCGACGCTGTTTCTTGTCGGCGGTCGCTTGCTCCCGCCCGTAACTGAATGAGCGGTTTCGTTGCGACCATTGTCCTGACTGGGCGCCAGCTTTGATATGGTGCGATCGCACCATATCCTTGGCTGTTGCGGCGCGGCCGAATCCCGGCGGCGCCGCAGGTTGCTATCCAGCGTCTCGTTGGGCTTCGCCTGATATGCCGACCCAGCGCTCGACCTTTTCGAGCAGCGCCCTGGGGCTGATCGGCTTGGGCAGATAGTCGTCCATGCCGGCTTCCAGGCAGCGCTCACGGTCGCCCTTCAAGGCATGCGCGGTGACGCCGACGATCGGGATATGCATACCCGTATGTTCTTCCAGCCGGCGAATTGCGGCGGTGGCCTCGAGCCCGTTCATCTCCGGCATCGAGACGTCCATCAGGATCATGCGCGGATTAAGCCGGCCGAAGGCGTCGAGCGCCTTGCGGCCGTTGCCGACGATTTCGAAACTGTAGCCGGTTTCGCCGATTATCTGGGTGAACACCATCTGGTTCACCTCATTGTCCTCGGCAACGAGAATGTCGAGCCGGCGTTCATCCCCGGCGGCCCGGGCGCGGGCACGAACCGGCGGCGGTTGCAGCAAGGCGCGTTCCGATGCAGCGAGCGGCGGCTTTGCCGGCGACGGTTCGTTCCTGCCGCCGCCGGAACCGCTGCTTGCCGCCGGCAGCACACGGCCGTCCGTGATATTGTGATGGTGCCGCTGGATGGTGGCGACCAGCGTTTCCAGAAGCACCGAGGAACGCGCCGGCTTGATCAGCTGGGCGTCGATGCCGAGATCGCGATAGCTGGTGTTGGCGAGCGACTGGTCGACCGAGGTCAGCATGATGATCGGCGTGTCGGCCAGCCCTGCGGTGTTGCGCACGACGCGCGCCATTTCGGCGCCGCTCATCCCCGGCATCTGATAATCGAGCACGACGCAGTCGACCGGCACGCCGTAGGCAGCCGCGGCGACCAGCACCTTGAGCCCTTCGGGTCCGCTTTCGGCGGCGCAGGAATCGAAGGTCCATGACGCCATCTGCTCGCTCAGGATCGATCGGTTGACGGCATTGTCGTCGACGATCAGCACCCGTGAGCCGGTCACGTCGACCGGCATGATCCGCCGTCCGGTCTGTTCCTCGGCCCTGGGCAATGTCACGGTGAACCAGAAGGTCGAGCCCTTGCCTTCGGCGCTCTCGACACCGATCTCGCCGCCCATCAACTCGACCAGCCGCGAGGTGATGGCGAGCCCGAGCCCTGTGCCTTCGTGGCGTCTGGTCGACGAGGTGTCGGCCTGACTGAATTTTTCGAAGACGAGCTTTAATTTCTGCTGCGGAATGCCGATGCCGGTGTCGGTGACCGAAACGGTAAGCTTTGTCCCCGTCGGCCCCCTTTGTCCGGTCACGTCGACCAGCACGTGGCCTTCGTCGGTAAACTTCACCGCGTTGCCGACCAGATTGGTGACGATCTGCCTGACGCGACCGACATCGCCGACGAACAGGCTTTCCAGGCCCGGCTCGACGCGCACGATGAGCTCGAGGTCCTTCTCCTTGGCGCGCGTCGATATCAGCGTCGCCACATCCTCGATCGCTTCGGGCAGGTTGAAGGGCGCAGGGTCGAGCACCAGCTGTCCGGCATCGATCTTGGAGAAGTCCAGTATGTCGTTGATGATGGTCAAGAGCGCGTTACCCGACTTGACGATGATATCGGTGAACGTCTTCTGCTTGGGATCGAGGTCGGATTTGGCCAGCAACTCGGCCATGCCGAGTACGCCGTTCATCGGCGTGCGGATCTCGTGGCTCATATTGGCCAGGAATTCCGACTTGGCGCGGTCGGCCAGTACGGCGCGCTGGCGCGCCTCGCGCAGTTCGGCCTCGCGCAGCTTCAGTTCGGTGATGTCGGTGGTCGACCCAATCAGATAGAGCGAACCGTCGGACGCGATCATCGCGCCCTTGCGGGCGAACTGGTGGCGCACGCTGCCGTCGGCAAGCGTCACCGTTTCCTCGATCTCCTGTGTATCGCCTGTGCGCAGCACGGCGAGATCGCTGTTGACGAAGGCTTCGCCGTCCTCGCCGAAAATCTCGATGTCCGTCTTGCCGATCGCGTCTTCCCTGCGGAGGCCGGTGAGGTCGCACCAGCCCTTGTTGACGTAGAACTGCCTGAGGTCGGAGCGCTTGGCGTAGATCGACACCGGCACGTTGTCGATGAGATTGCGGAACACCTCGTTCTCGCGCATGCTCTCTTCCAACGCCTGCTCGCGCGCCTTGACGTCGGTGATGTCGGTGCTGGAGCCGACCAGGTGCACCGACCCATCGAGCGCCACCAGCCGGCTCTTGCGCGTCATCAATTGCCGCACCGTGCCGTCGCGATGGGTAACGGGCTCCTCGATCTCGCGGCCGCGGCCGGTGACGACGACCTCGGTGTCGTCATGGGTGTAGGTTTCGGCGTCGTCGATGCCGAAAAGCTGGAGATCGGTCCGGCCGATGACCTCCTCCTTGGGGATGCCGGTCAGCGCGCACCAGGCTTTGTTGACGAATTCCATGCTCAGATCCTGCGCCTTGATGAAGGCGGCGACCGGCAGTTCGTCCATGACGTGACGGAACAGGTCGATCTGGCGCATGCTTTCCTGCAGCGCCTTTTCGCGGCTCTTGATCTCCGAGATGTCGACGCGCACGCCGATAAAGGTGCCGTCCTCGGTGCGCATATCGTAGACCTGATACCAGCGGCCGTCCGCATTGAGGCGCTCATAGGACGAGTTGGGCAGGTGATAGCGGGCGAGGATGGCATTGAGCCAGACATCGGGGTCGCCTTCATAGAGCCTGTCGATTTCTGGATCGCCGCTCGATCGGAAATAGCCGACCGAATGTCCGAGTTCCAGGGCCGCGCGGAAGCTGCGGCCAGGCTGCCATGCCGGTTTCAGCTCCGGCAGCGTGTCCTGCAGCTTGCGGTTTGCAAAGACGAACTTGTCGTCGCGGTCATAGATGATGACGGCCGCCGGCAGCGACTCCAGCACCGTGGTGAGGTTCTTGCGGGCGTCCTCGGCTTCGGTCTCGCGGCGCTTCATGTCGGAGATGTCGAACAGGAAACCGGCGACATAGTTGCGGCCGCTGGGCATGCCGACGCGGTTCTTGCGCACGATGCGCGAGCGGCTGGCGCCCTCGGCGTCGAAAGTCTCCTCGACCTCGTAGGGCGTGCCGGTCGCCAGCACGGCGCGTTCGCTGTCTTCGAATTGCGCGGCGTCCTTTTGCTTGAGGAAGTCGCCGCCGGGCCTGCCCAGCATCGCTTGCGGGCTCTGTCCGAACAGTGCCGAAAACGCCTCATTGACGAAGACGAAACGCAGATTGTCGTCCTTGACGAAGATCGGGTCCTTGACGCCGTTGATCACCGCCTCGGCCAGCCGCGATTTCTCCAGCGCTAGGGCGAGTTCAGCCTCGCGATCTTTCATGTTGGTGACGTCGACATAGGAGATCAGCCTTTTGCCGCCGGCGAGCGGCGCCAGCGATGCAATCAGCGTACGGCCGTCATTGCGTGGCAATTGCCTGGAGCCCACCAGGCCGGCCGAGATTTCTGCTTCGCGCTCGGCGATGTGGCCCTGCCACTCGGCATCGTCAGCACCGTAAGGGTCCATATCGCGGCTGGCCTGCATCAGTTCGCGGAAGCCGCAGCCGATGCCGGCGCGTCGGGGATCGATTTCCCAGAAATCATAGAAGGCGCGGTTGATCACCTCCGCGCGCATCTCCGCATCGAGGACGAGCACGCCGATCGGCATCTGGTCGACCATCGTGCGAAGATTGGCGAAGGTCTCCGTAATTTTGGCGTTGGCACTCTCGATCTCGGCGTCGCGACGCTTGAGCTCGGAGACGTCGTAGTAGGTCAACAGCCGCTTGCCGCCGGACAACGCCGTCACGGAGAACATCATCGTCCTGCCATTGGCATGGAGAAATTCGCGTGGCGCAACCGAGCCGGCGCTGATCTCCTCGATGCGGGTGGCTAGGTAGTGCTGCCACTGCTGTTCATCGAGATCGCCGTAGATGCCGTTGCGGCGGTTGAGTTCCATCAACAGGCTGAACGGCGCGCCGACCGTGACGGCGCCGTCGGGAATCCTGGAGAGCTCGCGATAGGCCTTGTTGACGATGAGCGTGTCGAACTTCGCGTCAAGCACCACGACGCCCATATGCATGGCATCCATCGTCCGCTCGAGATCGGCGAGGTGCTGCGTAGCCTCGCCGGCCGGCGGATCGCTCTCGTCCTGCCGCAGTTCGTCCAGCGCACCGGCCAGTGCCGTGACGTTGCGGCCGATGCCGCGATAGCCGATGAATTCGCCTTCGCCGTCGAACCGCGGGGAACCGGTGATCGAAACCCAGCGGCAGCCGGGACGGCCGCCCTTCAACTCGTAAACAAAGTCGCGAAACGGCCGATGCGCCTGCAGGTCCTCCAGATGCCCGGCGGCGTGCTTATTGCCGTGCACCATCTGCTTGAGGAAATCGAAGCGGAAACGGCCAAGAATGCTGGCGGGATCGATGCCGGTGGCGGCCTGGTAGTTCTCCGAAAGCCAGGAAAAGCGCAGCTCGGCGTCGGTCTCCCAGACCCAGTCGGCGCCGGCCCCGACCAGTTCGCGCAGCGCTTCGGGCGAACCCCCGACGGACGTATCCTCGCCGTTCACCACCCCTTTTCGGGAACCGCGTCCGCCGCGTGTTCCAACAGTCCCGTCAGCCATCCCGTTCCCACCCCGAAAGCCAAGGCCGAACCCCCTCAGCGGTTCGCCGGCGGAATGTGCCCGAGAAGCATTAATGATCCGCTAACCATAACCAATCCAGACTGCGGCCAGAGCCACATTGCCCTGCGGTATTCCGCCGGTTGTCGGCGGAACCCCGGCCGGGCTATAAGTCGGCGGGGGTGTTGCTGATGACCGGTTGGATCGTGCCTTGTTTCCTGTGCATGGCGCTGCTTGCGGGCAGCGGCTGCGCACGCAGCTATGACGGCACGGTGGTGATCCCGAAGCCGCTCGATATCAGGCGGGTCTGGGATCGCGATCCGTCGCAGACTGAGGCCAGCCGGATGCAGGCGGCAGCCGGTGTGTTTCCGACGCCGCCGCCGCAGGAGCCCTACCGGCCCGCGGCACGCAGGCACACGACACAAATAGCTGCGCCAAGGCGGCACGTCAGGTCCAGCCCTCCCAGCATGGCTTCCGAACCGGCCAATCCGCTCACCTGCAAGAATGTCAGCGAACCCGGCAAACGCTACAGGATGGTTTGCGAATAGCTGGTACTAGTGCAATTCCAGGAAAAGTGTGAAACGGTTTTCCGTCCGGAATTGCGTAAAACAAAGACATAGAGCGGTTCGCCGTTTCGGTGAAACGGTGAAACGCTCTAGGCGCAGGTTACTCCGCCGGGAAGAAAGCCGGCCCGACCACCCTGACCGGCCGCGAGCCGGCCAATGGCTCGACCGATTGTCGCTGGGCGGCGCCCCTGGCCTCTGCAGCGTCTGCGCCAGGCTGGAGAAGTTGCGCCACGGTGCCAAGATCCGGCTTCGCTGACGGCAAAGGAATGATCGCGTTGGCCATATTGGCTGGCGTCACCGTGCGCGCTCTCAGTTCGGCAACGCGCCGGTGATAGCGCTTGAGGTCGCAGGCCCTGAAGTTCGCATCATCGCGATATTTGAAGGCCGTCGGCAGGTCCTTGTAGGATGTGCGCGTATCGAGCGCGACCATCTCTTCGGTTTCAAGGCTTGGGTCACTGAGCATGTACAGGTCGACGCCGGCATCGTCGCAGATGTAGCGGCACTGATCGACCATCTCCTTGACATCGCCGCCTTGCACGAACTGCGATTTCGGCGCCGGGAAGAAATAGCCGTCGGAGAGACGAACGCAAAACAGCATCGAATTGCTGCCGATCATGGCACCAGCCGGACGCTGTCTTTGTTGCCCGGCGGCGGGCCTGCAGCCGAGCGCGACGAGCCTGGCCTGCAGTCCGGACGTATCCCGGCGCGAAATCGCGGCGCCGGCGATCTGGCGTTGCACCCGAGTGTATTATGCCGGTTCCTGTAAATTCGCTATTACACTTTTGTTTCAAGATGAGACGAAGCCAAGCTCGGGCGAGCCAGGCCGCCCGCAACCATCGATCCCGCGTTATCGGCCCTTGCGGATGAAACCTTTCTCCGGTGTCTCGCGTTGTGTGGGGCAAAGGAGACGAAGATGTCTATTCACTTCACTGTCTCTGGCCTGACCAGGAACCTGTTCCACTCGCTGGGGCTGGACCATGAGCGGGCGCCGAGAGCGCTCGATCCCGAACAGAGCCTGTTGCTGGAATGCTATCTGGCCGGACAGATTCCGGAATCCGCCTGGGCCGACTACGTCTTCGAGACGCCGGAACTGCAGCGGCATGTCGATATCAGACGCCCGCACAACTGATCAGAGCAACTTCAGGAAAAGTGTGAGTCGTTTTTCCGGGAAAAGCGCGTAGCGCTTTCCCCTGGGAATTGCGTCAAGACAACGAGAGAGGGGGTCGCCGTTTCTGTGAAAACGGTGAAACGCTCGCCCGCTCGCCTACTGCTTGGGCGAAGCGAATTGCACGGTGAAGACATTGCCCGCGACGCCTTGCGCCAGCGTCGGCGAGAAGCTCAACGGGAGGCACTTTTGCAGGGCAGTGGTTGCGGCGTCGACGAACGGCTTCCTGGTATCGGCATCGCCATCGACCTTGATCGCCGTCGGCCGCGGCGGACCGATCAGCGTGCCGTCGCGCTTGAAGCTGAAGCTCAAGGTGACGCTGGCATTTCCAACACCCGCCGGCGGCGTCCAGCACGCCTGGATGGCATCGCCGACCTCCGCCATCGTGTCGAGCGGCGCGGCATTGCACGGGTAGCCTCCGACCAACACAACACCGGCAATCGCAAACACTCTCGCTACGCCCTTCGTCGCAAAGCTCCTCGTGTGTCGTCCGCCGACCATGATGGTAGGGTCGAAGCAGACGATGGCAATATGCCTGATGCCAGACTTTACGGCATGAGACGCGCCTGATGGCGCATCGGCGAAAAGCAAAAGGCCGGCATTGCGCCGACCTTTCCCTTCACCCTTGCGCCAGTACATCCGTGGTCGCGCGGTGCCTTCAATAGACAGCGTTTTGGTTAATGAATCCTTAGCGTTGCGCGTTGGCCTGCGACTTCACATAGGCGATGTAGCCGCGCACGTCGCCGGCCGGCTCGGCATAGGCCTGGCCGAGTTTCTTCTCCATCGCAGCGACATACTCCATGGCCCATTTGGGCAGCGCATAGTCGATGACGGCCAGGAACTCCAGCGTCGATGCCAGGCGTATGTCGGCGATCGACGGGTGCTTGCCGCCGATGAACGGCTTGCCGTCCCTGAAGAAGGAGTGAAACACCTCCAGCGGCTCGGCAATCGCCGCCATGGCGGCCTTCTGCGCCTCGGACTTCTTCTCCGGATGAGCGTCGCTATGGCCGACCTCGCCGGCATAGTGCGGGAAACCCAGCGCCGGATAGGTGGCGCGCGCCACATACGGGTAGAGCGTGCCGATCAGGTAGAACATGGCGCTGTCGACCATCGCCCGCTTGGCCGGCGCCTTGGGATAGAATTTCTCCAGCCCGTGCTTGTTGGCGAGATACTGCATGATGGCACAGCTCTCCCACAGCACGCCGCGCGGCAGCCCCTTGTCCTCGATCATCGGCGTCAGATGCGCCGGATTGCGCGCCATATATTCGGGCGAGCGCGTGTGGCCCCAGGCGTCGGTCTCGGCGGCGTCGAACCCGGCCGCACGGGCAAACACCCGGACGGTCATGTTGTTGACGCTCGGCTTCAGCATCGAGAGCTTCAGCGCCGGTTTTTTCGCCGCCTTGACCTTCGGCGCGGATTTCTTGGCAGCCGGCTTTGTCGCGGCTTTCGCGGCCGGCTTTGCGGCTGCCTTCGGCGCGGCCTTTACGGCCGCCTTTGCGGCCGGCTTCGCAGCCGCTTTCGCCGCAGGCTTGGCCGTTGATTTCCCGGCGCTCTTGATCACTGTCTTTGCCATTATGGTCCTCCCCTTTTGCTGGCCGTCAGTATGGATTCTTCGGCGTCCGGTCGTCCGACAAGGTCGCGCGCGACCACTCGACCAGCGTCTGGATCGCGTCGGCAAGGTGCACTTCGGCGATGTTGTAGTCGCCGCGCGCAACGCGCAGCTTGTGCGCCTGCATCAGCACGTCGGCATGGGTGAAACCTGCCGGCGGATCGAAGCGATAGGAGGCGAGTTCGATCAAGAGGCCGAGCGGATCCTCGAAATAGATCGAATCCATGAAGCCGCGATCCTTGACGCCGCTGTGCTTGATGGCGCGTTCGTCGAGCCGGGCGACCGCCTGCAGGAAAGTGACGCGCGACACCGAGAACGCAATATGATGGACGCAGCCCGGTTCGGTGGGCGTGCGCCGCTTGACCGGCGTGCGGCTCTCGTCGGTGAAGACGGTGATCAACCTGCCGTCGCCGGGATCGAAATAGAGATGACTTTCGCTTGGCTTGTCGAGGTTGGGCTGCTCGAAGATGAACGGCATGCCGAGCACGCCCTCCCAGAAATCGATCGAAGTCTGGCGCCCGGCGCCGACGAGGGTGATGTGATGGACGCCCTGCGACTGCAGTTTCTGCATCGGTCTCCTCCTCGCCGACCCTCGCCTATGTTCCCCGGCGTCTTGCGCGCCGCAACGCCCTTTGGCGAGGCTTCGTACATGATGCTAGTGCAATTGGCAGCGCCGCGCCAGAAGCTCGCGGAGACTGCCGGCGCTGGATGGTGAAAGGGGTTTGAGTTGCATGACCTGAGGCTATGCAACGGCTCTGAGATCGGCTTCCGCCAGCGTTCCCAGGCCCGCGCATTCGGCGCATGCCATCGTCTGCCCGGGACAGCCGGCCCGGTGCGTGCCTTGCGGGCAGCAATGCCCTTTCGACTCACGCCATTTCAAGCAATCGAAAACCTGCCCGCTGCCGTGACAGCACGGGCATATCATTTTTGCCGAATTCATGCCTGCTATGCCAAACCAAATCCGCGTTGCCGCAGATGCTATCCCCGCACCGCAAGTAACAGAGATCGCTACGCTTTCAAGCGTCGCGGCCTGACTTAAATTGGGTGTATTCGGGTGCGCGGACTTGCCGAATTTCGCTGATGCGCCGACCCTCGCGGTCACACGCGATCCGCGCGGCTGCTGCCCGAAATTTTCGATGATGCGGAAGGAAAGTCGTTGCTTGGTACGCCCAAGGGGAATCGAACCCCTGTTCCCGCCGTGAGAGGGCGGTGTCCTGACCGCTAGACGATGGGCGCGTTCAAGAACCGGCGATATAGGCTGACGGTTTGGAAAAAGCAACTGGGCTTCGAACGGCCGGACCGCTTCTGTGCAATCTCGGTTTGCGGACTTAGCGTTTCGGCTCGATCAGGTCCCACAGATTGCCGTAGAGATCGGCGAAAACCGCCACGGTGCCGTACGGCTCATGGCGTGGCGTTTCATGGAAATCGACGCCGTTTTCCAGCATCGTCGCATGGTCCCTGGCAAAATCGTCGGTTTCGAGAAACAAAACCACGCGGCCGCCGGTCTGGTCGCCGACGCGGCTTTTCTGCACATCGTCCAACGCTTCCGCCAAAAGCAGCCGGGGGCCTTGCCCGGCCGACGGCGTCACCGTCACCCAGTGCTTGCCGTCACCGAGATCGATGTTGTCGCAGAGCGCAAAGCCAAGCTTGCCGACATACCAGGCAATCGCCTCGTCATAATCGGCGACGACGAGCGTAACGGTTGCTATGCGGCGATGGTCGGCAAACCCGGTCATTGTTTCGGCCCGCTCATTTGTTGCGGATGGCGAAGCGGCCGATGATACGGCGCTCGGCGATGTCGTAGACGAAGATGGTGCGGCTGCCGTCGCTGAGCTCGGCGTCGATTGAAATTCGATTGCCCGACAGAGCCTGGCTGATCACCTTGGCTCCGACCGGGAGCACTATGTCGGCCGCGAGCGGCTCGCCGGGCGGAATTGGAATGTCGTTGGCGAGCGGCGGGTTCGCGGGCGGCGCTTTGCGCGATTTGTAGACAATGGCCGCGATCACCACCATAAGGGCCAGCAAAAGCAGGCCGAGATTGATGGCCATGAAGCGGATGAGCCTGCCGCGCACCTTTTCGATCTCGGGATCGAGCGGCTTTTCTTCTTCATCGGCAACGGGCCGGGCCATGGCAGAACTTTCCGGAACTTTTTCGATGAGCGCTCATAACGAAGAGACCCCTGAATTGATAGAGGCTGGACAATTCATAGAGGCGGCGCCGACCGTGCTCGAAGCCGGCGCGGAAGCGGCCGGCCAGCGCCTCGACCAATGGCTGGCGAGCGCCCTCGGGCCTGACATGTCGCGCAGCCGGGTGCAGATGCTGATCCGGCAAGGTGCCGTTTCGATCGACGGCAAGCCGGTCGACGAGACCAAGCGCAAAATGAGTGCCGGCGAGCGCGTATCGGTCGTCATGCCCGAGCCCGAACCGGCCGAACCGCAAGGCGAGCCCATCGCGCTCGACGTGCTTTATGAGGACGAAGAGCTGATCGTCATCAACAAGCCGGCCGGCCTCGTCGTCCATCCCGGCGCCGGCAACTGGACCGGCACGCTGGTCAATGCCCTGATCCACCACTGCGGCGACAGTCTTTCAGGCATTGGCGGCGTCAGGCGGCCGGGCATCGTCCATCGGCTGGACAAGGAAACCAGCGGCGTCATGGTGGTGGCCAAGACCGACCGCGCCCACAAGGCGCTGTCGGAGGCCTTTGCCGACCACGGCCGCACCGGCGACCTCGAACGTGCCTATTTGGCGCTGGTCTGGGGAATCCCGTCGCGGCCGACCGGAACGGTCGACGCGCCGCTTGGCCGTGCCGCCGACCGCGTGCGCCGCGCCGTCGTGCCGGAAGGCCGTGACGATGCCCGCCACGCCGTGACCCATTTCACCGTCAAGGAGCGTTTCGGCGAGGGCCAGCAGGCGTTCGCCACCGCCAGCCTGGTCGAATGCCGGCTGGAAACCGGCCGCACCCACCAGATCCGCGTCCACATGGCCCATATCGGCCATCCCGTCATCGGCGACCCCGATTACGGCCAGGCCTTCCGCACCAAGGCCAACCGGCTGCCCGAACTGCTGAAGGGTCAGGTCAAGGCATTTTCCAGGCAAGCTTTGCATGCCTGGCTTCTTGCATTTCGGCACCCGGCTACCCATTTACCGATGAGGTTCGAGGCGCCGATACCGGAGGACATGGAGGAACTCGTCGGCGGCTTCCGCAAACTCTGAACCCGAGCAATTCCAGGAAAAGTGTGAAACGGTTTTCCGTCCGGAATTGCGTCTAAACAAGCCAGCTAAAACCTGAGCGGCATTGTTCACTTCAGCGTGACACACTGTTTCGTGTTGAACAAATGCCTGTCTTTTCTGGTTTTGTTCCTATATAAATCAGTTGCCGCGGGCGAGCCTTTTGGTGCTCGCGTCACATGCCCGCCGCGTTTCGGGGGCATCACTCCAATAGAGAGGGGGCGCAATCATGGCCCAGTCACTACCCAGTATTGTTTCCGGCGAAGGCGGCCTCAGCCGCTACCTGGAAGAAATCCGCCGCTTTCCGATGCTTCAGCCGCAGGAAGAGTACATGCTCGCCAAGCGCTACGCCGAGCATGAAGACACCAGCGCTGCGCACAAGCTCGTCACCAGCCATCTTCGGCTCGTCGCTAAGATCGCCATGGGCTATCGCGGCTACGGCCTGCCGATCGGCGAAGTGATCTCGGAAGGCAATGTCGGCCTGATGCAGGCCGTCAAGAAATTCGAACCCGAGCGTGGCTTCCGCCTCGCGACCTACGCCATGTGGTGGATCAAGGCCTCGATCCAGGAGTACATCCTGCGCTCGTGGAGCCTGGTCAAGATGGGCACGACCGCCAATCAGAAGCGCCTGTTCTTCAACCTGCGCAAGGTGAAGGGCAAGATCCAGGCGCTGGACGATGGCGACCTCAAGCCCGACCAGATCACCGAGATCGCCACCAGGCTGAACGTGTCGGAAGCCGAAGTCGTGTCGATGAACCGCCGCCTGTCCGGCGACGCGTCGCTGAACGCGCCGATCCGCGCCAGCGAAGGTGAATCCGGCGAATGGCAGGACTGGCTGGTCGATGACCACGAAAGCCAGGAAGACATGCTGATCGAGCAGGACGAGCTGGAAAACCGCCGCGGCATGCTGTCGGGCGCTCTGGCCGTGCTCAACGATCGTGAGCGGCGCATCTTCGAGGCCCGCCGCCTCGCCGAGGAGCCGCTGACGCTGGAAGAACTGTCGTCCGAGTTCGACATCAGCCGCGAGCGCGTGCGCCAGATCGAGGTGCGCGCCTTCGAGAAGGTGCAGGACGCGGTCAAGGCCGCCGCCAAGCGCCAGATGCAGGCGCTGCGCACGATCGAGGCGCAGCCGGCGGCCTAAGGCTGGGTTCGGTTAAGGAACAGAAGGCGGCGTCGGGAAACCGGCGCCGCCTTTTTTGTTTTGTCGTCCGTCGGCGGTTAGCGAAAGTCGGACAACAGCTGATCTCCCCCCTTGAGGGGGAGATGTCCGGCAGGACAGAGGGGGGCGTGACGGATCGCAGCTTGCGATTTTAACTATCCCCAACCTGGAATTGTTCGAGCACACAGCCAAAGGTCAGCGGGACAGCACCCCCCTCTGCCCTGCCGGGCATCTCCCCCGCAAGGGGGGAGATCGGCAGCTTCGCCACTGCCCTCTCAAAGCCCATCAAGCGGAAACTTCAGATACCGCCTCCCATTGGCCTCCGGTTCCGGCAGCCGTCCACCATTCATGTTGACCTGCAGCGCATGCAGGATCAGCCGCGGCATCGGCAGTGTCTTGTCGCGCGCTTCGCGCAAGTCGACGAACTCGGCTTCGCTGCGCGCCGCAACGAGGTGGATATTCTTTGCCCTCTGCTCGGCGACCGTGCTCTCCCAGCACGGCTCGCGCCCGCCGGCCTGATAGTCGTGGCCGACGAACACCCGCGTATCGTCCGGCAGCGCCAGAATGCCCTCAATCGAATGCCACAGCCGCGCGGCACTGCCGCCGGGAAAGTCCGTCCTTGCCGAGCCGCTGTCGGGCATGAACAGCGTGTCGTGGACGAAGGCTGCGTCGCCAATGACATAGGTGATCGAGGCGAGCGTGTGGCCGGGCGAGAACAGCACCTTGACCGGCAGGTTGCCGATCATGAACGTTTCGCCTTCCCCAAACAGCCGGTCCCACTGCGAGCCGTCTGCGGGGAAATCCGGCCAGTTGTAGATCGCCTTCCACAGCGCCTGGACTTCGATGATCCTGTCGCCGATCGCCGTCGGCGCGCCGGTCTTTTCCCGGAGATAGTGCGCCGCCGAGAAATGATCGGCATGCGGATGGGTGTCCAGGATCCACTCGAGCTCCAGCCCGTTTTCGCGGATAAAATCCAGCAAGGCGTCGGCATTCTTCGTCGCCGTCGCGCCGGATTTTTCGTCAAGATCGAGGATCGGGTCGATGACGGCGCAGCGTCTCGTCACCGGGTCGGTGACGACATACTGGATGGCGCCGGTCGGCTTGTCGTAGAAGCCGGCGACCTCAGGTTTGGCCGAAGCGATGTCCAATGTCCGGCCCCCCTGCCCCTTGCCCGACAGGAACCGTTTTCTCCGTCGGGTTGAACAAGAGCATGGTCATCTGGCAAAGCGCGCCGGTCAAGCACGCCTTGCCACAAATAGGACTGAAGCCCCAAATAGCTCCGACGGAGAAAACCTAGGCTGACGGCTGCTTGGTCTTCCTGAGATAGGGCAGGATCGTCTCGAAAGCGCCAAAACGCTTGACCGCATCTTCGTTCGAAACCGCGGCGGTGATGATCACATCCTCGCCCTGCTTCCAGTTGGCCGGCGTCGCCACCTGGTGCTTGGCCGTCAGCTGCATGGAATCGACCGCGCGCAGGATCTCGTCGAAGTTGCGGCCCGTCGTCATTGGGTAAGTCAGCACCAGCTTGATCTTCTTGTCCGGCCCGATGACATAGACCGAGCGCACCGTGGCGTTGTCGGCCGGCGTGCGGCCTTCCGACGTCTCGCCGGCGCCCGCCGGCAGCATGTCATAAAGCTTGGCCACCTTGAGGTCCTTGTCGCCAATCAGCGGGTAGTTCACCGTCTGGCCGGTCGCCGTCTTGATGTCGGCCTGCCACTTGTCGTGGCTCGCAACGGGATCGACGGAAATGCCGATGACCTTGACGTTGCGCTTCTTGAACTCGCCTTCGAGCCCCGCCATCGTGCCCAGCTCGGTGGTGCAGACCGGGGTGAAATTCTTCGGATGGCTGAACAGGATCGCCCAGCCGTCGCCGATCCAGTCATGAAACTTGATCGGCCCTTGCGTGGTCTCGGCGGTGAAGTCAGGCGCGATGTCGTTGATACGAAGGCTCATGGCATTATTTCCCCAGCAACAGATTTCGTCAGGAGCGGCCGTGGACGGCGTCAACGCTCCGGCATTCCCGCATCTTAGCGCAAAAATCGCGGCTGCAGGACAATAGAAAACTATTATTGGCGACGGAACGAGCACTTTCGTTCTACGGACCGACGTTGGGCCGACAATCTTTCGTTTGTGCGGGAAAGGCTCAGGCCTTGTTGACCGCCAGCGACGTGGCCAGGTCTTCCATGCGCTGGGCGAGCGCGCCGAGCGCGCTGGTCAGCACAGTGTCGTTCTTGTCGGCCTTGGTCAGCGCTTCGTCGCGCGTCTTGCGCAGCGTCTGCACTTCGGTCTCCATGCCCTTGACCCGCTTCTGCAGCTCCGAAAGCTCGTCCATCACCATGATGCCGGCCATCACCGTCAGCCGCTGGTCGCCGATCTCGCCGAACGAATCCTTCAGATGCGAGACATAACGGTCGAACCGCTCGGCGAGGTCGATCAGGTGCTCTTCCTGACCCTCGTCGCAAGCCATGCGATACTGCTTGCCGTCGATGGAAACCGTGACCTGTGCCATGGCCTGCAGCTCCTACCTGTCCAGCACCGCGCGGATGGTTTCCATGGCGGTCACCAAGCGGCGCGACACTTCCTTGTTGGCATCTTCCAGCCGTTCGGCGCGGGCTTCGGAATTGTCGAGTTCCTGCGCCAGCCGTGAACGGTCGGCGTTCATGCGCTGCACCTCAGCCTCGGCTTCGGAATAGTCGCGCTCGTGCTCGAGCTTGGCCGCGACGGCGTTTTCCAGCCCCTCGATGGCCTTGCCCAGCCTGTGGATGACTTCCTTGAGTGTGGTTTCGCCGGTCATGGCCTTCGTCCTGTGCCCTGCCCATCACCGAATCGCTTCGCGTTCAGAACGCGTTAACAAGGAAACATTAGGCACCGGGTGAAGGCAACGTCAACAAAGCTCTCGCGACTGTCCCCCGCTAACGCTAATGTAGGTCGCCCCATAAGGTCTCAAAGCCATCACAAGACCGGCAAATGTGCAGCCGATTTGTTGACTAAAAGCCCGTGGCTGCTATGTGTCGCGCACTCTTTCCTGGGCTCTGCCAAGCCCACAAATCCCCACCCCGGAGGTACCATGACGTCGCGTGAACAACATGACCGGATGGCCAATGCGATCCGTTTTCTCTCCATGGACGCCGTCGAGAAGTCCCAGTCCGGCCATCCCGGCCTGCCCATGGGCTGCGCCGACATCGCCACAGTGCTGTTCACCCGCTTTCTGAAATATGATCCGAAGAACCCCCATTGGCCGGACCGAGACCGCTTCATCCTGTCGGCCGGCCACGGTTCTATGCTGCTCTACTCGCTGCTGCATCTGACCGGTTACGAGGACATGACCCTCGACCAGATCAAGCATTTCCGCCAGCTGGGTTCCAAGACTGCCGGCCATCCCGAATACGGCCATGCCACCGGCATCGAGACGACGACCGGCCCGCTCGGCCAGGGTCTCGCCAATTCGGTCGGCTTCGCGCTCGGCGAGCGCATCATGAACGCCGCCTTCGGCAATGACCTCGTCGACCACTACACCTATGTCCTGGCCGGCGACGGCTGCCTGATGGAAGGGGTTTCGCAGGAAGCCATCGCGCTGGCCGGGCACCTCAAGCTCAACAAGCTGATTGTCTTCTGGGACAACAACAACATCTCGATCGACGGTCCGGTTTCGCTTGCAGACAACACCGACCAGGTCGCCCGCTTCCAGGCCTCGGGCTGGAACGCCAGCCACATTGACGGCACCGACCCCGAGGCAATCGCCTACGCCATCGAAGCCGCCCGCCATTCCGACAAGCCGACGATGATTGCCTGCAAGACGACCATCGGCTTCGGCGCCCCGACCAAGGCCGGCACCAACAAGGCGCACGGTTCGCCGCTCGGCGCCGACGAGATCGCAGGCGCGCGGAAATTCTTCAACTGGGACTCGCCGCCCTTCGAAATTCCGGCCGACATTCTCGACGCCTGGCGCACCGCCGGCAAGGCCGGCGTCAAGCCGCGCACCGACTGGGAAGGCCGCCTGGCCAAGGCCAAGCCTGAGTTGAAGGCCGAGTTCGAGCGCCGCCTTGCCGGCAAGCTGCCGTCGAATTTCGATGCCGTCATTGCCGACTACAAGAAGAAGCTGTCGGCCGACAAGCCGAAGGTCGCCACCCGCAAATCGTCGGAAATGGCGCTGGAAGTCATCAATGGCGCGGTGCCGGAAACCATCGGCGGCTCTGCCGACCTCACCGGCTCCAACAACACCAAGACCAGCCAGACCAAGAACATCACGCCGGACGATTACGGCCAGCGCTATGTCCACTACGGCATCCGCGAGCATGGCATGGCGGCCGCCCTCAACGGCCTGACGCTGCATGGCGGCCTCATCGCCTATGGTGGCACCTTCATGTGCTTCTCCGACTATGCCCGTCCGTCGATGCGGCTGGCGTCGCTGATGGGCATCCGCTCGATCTTCGTCATGACCCATGATTCGATCGGTTTGGGCGAAGACGGCCCGACCCACCAGCCGGTCGAGCACCTGGCGGCGCTCCGCGCCATCCCCAACCACAATGTCTTCCGCCCGGCCGACGCGGTGGAAACCGCCGAATGCTGGCAGATCGCCATTGAATCGGAAAAGACCCCGTCCACCCTGGCGCTGACCCGTCAGAACCTGCCGACGGTGCGCACCGAGCACTCGGCCAGGAACCTCAGCAGCCAGGGCGCCTATGAACTGGCCGCGGCGAGCGGCGAAGCGGCGGTGACGATCTTCGCCACCGGCTCCGAGGTCGAGATCGCGCTCGGCGCCCGTGATTTGCTTGAAAAGCATGGGCACCCGACCCGCGTCGTCTCGGTGCCTTGCTTCGAACTGTTCGACCAGCAGAGCGACGCCTACCGCAAGGAGACGATCGGCAACGCGCCGATCAAGATGGCGATCGAGGCCGGCATCCGCCAGGGCTGGGATCACCTGATCGGCTCCGACGGCATCTTCATCGGCATGACCGGCTTCGGCGCTTCCGGCACCATCGAGCAGCTCTACCCGCATTTCGGCATCACCGCCGAAGCCGCGGCCAAGGCTGCGGAAGCCCGCCTGCACGGCAAGTAAGATCAGGGTCAGTCCCGCGCACCTCCAAGGCGGATTCGCGGGGCTGGACTACCTAATCGATTTAAATTCGGCCTTCTGCGGCTGGATTCTTGTGCCATCCGCCGCTATGAAGCTGCGGACCCATCTGCCGCCTCCAGCTCCCAGGGAGAGTAAAATGACCGTCAGAGTTGCCATCAACGGATTTGGCCGCATCGGCCGCAACATCCTGCGCGCCATCCATGAATCCGGCCGCAAGGATATCGACGTGGTCGCCGTCAACGACCTCGGCCCGGTTGAGACCAACGCGCATCTGCTGCGCTATGACAGCGTGCACGGCCGCTTCCCGCACGAAGTGTCGGTCTCGGGCGACCAGATCACCGTCGGCAAGGAGACCTTCAAGGTCACCGCGATCAAGGACCCGGCGCAACTGCCGTGGAAGGAACTCGGCATCGACATCGCGCTCGAATGCACCGGCATCTTCACCGCCCGCGACAAGGCTGCCGCGCATTTGACCGCCGGCGCCAAGCGCGTCGTGGTCTCCGCGCCTGCCGAAGGTGCTGACCTCACCGTCGTCTACGGCATCAACCACGACAAGCTGACCAAGGACCACATCGTCATCTCGAATGCGTCCTGCACCACCAACTGCCTGGCGCCGCTGGCCGCAGTGCTGCACGAGACCGTCGGCATCGAAAAGGGCATGATGACGACGATCCACTCCTACACCGGCGACCAGCCGACGCTGGACACCATGCACAAGGATCTCTACCGCGGCCGCGCGGCTGCCCTGTCGCAGATCCCGACCTCGACCGGTGCGGCCAAGGCGATCGGCCTGGTGCTGCCCGACCTCAAGGGCAAGCTCGACGGCATCTCGATCCGCGTGCCGACCCCCAACGTCTCGGTTGTCGACTTCAAGTTCATCGCCAAGCGCGCCACCACCGTGCAGGAGATCAACGAAGCGGTGATCGCCGCCTCCAACGGCAAGTTGAAGGGCATTCTCGGCGTCACCCATCACCCGAATGTGTCGATCGACTTCAACCACGATCCGCGCTCGTCGATCCTGGCGCTCGACCAGACCAAGGTCATGGACGGCAACTTCGTTTCGGTGCTGTCCTGGTACGACAATGAGTGGGGCTTCTCTAACCGCATGGCCGACACCTCGGTCGCCTTTGGCAAGACCATCGCCTGACCTGAAGGCATCGTCTCGCAGCTTCGAACGCCCGGCTTGTCCGGGCGTTTTTCGTCAGGGCGGCGGGCAAGGCGCGCCAAGCCGCCAAACGCCGGAAAATCAGCGGCATCAGGCAAAAAGCCATCCTTGCGCCTTGCACCGGCCATGCCTTCGCCCCACTCTCCCGTGAATCGGTAGAAAGAGGAATTCGAGGGGCAAATCACGGATGGAGCATGCGATCTATCTCGTCACGCTGGTCGGCACAGCGCTAGTCGTCGCCGCAGCGTTCTCGAGCCTGATCGCCTTCCGCTTCGGCGCCCCTTTGCTGCTGCTCTTCCTCTGCATCGGCCTCGCCAGCGGCGTCGATGGTCTCGGCATCGAATTCGACAATGCGCGCGTGGCATATTTTGCCGGCTCGCTGGCGCTGGCGGTCATCCTGTTCGATTCCGGTTTCGGCACGCCGCTCAACGCGCTGCGCCAGGCGGCCGGACCGGCGGTGTCGCTGGCGACCTTCGGCGTAATCCTGACCACTGGCCTGTTCGGCGCCGCCGCCTATTACCTGCTCGACCTCAGCTGGCTGGAATCCTTCCTGCTCGGCGCCGCGGTCGCCTCGACCGATGCGGCGGCCGTCTTCTTCCTGCTACGCGCCGGCGAGATCAATCTGCGCGAACGCGTGCGCGCGACACTGGAAGTCGAATCCGGCACCAACGACCCGATCGCCATCTTCCTGACCATCACGCTGGTCGAGATCATCGCCGCCCACGCCAATCCCGAGACCCATGTGCTGGTCACCGACCTGATCCTCGGCTTCCTGCTCAATATGGGGCTCGGCGCCGTCGTCGGCGTGCTTGGCGGGCTCGGCATCGTGCGCCTCGTCGACCGGCTCAACCTTGACCATGGCTTGCTGCCGATCTTCGTGCTGACCCTGTCACTGATGGTGTTCGCCGCGGCCGGCGCCATTGGCGGCTCTGGCTTCCTGGCGGTCTATCTCGCCGGGCTCATTGCCGGCAACTCCGACATCCGCGCCGTCACCATCCTGAAGCGCTTCCAGGACGGCATGTCGTGGCTGGCACAGATCATCATGTTCCTGATCCTCGGCCTGTTCGCGACACCCTCGCAGTTTCCGGCGATCATGGTGCCGGCGGTGCTGCTCGGCCTATTCCTGATGTTTGTCGCGCGCCCTGTCGCCGTCTGGCTCTGCCTGATCCCGTTCCGCCTGCCGCGTCCCGAGATCGCCTTCGTCTCCTGGGTCGGCCTGCGCGGCGCCGTGTCCATCCTGCTTGCCATCACCCCGCTGCTCGGCGGACTGGAGAACGGCCGCACCATCTTCAACGTCGCCTTCATCATCGTGCTGGTATCGCTGGTGGTGCAGGGCTGGTCGGTCGGTCCGCTGGCGCGCCGGCTCGGCCTGATCGTGCCGGCGAGGCTCGGGCCGCTCGACAAGGTCGAACTCGAACTGCCGGGCTCCGCCCATCACGAACTGCTCGCCTACCGCGTGGCGCCCGGCAGCCCGGTGGCGCGCGGCGAGCGTATCCCGCGCTGGGCACGGCCCTCGTTGGTGCTGCGCGACGGCCGCTCGATGCGTTTCCAGGACATGGGCCGGCTCGCGGCCGGCGACCAGGTTTATATCTTCGTGCCCGACCGCTATCCGCGCCTGCTTGACAAGCTGTTTGCCAGCCGCGCCGTAGTCGACCGCGAGGATGCCGACTTCTTCGGCGCCTTCGCCGTCGATCCCGCCCGCTCGGCCGCAGAGCTCGAGGCCGCATACACACCGGGATTGAGCGAAGCCGAGCAGAAGCTCACCGTCGGCGCGCTGGTGACGGCAAGGCTTGGCGGCCATGCCGAATATGCCGACCGGGTGCTGATCGGCCCGATCGAATTGATCGTCCGCGACGTCGACGACAAGGGCAAGATCACCGGTCTCGGCCTCTCCTTCGAGCCGACCGCGCCGGTGGCGCGGGTTCCGGTGTTCCTGAGCGCCGGCGAGATCGGCGATCGTGTCTCCGCCTTCATCCGCAACTGGCGCAAGCCGACCGAGACGCAGACTGCAGAGGCGACAGCCAATGAGAAGGCCCTTGAGCCGACGGCGGAAAAGATAACGACAGAAGGCTGACAAGCGATCGGTTCACGCTGACGTCCCGCATCATCACGACAGCCTTCGCCTTGATCTCAAAATTTAGCTCGCACCCCGGCTCAAGCCTTGCATCGTCATCGATGCGAGGTATGGTCCCGGCGATTTTCCACGGAAAGGAACCCGCATGGCCGCCTTCAAGACACTCGACGATATCGGCAATATCAGCGGCAAGCGCGTGCTGGTGCGCGTCGACCTCAACGTGCCCGTCGCCGACGGCAAGGTCACCGACGCCACCCGCATCGAACGCATCGCGCCGACCATCGCCGAGCTGTCCGGCAAGGGCGCCAAGGTCATCCTGCTCGCGCATTTCGGCCGCCCGAAGGATGGTCCCTCGCCCGAATTCTCGCTGGAGCCGATCGCCAAGGCTGCCGCGGAGGTGCTTGGCCGCCCCGTCGGCTTTGCCGGCGACTGCGTCGGCGACACGGCGGGCAGTGCGGTCGCCGCCATGAACAAGGGCGATGTGCTGCTGCTGGAAAACACCCGCTTCCACAAGACCGAGGAGAAGAACGACCCGGCCTTTACAGAGCGGCTCGCCGCCAATGGCGATATCTTCGTCAACGACGCCTTTTCCGCCGCCCACCGGGCGCACTCCTCGACCGAAGGCCTGGCGCGGCTGTTGCCGTCCTATGCCGGCCGCACCATGCAGGCCGAGCTCGAGGCGCTGGAGAAGGGGCTCGGCAATCCGGTCCGCCCTGTCGTCGCCATTGTCGGTGGCGCCAAGGTGTCGACCAAGATCGACCTGTTGATGAACCTGGTGAAGAAGGTCGACGCGCTGGTCATCGGCGGCGGCATGGCCAACACTTTTCTCGCCGCGCGTGGCACCGCTGTCGGCAAGTCGCTGTGCGAGCATGACCTTGCCGCGACCGCCAAGCAGATCATGATCGAGGCCGCCGAGGCAGGCTGCGCCATCATCCTGCCTGTCGACGGTGTCGTCGCCAAGGAATTCAAGGCGGGTGCGGCCAGCGAGACCGTTGCCATTTCGGATGTCCCGGCTGACGGCATGATCCTCGATCTCGGCGAAAAGACCGTGAAGACGATCGGTGAATGGATCGACCGCGCCGCGACGCTGGTCTGGAACGGCCCGCTCGGCGCCTTCGAGATCGAGCCTTTCGACCACGCCACGGTGGCGGCGGCCAGGCACGCGGCGGCCCGCACCAGGGCCGGCAAGCTGGTCTCGGTCGCCGGTGGCGGCGATACGGTGGCCGCCCTCAACCATGCCGGCGTCGCCGACGACTTCACCTATGTCTCGACCGCCGGCGGCGCTTTCCTCGAATGGATGGAAGGCAAGCCGCTGCCCGGCGTCGACGTGCTGAAGAAACAAGCCTGACCGGATCGGGGGCGCAAAAACGGACGCCAGGAACTTTCAATCGATTCGAGCTTTCCGATCCCATTCCTTTGGCGGTAGACTTCCGTTACGCGCGGAACGTACCCCCTTAGGAGAAGAAAAATGAGCGAACGTCTCGAAGACATTGCCGCCGCGATGGTGGCCGGCGGCAAGGGCCTGCTGGCCGCCGATGAGAGCTCCGGCACCATCAAGAAGCGCTTCGACGTTATCGGCGTCGAATCGACGGCCGACAGCCGCCGCGACTACCGCGAGATGATGTTCCGCGCCAAGGACGCGATGACGAAGTACATCTCCGGCGTCATTCTCTACGACGAGACCATCCGTCAGAAGGCTGCCGACGGCACGCCTCTGGTCGACATCATCAAGGCGGCGGGCGCCATCCCCGGCATCAAGGTCGATGCCGGCGCCAAGCCACTCGCCGGCTTTCCCGGCGATACCGTTACCGAAGGCCTCGACGGCTTGCGCGAGCGGCTCGCAGATTATTACAAGCTCGGCGCCCGCTTCGCCAAATGGCGCGCGGTGATCGACATCGACACCGGCAAGGGCGTGCCCTCGGTCAATTCGATTGCCTCCAACGCCCATGCGCTGGCCCGCTATGCCGCACTGTGCCAGGAGGCCGGCATCGTGCCGATCGTCGAGCCGGAAGTGCTGATGGACGGCGCGCACGACATCGACACCTGCTACGACATCTCGAAGGCAACGCTGATCAAGCTCTATGACGAGCTGCATGCGGCGCGCGTTTTGCTGGGAGGCACCATCCTGAAGCCGAACATGGTGCTGGCCGGCAGGAAGTCGGGCAAGGTGAGCAGCCCCGAAGAGGTCGCGGAAAAGACCATAAAACTGTTCCGCGAAACCGTACCGGCAGCGGTGCCGGGCATCGCCTTCCTTTCGGGCGGGCAGTCGGACGAGGAGGCTACCGCCAACCTCAACGCCATCAACGCCATCGGCCCGCATCCGTGGAAGCTGACCTTCTCCTATGGCCGCGCCTTGCAGGCCGCCCCGCAAAAGGCCTGGAGCGGCAAGGCATCGAACGTCGCCGCCGGCCAGGCCGCCTTCACCCATCGTGCCCACATGAACCATCTGGCGGCGCTGGGACAATGGACGGCGAGCCTCGAACAGGCCGCCTGAGCGCAGTTCTCCCGTTGTCATACAACCCGGGCCGATGCGCCCGGGTTTGTTTATGCAAAGCCCGGCTTGGACGGAGTTCGTCCATCCTTATCTCCTTTTCGGCAAAAGCTGACGGCGATGTCGGTTTCTGCCCACCCCAAACGTCCTTGGGTGAACAGACAGGGAGAACTTCATGACTCGCAGCAAGGTGGTTTCGCGTGAAGACTGGTTTGAGGCGCACAAGGCGCATCTGGCGCGCGAGAAGGAATTGACACGGTTTCGTGAGCGCATCGCCGCCGAGCGGCGTGAACTGCCCTGGATGAAAATCCGCAAGGACTATGTCTTCGAGACCGAGCAGGGTCCGAAGAACCTGGCCGGACTGTTCGGCGCCAACAGCCAACTGATCGTCTACCACTTCATGATGACGCCAGGATCGAACCACCGCTGCGAAGGATGCTCCTTCCTTGCCGACCATATAGACGGCGCCGATCAGCATCTCAGGCACCACGACGTGTCGCTGGTGGTGGTTGCGCGCGCGCCGCTGGCGGAACTGCTGCCTTACAAGCAGCGTATGGGCTGGAAATTCGACTGGGTGTCGTCCTACGCCTCGGATTTCAACTTCGACATGCAGGTCTCCTTCACCGACAAGCAGATCGCGGCCGGCGACACCACCTACAATTTCGAGACGCGTCCGCGCACGTCAAAGGACCTTCCCGGCACCAGTGTTTTCTACAAGGACGAGAACGGCGACATATTCCTTACCTTTATGTCGCGCGCCCGCGGCGGCGAGGCCCAGATCGGCACTTACGACTATCTCGACATGACACCGAAGGGCCGCGGCGAAAATGGCCCTTATCATAGCCTGATGGACTGGGTGCGGCTGCATGAGGAATATCAGGACAAGCAGGCGGATAAGCCGAACTGCTGCGACTAGAAGCGCGTTCACCTGCGCCCAAACATGCGCTAAGGCTGCCGTTAACCTCTAACGGTATTGCCATGCGCTTCCCGGCCCTTCTTACCTGGCTCGCCTACCCCGTCTATGTCTGGCAGGGCCTCGGCGTGCGCCGCCGCACCACCCGCATGCTGCCGGCACAAGGGCCGGTCATGCACGAAATATCGGGCAAGGCGCCGGCCATCTCGCTGCTGGTGCTGGGCGATTCCTCGGCCGCTTCCGTCGGCATCGGCAATTCCGAGAACGGGCTTGCCGCGCAGCTTGCCGTCATGATCGCGCAACGAACCGGCCTTGCCGTGCGCTGGCGCGCCGCTGGCTTCAACTCGGCAACGTCGGGCCAGATCCGCGACCATGTGCTGCCCAATCTGTCGGCCGATCCGTGGACGCATATCGTGCTCGCCATCGGCACCAACGACACCAAGAATTTCCACTCGGTACCGCGCTTCAAGAAGGAGTTCGGTGGCCTGCTCTACGCCTCGCGTGCCAAATGGCCGGAGGCGCGCGTGGTGTGGTCGCCGGTGCTGGAGTTCACCCGCGCGCCGGCCATGCCGCCGCTGCTCGGCAAGATTCTCGAAATCCGCGCTACCGCAATGAACCGCATGGGCGAGCGCCTCTGTTTCGAGCGCGGCGCCGTGCCGGCGCCACGGCTGCCGATCACCAACCCGGAGGCCGGCTTTGCCTCCGATGGCTTTCATGCCTCGGAAGCCGGTTACCGCGCCTGGGCCGAACATCTGGTCGGATGGGTGCTCGCCGATTGACCTGAGGGGGCACAAGCTCGGACTGGTGGGCTTCAGAGAACTGACATGAGTATTTCCAAATACTGTTGATTGCAGCCTGCTTCCAATGGATCTGAGCCAGAATATCATCCAGCAGCAATGGATGAGCTACGGCCTGGATTCCGAAACCGGCAACGACACCTGCACGCTGACCGGCAACCGCGCCGAATCGAGCAAGCATGTCATTCCGGCCGGCCCGGCCAGCGCCACGCCTTTTATTGCGGCGAACCTGCCGGAATTCATGACGACGCGCGGTGGCGATTACTTCTTCGTGCCCAGCCTCAACGCCATCCGGATGATTGCCATGGGAACGGTGGACCCGACCTGACCCTCAAGGCTATGTCCAGTGCCCCAGCGCACCCGCCAGCGCGATGGCCGCCATGGCGATCAGGGCCAGCTTCCAGAAATCGCCGCGCCGCTTCAGGCCCGGCCAGCCGAGCGGCTTGATCAGCTGAATGGCCATCATGCCGATGATGACGAGCGCGAGGAGTTTCGACATGCCCGCCTTTGAGCAGCATCGCGACAGGCTGTCAAAGCGGTTCTTGCATGGTCTCGGTCGACTTGGCCATTCCTGACAAAAGGCTCGTTTCCGAACCGACCGCCAAGCACCTCGCAGCTTTCTTCAACGACCTGACATGCTCCTGACAGACTGCTGTCAGGAGGGGTATGCAATAGTGTCTCCATCAGAGAAGAGGAGATGGTCATGAACAGCTTTGGTATTTTGAACAGCGTACAGCACTATGTCGGCAAGATCCGCACGATGCGCAATGAAGTTCGTACCCAGCGCTTCCTGAACTCCTTGCCCGCGGACATCCGCAAGGACATTGGCTGGCCGGATATGTATGAGGGTCACAGCCGCATTCGCGAGATCTGAGGCGTTTTACATGACAATGCTTGGATGCGAACCCCGCAACGCCCGGATCATTGACATGGCACCCCGGGCGGCGACCCCTCGGGCTGGCGCAAAAACTTTGGCGCCTGCTACGGACAATGCTGAAGGCTCCTGACAGAATGCTGTCAGGAGCACCATGCCATAAACGTGTCAGGAGACATGAATGGTGAAAAGCTGGAACGACAGGCTGAACACGCCGGGCGTCAACGGCGTGAAGCCGACGCCACGCACAATGGGCGACGTCGTCGAGGGCCAGCCGATGCTGGTGCCGACGCCCCGTCAGGTCGATGATTTCATCCGCACGATCCCCAACGGCCTCGAGATGGATGTACGCGCCTTGCGCACCGCGCTCGCCATCGAGCATGGGGCGCAAGTGACATGTCCGGTCACCATCGGTTATCATCTGCGAACCGTCGCCGAAGCCGCCAATGAGGATCTCGAACGCGGCATGACGCTGAACGATATCACGCCGTACTGGCGTGTGCTCGACGTGAACACGCCGACAACGAAGAAGTTGTCCTTCGGCGCGGAATTCGTCGCCGTGCAGCGCAAGCGCGAAGGACTTAAACCATAATGCGTGTCGCCCAAAAGTGCGCAGCGGTTTTTGGGAGAACGACAAGCATAAAACAGGACATGGATGTCACCCGGAACCGGTTTCGGGACCATGACATTCATAGACAAGCAGCCGAGGGACCATACGATGCGACGTGCCGACAGGCTCTTTCAGATCGTGCAGCACCTGCGTGGCGGCCGGCTGGTCACCGCCCAGAAGCTCGGCACATGGCTCGAGGTTTCCGAGCGGACCATCTACCGCGACATCGCCGATTTGCAGTCGACCGGAGTGCCGATCGACGGCGAGGCCGGCGTCGGCTACATGATGAGGGAGGGTTTCGACCTTCCGCCGCTGATGTTCACGCGTGACGAAATCGTCGCGCTGGTCGCCGGCGCCCGCATGGTGCGGGCCTTTGGCGGCGCGGCTATGGCGCGTGCGGCCGACGAGGCGCTGGTCAAGATCGGCGCCGTCCTGCCCGACGCCGAGAAGGACCGCATCGCCCGCACCGAGATCCACACGCCGATGTGGGTGGTGAGCGACGCCGCGCGTGAGGCGATCGACGTGATCGAGCGCGCTGTCGAGAAGCGACAGGTGCTGACCATCGACTACCGCGACGAGGCCGGCCGCGGCACCGGGCGTGACATCCGTCCGCTCGGTCTGTGGTTCTGGGGCAAGGTATGGACGCTGGTTGCCTGGTGCGAGATGCGCGACGATTTCCGCGCCTTCCGCATCGACCGCATCGCCTCAGTGGTCATCGCCGGCCGCATCTTCAAGCCTGAGCGCGGCAAGCAGCTTGCCGACTTCTACCGCGCGGTCGAGCGCAGCGAGGATTATGGCATGACGCCGGACCGGGCGGCGCGCAGCTGAGATTTCGACAATCAGTTAAAAAGCCCGCTCGAAGCGGGCTTTTTTGTTGAACTGTCGCAAACCTCACTCGTCGTCCGCATCTTCCTTCTTGGACTTGAGCGCCGAAAGCTTGGCGAACACGGCGTTGGCGTCCAGTTCGGCATCCTCGTCCTTCGGCTTCTCCGGCGCCGGCACCAGGCGCTCGGTCACGGCAGCCGGCAGCAGCGTGTCGCCGACAGGCTGCGCCTGCTCGCGGCCGCGCGAGGCGCGGTTGACTTCCATGTCGAGGTCGATCTGCGAAGCGAGACCCAGCGTCACCGGGTCCATCGGCTGCAGATTGGCCGAATTCCAGTGCTTGCGCTCGCGGATCTGTTCGATCGTCGACTTGGTCGTGCCGACCAGGCGCGAAATCTGCGCGTCCTTCAATTCCGGATGGTTGCGGACCAGCCACAGGATGGCGTTGGGCCGGTCCTGGCGCTTCGACAACGGCGTGTAGCGGGGACCCTTGCGCTTGGATTCCGGCACCCGCACCTTGGGGTCGGACAGTTTCAGGCGCTGGTTCGGATCCTTCTCGGCGCGCGCGATCTCGTCGCGGGTCAGCTGTCCGGTCATGATCGGGTCCATGCCCTTGATGCCTTGCGCCGATTCGCCGTCGGCGATCGCCTTGACCTCGAGCGGATGCAACCCGCAGAACTGCGCGATCTGCTCGAAGGACAGCGCGGTGTTGTCGACCAGCCAGACGGCGGTCGCCTTGGGCATCAGCAGCGTATTGGCCATTTCAAAAATCCTTCTCGTTCGCCCGCGTTCCCGCGCGGGCGGTGGTTTAGAGCCACCAAAATGGGAAATTCGCGGCCTGTATAACCGCTCCGCTGCCGTTTCGCAATGTTTTTGGCGCAGGGCGCAGCCGTCGGACACCGGACAGCGGGGGAGGCCAGGAGGACCTCGGCTCCGGCGACCATTGATGCGGAGTTGTACAGGGGGTCCAAAACGACAAAACCCGCCGGACAGGGTCCAGCGGGCTCGGAACCGGCGACGGGATACCGTCTGCGGCGGCTCTTGCTTCTGCCGCGTGGTCAGGCCTCACTGGCCGACCATGCTTCGAATTAGATGGCCTTGCGGGCAATCCTCTCGATGTCGCCGCGGCTGATGCCGAGGTCGCTGAGCTGACGGGCGTTGAGCTTGTTCAGCTCGCGCACGGTTTCGTTGTACATACGCCAGTTACGGAAAGCGCGGATCGGGTTCATGGTTGTCCTCCAGTTGTTGGATCAAATCGTTTCGATGACGCTTAGATAGGCAGTGCTGCCCACGAATTGAACAGACGTCTTTGCATAGCCGCAATGCAAATGCTGCATTGCAGCATTAAGCTTCTGTTCATCTTGCCGACAGGCTGAGCGCGGAGGATGAGCGAGATTCAGGTCAGGCCGAGCCGAGAATGGCGGCTCCCGAGAACCGGCCTACGCCGGCCGTAGCCTTAACTGCCGCAACCCCTCATGGGGGCTTCGGCCGGCGGAGGCGGGAAGCGCAGGGAGCCGCCATTCGCAGGCCGGCCTCACCTGACTCTCGCCCATCTACCCGACGTCGAGAACGATCTTGCCTATATGCTCGCCCTCTTCCATGCGCTCATGCGCCCGCCATGCGTCGGTCAGCGGGAAGATCATGTCCATCACCGGCGCTACCTTGCGGGTGCCGAGCAGCGGCCACACCTGTGCTTCCAGTGCGGCGGCGAGCGCCGCCTTGAACTCGACCGTGCGAGGCCGCAGCGTCGAGCCGGTGTGGGTCAGCCGCTTGACCATGATTTTCGAGAAATCGGCGCTCGCCATCGCGCCGGCCTGGACGGCGATCTGGACGATCCTGCCCTCGACCGCGGCGGCCTCGTAGTTGCGCGCGATATAGTCGCCACCGACCATGTCGAGTATGACGTCTGCCCCGTTGCCGCCGGTCGCATCCTTGACCGCCGCGACGAAATCCTCCTCGCGGTAGTTGATCGCCCGGTCGGCGCCGAGCTTCAGGCATGCGTCGCATTTCTCCTTCGAGCCGGCGGTGGTGACGACATACGCGCCGAAGGCCGACGCCAGCTGGATCGCCGTGGTGCCGATGCCCGATGAGCCGCCATGGACCAGCAGCGTCTCACCCTTTTTCAAGCCGCCGCGCTCGAACACATTGTGCCAGACGGTGAAATAGTTTTCCGGAACCGCGGCCGCCTCAGTGTGGGTGAAGCCGGCGGGCAGCGGCAGCACGCTGCCGGCATGAACCTTGACATATTCGGCATAACCGCCCCCCGGCGTCAGCGCGCAGACCCGGTCGCCGATACGCCAGCGCGATATCTCGTCGCCAAGGGCGGCCACTTCGCCCGATGCTTCGAGGCCGGGCAGGTCGGAAGCGCCGGGCGGCGCCGGATAGGCGCCCTTGCGCTGCTGCACGTCGGGGCGGTTGACGCCGGCCGCACGCACCCGGATCAGGATTTCGCCGGGACCAGGCACCGGCACGTCGCGCGTTTCCGGTTTCAGCACCCGCGGCCCGCCCGGTTGCGAGATTGCGATGGCCGTCATCGTGGCTGGAATTTTATGTCCGCTCGCCATGAAATTTCCCGTCTCGGTCCGCCGGTCTGTCGCCGGCTGCCAGCTTCTTGCCGGCTGTTTGCATCTGCGCCCCTGCCCTATGTATGCTGATTGCCGGATCAGGCAAATGGCCAAATCAGCCCAATACTGAATAGGGAGGAGCGACGATGGCGATCTTCGACGACGAACCCAAAAAGAAAGCCCGCCCGCATGAGATCGGACAGGATCTGTCGCTGCTTTCGGTCGGTGACCTTACCGAACGGATCAGCATCCTGCGCGACGAGATTGCCCGGCTCGAAGCCGAGCTCCAGACCAAGGGCAGCACCAAATCGGCGGCCGAAGCCCTGTTTCGCCGCGGCTAGTTTTCGCGTTAGTTTCGGCGTTGAGCATCCGCCGCCGAAAAGCCCGAATGCGCCTGTCTTCAGACCCCGCCACCGAATCTCCAGACGGATCAAACAATGTTTGCAAGCTACAGGCCGATCCTCTCGCTGCTTCGCGGCACCGCTTTCCTGCTCGCGGCTTCGGGACTGCACGGCCTGTTGTTGCCGTTGCGAGGTCAACTCGAAGGGTTTTCGACCGCATCGCTCGGTCTGATGGGCACGGCCTGGGCCGGTGGCTTCGTCACCGGCTGCTTCTTCGCACCGCGCCTGGTGCGCCGCGCCGGCCACGTCCGGGCGTTCGGCGCCTTTGCCGCTTCGGGCGCCATCGTGGCGTTGCTTACCGGCCTGATCATCGACGAATATGTCTGGATCCTGCTGCGTGCCTTCACCGGCTTCACCATGGCCGGCGCCTTCATGGTCATCGAAAGCTGGCTGAACGAGAAGGCCACCAACGAGAACCGCGGCACCGTCTTCGGCCTCTACATGATGGTCACCTATGCCTCGATCATGGGCGGCCAGATGATCGTTGCCAGCGGCGACGTCAGATCGGCGTCGCTGTTCATGATCACCGGCATATTGTTCTGCCTATCACTGATCCCGACCGCGGTGTCGTCGGCTTCGTCTCCCAAGCCGCTGCAGGACGTCAAGCTCGACGTCAAAGGCCTCTACGCCAACTCGCCGGTGTCGGCGATCGCCTGCCTGTTGGTCGGCATCGCCAATGGCGCCTGGGGCACGCTTGGCGCCGTCTACGGCGCCCGTATCGGCATCTCCACCGCCCAGATCGCACTGATGATGAGCCTTGTCGTTATTGCCGGCGCGGCCATGCAGCTTCCGGCCGGACGCCTCTCCGACAAGACCGACCGCCGTTTCGTGCTGGCGGGCGCGGCTTTCGGCGCCGCACTGTTCGCCATCCTGATCTTCCTGTTCGAACCGCGTTCCGCCGTCCTCGTCATTGTCTTCGCCGCCACCTACGGCGCCTTTGCCTACACGCTCTATTCGATCGCCGTGGCGCATGCCAACGACCACGCCCGATCGGAGGATTTCGTCAAGGTCTCGGGCGGCCTGCTGCTTCTGTATGGCTTCGGAACCATGATCGGGCCCTTGCTGGCTGCCGCCCTGATGGGCTGGCTCCGCCCCGAAGGCCTGTTCCTGGCCACCGCGCTGGCGCATCTCAGCCTCGCCGCCTACACGCTGCTGCGCATCAGCCGCCGCGCGCCGGTGCCGATCGAAGACCGCGATGCCTTCAAGACCCAGCCGGCCGATCGCTCGGTCACCCCTGAAGCACTGCGGCTCAGAAAAGCGGAAGCCGACGGTTGAGATTTGAAAAGCTTTGCCCCACAAGTATAGGCATGATCTTTTCTGACGCCTTCATGGCGATTGCCGACCCCAACCGGCGCTATCTTCTGGAAGAGCTCCGGCGTGGCCCGAAAACCGTCAACGAACTGGCTTCGGGCCTGCCAGTCTCCCGCCCGGCCGTGTCCCAGCATTTGAAAGTGTTGCTGGACGCCGGTCTGGTTCAGGCCAGGGCCGAGGGCACGAGGCGGGTCTATACAGTCAGCAGTGCCGGCTTCCTCAAGCTCAATATTTGGCTTGATCAGTTCTGGGAAGCATAGGCCGAGATTCCAGCTCGCCTCCCTGGCTTTCAAGTGTCCGTTGCCAGCGCCTTGCCCAGCGCATCGAGCAGGAATCCGGTACCATGCTCGCGCGATGACGGTGTGTCGTGCCTATCGAGAAACGCGCCCTGCTCGGTCAGCACCAGACGCGTGCCCGTGCCTTCCGGGCGAAGCTCAATTGTCGCCAGCGAAACCGAGATTCTGACATCACCGAACAGCATGTCGTAGTTGTAGACGATGCGCTGGTTGGGCACGATGTCCTGATAGGTGGCGGTATAGGTGTGGATCGGCCCGTCCTTCGGCCCGCCGGCATTGACCTCCTGGCCGCCGACGCGAAAATCCATTTCGTGCCTGTGGGTCATCGGGTTGTCGGGGTCGGCGAACCAGCGCCGCTTAGCGGCCGGATCGCTGAGCGCGAAATAGACTTTCGCCGGTGCAACTGGATAGAGGCGCTCGAGGACGAAGGTGGAGTGGACGACGGATCGTTCGGCCATGTCAGGTCCTCTTGGTCAGCTTGATGGTTTCTGCGCGACGAAGACGCCGTCGCGATAGGACGCGCCGAAATAGACTTCGACGGCGCGCAACCTGTCGTCATGGAACAGATGCAGTTCGGTGTTGCGGAAGGTCTTTCCGTCCGCCGTCTCGCAGCGATAGAGGACAAAGGCGGCGTCCTCGTCCTCGCATATCCGCTCGATGACGATCGAGCTGAAGGCCGGGCTGTCCGGCCAGCAGCGCTCGAAATAGGTCGCACGGTCGATGGCGTCGTCATAGGGGCTGGTGAAGGTGAAATCGTCGGCGAGCACCGCCGCGACGGCAGCCTTGTTATTCGCCTGGTAGGCGGAAAAATAGCCGCGGATCAACTCCGCTCTGCTTTTGCCGGGCATGGTCATTTCTCCTCTGCTTCAGGTCATTCGGTCCCGGCGAGAAAATCGCCGAGCCGGTCGAGCCGACGCTCCCATGTCAGCCGCCGTTCGTTGATCCAGTGTTCTGCGCTGCGCAGCGCCTGCGGCGCGATCTGGCAGGTGCGCACGCGGCCGAGCTTTTCCGAGCGCACCAGCCCGCTTGCTTCGAGCACGTTGAGATGCTGGACGACGGCCGACAGCGACATCGCCAGCGGTTCGGCCAACTGGCTGACCGAGGCCGGCCCACGCGACAGCCGTTCGACCATGCTGCGCCTGGCCGGGTCTGCGAGCGCCTGGAACATCAGGTCGAGCTGGGCGGGATCGTGCAGCATCGCGATCAGCCGTTATTGTAGGGAAAGAACTTGAAGTAGGGCTGCGCCTCCTCGACCACCCGGGCGAAGGACGGCCGCTTGAGCAGGCGGTCGTGGTAGTGTTTCACGGCCGGATAGCTGTCGCCGAATGGCTCGACCTTGTTGGCGTAGAACAGCGCCGGCGAGGCCGCGCAGTCGGCCATGGTGAAGGTGGGCCCGGCCGCCCAGAGCTTCGAGCGCATCTCCTCCTCGATGATCGCATAGGCGTTGCGCAGTTGCGCGCGCGCCTCATCGACCCCGAACGGATCGGTCTTGTCCTGCGGGCGCAACCTGTCGCCGACGATCTTCTGCATCGGCGCCTGCACGTAGAAATCGTAGAAACGGTCGGCCTGGCGGACCTGGAGAGCAAGGTCGGCCTCGGCCGGGATGAGTTCGACCGGCCCGGGATAATGCGCCGCCAGATATTCGATGACGATGGTCGATTCCAGCACCGTGCGATTGCGTGCATCGTCACGCAGCGCCGGCATCTTGCCGGTCGGCGACACCTTCAGGAATGCTGCCCGCGACTGCTCGTCGCCGAGGTCGACGATAACCGGCGTGAAGGGCGTGTCGTTCTCGTAGAACGCAATCAGCGGTTTCCAGCAGAACGATGCCAGCGGATGGAAATGGAAGGTCAGGGACATTTTTTGCTCGTCTGTTTGTGGTTCGCCGATGCTGGAGCGGTGCCAGCCTGCGCCGACACTGAAGCAATTACTTAACTATTTCCGTGAGGCGAATGTGTCAAGGTTCCAGACTGCCTTCAGGGTTTGGTATGCGTGACGATGGCGGCAACGATCGTGCCCCAGTCGTCGGGATGCAGTTCGTGGCCATCGCCTTCGACGCGGACAAGCCGCCCGCCAACAGCGTCGGCAAGGGCTGCGCCATGCTCGACCGGAAAGATCGGATCCGATGTCCCGTGAATGACGAGCAGCGGAACCTTGATCTCGCGCAGGCGTCCTTTCAGATCCTCGCCGCCCTTCAGCATGAAATGGTTGGTCGCGCTCAGGAAGCCGCCGGATCGGTCGTAGTCCCGTTCGACGAACGCCCGCATCGCCTTCTCGTCGAACGGATGCGCGGTGCTGGCGATCGCACGCACGTCCTTGACGACGAAGCCGATCACCTGGTCGCGGTTCGACCAGTCGACCTTGGCGCCACCGGCCGAGTGCTCCATATAGGCTTCGGTCGCCCCCGGCAGCTGCGATGTGTCGATCACCACCGGCGAACCGCTGATCACCGTCAGCGAGATGACACGCGAGGGATGTTTCAACACCAGTCGTTGCGCGATCATGCCGCCCATCGACATCCCGACCACATGCGCCTTTCCTATGCCATAGCTGTCGAGGACGCGCACCGCATCGTCCGCCATGTGGTCGAACGTATACGGCGGCTCGCCCGGCGCATATTTGGTCAACAGGCCGGTATCGCGGTTGTCGTAGCGGATCACGAAGCGGCCTTCGCCGGCGAGTTTTTTGCAGAGCGCCTCCGGCCACCACAGCATCGAGGCCATGGCGCCCATGATCAGCAGAACGGCTGGATCGCCGGGATCGCCGAACGTCTGGGAGGCTATTTCGGGTGCCTCGGCGTTTGTCATGGAACTCTCCTCGCTCCGGCCATCAAACTGATTGCGTTTTGCAATCGATTGCACGATAATAAAACTGATACGATAATGCAACTGGTTTTTTGAGGAGAGTCGGATGAAAACCGAACACCGCTCGGGATGCCCGATCAATCTGTCGCTGGAAGTGTTCGGCGATCGCTGGAGCCTGATCATCCTGCGAGACATGATTTTTGGCGGCAAACGCCACTTTCGCGAACTGCTCAACGGCTCGCTCGAGGGCATCGCTTCCAACATCCTGGCCGACCGGCTGAAGCGGCTGATGGAACTCGGCATGCTGACCAAGGCCGACGACCCCTCGCACAAGCAGAAGGCGATCTACAGCCTGACCGAGATGGCCATCACGCTGGTGCCGATCATGGCGCATCTCGGCGCTTGGGGCCGCGTCTGGCTGCCGGTGAGCGAGGAGCTTTCGATCCGCGCCGAACTGCTGGAGAAAGGCGGGCCGCCAATGTGGGAGCAGTTCATGGACGAGTTGCGCCACGACCATCTGGGCACGCCTGTCGCCACACCCGCGCAGCCTTCCGTCCGCGCTACATTGCAGGCCGGATATGAGGCGGTGGTCGCCCGCAAGGCGTCGAGCGGCATCCAGGCCCCGGCCGCTTGACCAACTTATTTCCCCATTATCACGCCGGCTCTGCTATCAAGGGGCTGAAAAACATAATTTATGGGATGGATAACGCTCTTGGTCGAGAACTCTAAGGATACTGCCCGCGCCCGGGCGGATATGCGTTTCAAGAAGCAGGAAGAGGCCGCCACGGTGCGGCAAAAGGCGATGGCGGAGTATGTCGCCGAGGCCGACGCCCGCCAGGCCAAGACCAACAAGCTCCGGGCATTGCGCCTTGCCAAGGAAGCGGAAGACCTCGCCAACGCCCCCGCCGCTCCGGTCAAGAAAGCGGCCCGAGCCAAGAAAAAATAGCGCGGTCTTCTTCATCGACATCCGATCTGATGCCGGCGGGATCGTATCCGCCATGTGCCACGATCCGCAAAAGCCCGCCATTCCGCTTTCCCGCGCGAAGCAATTTCAACCGCAACCGGGATTTCGCATCCCGCATGTCAGGTCGATGATTGACGCGTTTTGATCAGGAGACAGCCATGACCGCACTGACCCTCGAAAAAGCCAAGCACATCATCGACGCCGCCTTCGCCAAGGGCGCCGAGATGAAGCTCAAACCGCTCGGCGTTTCCGTGCTGGATGCCGGCGCGCATCTCGTCGCCTTCCAGCGTCAGGACGGCGCCTCGTTCCTGCGCCCGCAAATGTCGGCCGGCAAGGCCTATGGGGCGCTGGCCATCGGCATGGGCTCGCGCCGTGTCGAGGCTTTCGCCAAGGAGCGGCCGCATCTCGTCGCCGGCATTTCCGACGTCTCGGGTGGACGCGTGTTGCCGGTCGTCGGCGGCGTGCTGATCCGCGACAAGGCAGGCCCCGTCATCGGCGCCGTCGGAATTTCGGGAGATACGTCGGACAATGACGAAGCCGCCGCCATCGCTGGCATCGAAGCGGCGGGCTTCACCGCCGATCCGGGCTGAGGGGGAGCTTCGTCATCCCAGGGCGAAGCAGGAGCGAAACTCCGTCGCGAAGACCCTGGGATCCATGCCGCGACCTTTGCCGCAAGTGTAAGCGGAGCAGAATTCTGAACCGTTGCAACGCCTTAGCTTCACGGAATGGATCCCAGGGTCTGCGCCGCGTCGCTTCGCTCCTTGCTTCGCCCCAGGATGACGACCAGAAAGAGCAGCCACGCCAATCGCGAACGGATGCGACCATCCAACGAAGGCGGCTAGTTCAAATTTATGTCTCTACTCGCCGACCGCATCGACACCGAAAACCCGGCCAGCACATCGAACAGGGCGATCACCATCAGCGTGAAGAAGACGGAGTGCGCCGCGCCCTTCACCAGCAGGAATTCGACCAGGAACGCCACGAAGACCAGCGTCGACAACAGATGGTCCATGATCGAGGCGTTCGTGGTGCGCACCGACTTCACCATTTCGAGGAACAGGAAGATCAGCCCGATCACCACCATCAGGTCGCCGAGCGTCATCGAGAACACCCCGCCCGACATCATGCTGAACGAGAAGATCTCGGTCGCCCACGGATCGTCGCCGCTGCCGAATATTCCGAGGAGTCCGAGATTGTAGGCCACGAAGGGCACGATCAGCAGCGGGATGGCACCGAACATCAGGCGTCTCCTCTAGCAATTCCAGGAAAGCGGTTTCCCAAGGAATTGCCTAAACAATGGGGGCACCTTCTGTAGAATGCCCCGCAGGCACGCCGTCAAGATTTTTCGCTAGCGCCCGCAAACACGGAAAAAGACCGCGCGAAACAACCCTGTCAGCCACAGTTGCCCCGGCTGACCACCGACACGCCGGATTCAGCGCTTGAACTGGCCTGTCCGCACGGCGGCGCCGATAGCGTTGAGGATGAAAAGGCCGGCGGTCATCGAGGTGATCTCGTTGACGTCGCGCGCCGGCGCGATCTCGACGATGTCGATGCCGACGACACGTCCCTTGGCGAACAGCCCCTTGATCAGTTCGATCGTCTGCCGGTAGCTGATGCCGCCAGGCGCCGGCCCTTCGACCGCCGGCATGACAGCGGGATCGAGACCGTCGGCATCGATGGTCAGGTAATAGCGGCCACGGTCCGGGATGCGCTTGAGCAGCGCCGCCGTACCGATATCCTGCCATTCATTGGCGGTGACGATGTTGGAGCCGTAGGCGCGGGCCGCCTCGACCTCCTCGAGCCGGGCGCTGCCCTGGCCGCGGATGCCGAGCTGGAAAATCCCGGCTATATGCGCCATCTCCGAAGCGCGGCGGATGGGGCTGGAATAGCCTTCCCTGACCCCGTTGACATTGTCGCGCCAGTCGAGATGGGCATCGATCTGAACCAGGGTGATCGGCCCTTCGCCGTCAAGCGCCCGCAGGATCGGGATCGGAATGCCGTGATCGCCGCCAATGGTGATCGGCAAGGCGCCGGCGACGCGGATCTTTCGGATCGCCGCTTCGGCCAACCTGTAGTGGCCGCCGGCGGCATCGCCGGCGACATCGCCGACATCGACCACCTTGACGTCCTGCCCGTCGAACAGGGTTCCGCCAATGTCGAAATCATAGCGGTCGAGCCCGAGGCTGATGCGCTGCGAGGCGCGCCGCACCGCCGTCGGCGCGTTGGTCTGGTCGTTGACCAACTCGTCGATCGTGTAGGGACTGCCGTAAGGCATGCCGATGATGGCGACATCCGCCTTCAGCGCATCGAGGTCCTCGACCAGCGGGAAGTTCATGAAGGTCTGGAAGATATCGCGCGGTGCTGTGGTGAGCTTGGTCATGCGGTCCCTCTGAAGCCGGCCGATCATCGCGCGGAAGCGCCGCGACAAGGCATCACTCAATACAGCACCGCCGCCGCAGCTTGTATCGCCACGGACGCCCGGTCTTTGGCATAGTTGGCGGCGCGACGCGCACCAAACGCAAAAAAACCGGCCAATGGCCGGTTCTTTTGGCATTCAAACCCTTCGAAAGCTGGTCTCAGCTTTCCTTGGGCGTCAGCACCTGGCGACCGCGATACATGCCGGTCTTCAGGTCGATATGGTGCGGGCGGCGCATTTCGCCGGAATTCTTGTCCTCGACATAGGTCGGGGCCTTGAGAGCGTCAGCCGAGCGGCGCATGCCGCGCTTGGACGGAGAGGTTTTTCGTTTCGGAACGGCCATGGATATGCTCCACTACATGGTCAAAATGCCCCGATAGCCCTCGTGAAAGGGCCGCGTCAGGGCCATAATCTGAGAAAGTCGGGTGCCTATACACGCCCTGCGCCGTTTTGGCCAGCACCGTGGCGATTTTTTTTGAGCCGGCAGCGGTTCGACCTAATCAAGACAACCGACATACGCGCCCGAACGGCCGGCGCGGCGTTCGATCAGCGACGCCAGCCGCCGCAGACCCGGACCGGGCTTGGCCGGATTGCGGGCGATCGGATTGGGCAGCGAGACGGCCAGCAATGCCGCCTGCCGCCGCGACAGCTGTTTGGCCGAAACGCCGAAATGGTGCTGCGCCGCCGCCTCGATGCCGTAAATGCCCGGCCCCCATTCGGCGATGTTGAGGTAGATCTCCATGATCCGCCGTTTCGACATCACCGCGTCGAAATAGACGGCCAGCGGCAGTTCGACCACCTTGCGCACCGAGCCCAGCGGCCGCGACCACAGGAAAAGGTTCTTCACCGTCTGCATGGTGATGGTCGAGGCGCCGCGCGTCGCCTCGCCGGCCAGCGCATCGTCGACGACGCCGCGCAATTCGCCGAGATCGATGCCGCGATGGAAGCAGAATTGCCCGTCCTCCGACATGATCACCGAATTGGCCAGCACCGGGGACACATCGTCGATCGACACCCAGCGCCGGTCGTAACCGGAGAAGGTCGCGAGGTCTTTGACCATCAAGGTCGATATCGGATGCACGAAGGACGGCAGATAGAGGAAGGTCAGCACAATGGGTATCGCCGCCAGCACGACGGCGACGACCAGGCCGCGCCGTGCCAGGCGCTTCAGACCGGCGCGGTTCACGCGCCTTGGTCGCGCCATCTCAAACCCTTCGGTTTCATGATCGACGATCGGTTCCGTCAAGCCGCCCCCACCCGCGCCACTCTCCCGCCTCCGGCATAATGGCGCGAGGCTTCTTGCGCAACGTCTGAGTGTCGGCTACCGCTCCCGGCCATGACGAAAGACGAGCAATTGGCCTTTGAGGCCGCACTTCTGGGGCGGGCGGCGGCGATCGAGGCCGGGCTCAGGCTGCTGCTCGACGGCCGCACGCTTGCCGGCGAGATCGCCCGACCGGAGCGTCTGATGGCGGCCATGCGCCATGGCGTGCTGAACGGCGGCAAGCGGCTGCGCCCCTTCCTGGTCATGGAAAGTGCCGCCCTTTTTGGCGCCGATGGCGAGGCGGCGATGCGCGTGGCGGCGGCGCTCGAATGCGTGCATTGCTATTCGCTGATCCATGACGATCTGCCTGCCATGGACGACGACGATCTGCGCCGCGGCCAGCCGACCGTGCACAAGGCCTTCGATGAAGCTACCGCCATACTTGCCGGCGATGCGCTTCTGACGCTTGCCTTCGATGTCCTCGCCGATGAGGCGACGGCGCTGCCGGCGGAGCGCAGGGCGGCGCTGGTGCTGGCGCTGGCGCGCGCCGCCGGCACGGGGGGCATGGTCGGCGGGCAGACGCTCGATCTCGAAGCCGAGCGCAACAGGCCGGACGAAGCCGGCATTATCCGGCTGCAGGCGATGAAAACCGGCGCGCTGATCCGCTTCGCCTGCGAAGCCGGCGCGATCATTGCCGGCGCCGCACCGCAGGACCGCGACCGGCTGGCCGAATTCGGCTCGGCGGTCGGGCTTGCCTTCCAGCTTGCCGACGACCTGCTCGACCTGACCGCCGATGCCAGCCAGATGGGCAAGGCGACCGGCAAGGACGCAGCCGCCGGCAAGGCGACGCTGGTGGCGCTGCATGGCGCGAACTGGGCGCGCAGCCAGCTCCATGGGCTGGTCAAGCAGGCCCATGAATTGCTCGAGCCTTACGGCGGACAGGCAGCCTTGCTGAAGGCAGCGGCAAGCTTCGTTGCAATCCGCAACAACTGAGGTTTGGGCGATCGGATGCCGAACCGTTTTCGGAATTTGTCGGCCTTGCGCTGCCTTGCTTTGGTGTCTCTCAAATGCCCCAAAGCAACTGGGCGCGCTATCTGACCTTGACGACGACCTTGCCCTTGGCGCGTCCTGTTTCGACGTAAGCCAGCGCCTCATTGGTCGCTTCAAAAGGAAAGACCCTGTCGACGACCGGGCGAATCGCCCCATCTTCGATGAGGGACGTGATTTTGCTCAGTTGCTCACCTTGCGCCGACATGAACAGGAACGAAAATCCCACGCCCCGGCGCTTGGCTTTGGTCCTGATACCACGGCTCAGCAGCCGCAGCAGCAGCCTTAGCACCACGTTCAGTCCCTGTTTCCTGGCAAATTCGGGATCCGGAGGACCGGAAATCGAGATGAGCTTCCCACCCGGTTTCAGCACAGTCAGGGATTTCTCAAGCGTCTTGGCGTCCTGGCTGTTCAGGACGACGTCGTAGCCCGACAGGATTTTCTCGAAGTCGTCCTTCCTGTAGTCGACGACGACATCGGCGCCGAGATCCCTGACCAGATCGTTGCTTGCCGCGCCCGCTGTTGTCGCAACGATCGCGCCGAGGTGCTTTGCCAACTGGATGGCGAATGTCCCCACGCCGCCGGAGCCAGCCTGGATGAAGATCTTCTGGCCTGTCTTCAGACCCGCCCTCTCGATGAGAGCCTGCCAGGCGGTCAGACCGACCAGCGGGATCGAGGCCGCCTCTTCCATGCTGAGGTTCGCCGGCTTCAGCGCCACGTCGGCTTCATCGATTGCGATGAATTCGGCGAATGTCCCGATCCGGCCGTCGCGCGGCCGCGCATAGACGGCGTCGCTGGGTTTGAATTTGCGGACTTTCGAGCCCACCCTGACAACCCTCCCGGCAACGTCGTGACCGAGGATGAAGGGCCGGCGATAGGGAAGGACGAGTTTGAATTCGCCGGTCCTGATTTTGGAATCCAGCAGGTTCACCCCGGCGGCATGGACCTCGACCAGGACGTCATTGTCCAACAGCTCCGGCTCCGGCATCTCGGCCAGCCGCAAAATGCCTTTCTTGTTATATTTATCGACAACGAATGCCTTCATGGCAGTGACTTTCTGAGAGTGTCCGTTGGTGTGCCGTTTGTGTGTGAAATTCTCCGTCCCACCGTTGTTCAGACCGGCAGGCGGAACTGCTTGCGCAAGGTCTTGTCGAACATCCCCGCGGGGGCGAAGCGGCGCAGCAGGCTGACCTGGCGCGCTGCCTTCCCTGCGGTATAGCGCCGTCGCGGACGGGCGTCGGTCGCTGCCTTGACGACCACATCCGCCACCACTTCCGGCCGATCGGCTTTGGGCATCACATCGGCAAGCAGCGCCTTGAGACCGGCGCGCGCCTGATCGTAGTCCTTCAACAGGGAATCCGGCTCGATGCCGTTCTGGTCGAAGACGGTGCGCACGAATGCCGGCTCGATGACCGAGACGCGAATGTTGAAGGCGCGAACCTCATGATCGAGCGATTCCGAATAGCCCTCCAGCGCGTGCTTGACCGCCGAGTAGTGCGCTGAGTATGGCGCAGGCACCAATCCTAGAATCGAGCCGATGTTGACGATGCGCCCTTGGCCGCGGCGCCGCATCGACGGCAACACCGCATTGGTCATGCGCATGACGCCGAACAGATTGACGTCGAACAGAACCTGCACCTGTGCGACCGAAGATTCCTCGGCGCCGCCAAGCAGGCCGACACCGGCATTGTTCACCAGCAGATCGATACGACCGGTCTGGGCCAGCACGGTTGCAACGAGGGCGCTGACGGACTCCCCGTCGGTCACGTCGCAGGTCAGCATGGACACCTTAGCCGGGCCGTTGCCGGCCTTGCTGCGGCTTGTCCCGAAGACGGTATACCCCGCCCGCGCCAAGGCCTCGGCAGTGGCGCGGCCGATGCCCGAAGAGGCTCCGGTCACGACTGCGGTTCTTCCCGAAAGGGTACTCATTTGATACTCCACAGACATGAGGGCTAGCTTTTTGCCGTTGATTGAGTTATGATCGTAATATCACATTACACCTATAATGCAATAGCAGAAAGGAAGAGCGCCATGCGCTACGAAAAGGGCCGAAAGGAAGCCTCTCGCGATCGCATCGTCGAGGTCGCAGCCCAGCGTTTTCGCGGTGACGGCATCGCCGCGTCCGGACTGGCAGCCATCATGGGCGACGCCGGACTGACGAACGGAGCCTTCTATCCGCATTTCCAGTCCAAGGCGGAGCTTGTGCGTGAAAGCCTTGTAGCGGCACTGGAGAGCCAGTCGCAGCAACTGCAGGAGGTATTGGCAGCCGGTGGTCCGGAGATGGGCATAGCGGCGTATCTGTCAGCTGAGCACCGGGACAATCCGGGAGCCGGCTGCGCGTCGGCCGCCCTGTTGCCGGAACTCGCGCGTCAGCCGCCCGAAACGCGCCAAGTCTATACCGAACGCTTGCTGGTTCTGGTGCGCCAGTTGTCTGCAGTACTTCCGCAGACCAAGGACCCGGAAGCCGCCGCCCTGGGCGTTTTTGCGACCCTCATAGGCACGCTTCAGCTGGCCCGCGCGGCAGCGGGGACGGAATTGTCGGATCGCATCCTTGCGGCAGGAGCAGACGCCGCGCGCAGCCTGATCCAGCCACGTGACGGCGAGAAGGCATCCTAGAGGTCGGTGGCGGCAGCGGCAAAGGGCCCTGACATCGTCCTGCGGGTCGCACACAGGAAAGGCCGGCCTTTGGAGCCAGGCCGAACCGCTATTTCGCCCGATTCAATCTCAGGTCTAGTGCAGATGCCTGAGCTTGTCGGGATTGCGCATGACATAGACGGCCGCGATCTTGCCGTCCTCGATGTCAAGCGCGGTGGTCTGCAATTCGCCATCGGCCTCCCGCGTGACGAACCCCGGCAGGCCATTGACGAAGCCGACGCGCACCAGCGTCGAGCGATTGTCGCGCAGCCAGGCCGCGACTTGCGCGTATTGCTTCATGACGGCGTCGAAGCCCAGCACCGGCGCCAAAGCCGCCGGACGCTTGCCGCCGCCATCGGCATGAGCGCTGACATCTTCCGTCAGCAGCGCGCCGAGCGCCTGCATGTCGCCGCTGCGCGATGCCGCGTAAAAGGCTTCGGCGATCTCCAGGCCACGCTGCTTCTCCACCTTGAAGCGGGGCCGCGCCTCGCGGACATGGCCCCGTGCGCGAGCGGCAAGCTGGCGGCAGGCGGCTGAATCGCGCTCGATGGCGGTCGCGACCTCCTCGAATTCCAGCCCGAACACATCGTGCAGGAGAAAGGCCGCCCGCTCGAGCGGCGAAAGCCGCTCCAGCGCCAACATCAGCGGCAAGGTGACATCTTCAAGATCGTCCTCTTCGACGATCGGCTCGGGCAGCCAAGGGCCGATATAGGTCTCGCGCTGGCGCCGCGTGGATTTGAGCTGGTCAAGGCAAAGCCGCGTCACCGTGCGGCGCAGGAACGCTTCTGGCTCACGAACCTGCGAGCGGTCGGTCCCCATCCAGCGGATGAAGGCATCCTGCACGACATCCTCGGCGTCGCTCACCGAGCCCAGCATGCGATAGGCGACCCGCATCAGCTTCGGACGCAGCGGGCCGAAGCCCGCTGCCGCGTCGTCGGGTGCCGTCGCCGTCATCAGGCCGCCTTGGCGCTGGCGCGTATCGTTGCTGCGTCGGTGTAGAGCCCGAAGCCAACGGCGATGCGGTTCCAGCCATTGATGATGTTGATCAAAACGGTGAGCTTCACCTGCTCCTCCTCGGTGAAATGCGCCTTAAGATCATCATAGGCGCTTTCGCGGTCCTGTCCTTCCGAGAGGCGCGTCAGCGCATCGGTCCAGCCGAGCGCAGCACGCTCGCGGTCGCTGTAGCAGGGCGCTTCGCGCCAGGCCGGCAGCAGATAGATGCGCTGCTCGGTCTCGCCATTCTCGCGCGCTTCGGTGGCATGCAGATTGATGCAGTTGGCGCAGCCATTGATCTGCGACGCCCGAAGCTTCACCAGCTCGTTGAGGCTGTGCTCGAGCCCGGCGGCGACGGAGAGTTCGGTCGATGCGCGCTGCCACTGCTTGATCAGCGCAGGGGCGGCGGCGAAGAGGTCGATTTTGGCAGTCATGATTGCAGTCCTTGTGTTGGGTACGCCATCATGACGAGGCAGGTCCGGCCGGTGTGACATTCAGGCTGGATTTTTTCGAAGGTGCTTTCCCGGCGCGTTCAATCGTCTTTGATCAGCACGATCTTCGCCGGATCGAAATCGATCCCGACCATCGTCCCTTCCGCCACGGCGGGTGTGACATCAGGCGATGTCGCGAACAGTTCGACCGCCGGATCGCTGATCGCGATCCGGTATTCCATGTGGTCGCCGAGATACGAGCTCTTGACCACCTGGCCCTTCATGGTGCCGGCTGGCTGGCCGGGCAAGATTCGCACGGCATTCGGGCGCACAGCGAGCATCGCCGGTCCCGGAGCGTTACCGCGACCCGGCATGTCGAGCAGCAAGGGTCCGACCTTGACCCTTGCACTGGTCGCATTGCTGGAAAGCACCTCGACGTCGAGCAGATTGGCGTCGCCCATGAAGTCGGCGATGAAACGGTTGGTCGGCTCGTTGTAGAGGTCGCGCGGCGTGCCGTCCTGGGCGACGCGAGCGGCGTTCATGACGATGATGCGGTCGGAGACGGCGAGCGCCTCTTCCTGGTCATGCGTGACATAGACCATGGTCAGTGCCAGATCCTGCTGCAGGCCGCGGATTTCGTCGCGCACCCGCCGGCGCAGCTTGGCGTCGAGATTGGACAGCGGCTCGTCGAACAACAGCACCTTCGGCTCCAGCACGATGGCGCGCGCCACCGCGACGCGCTGCTGCTGGCCGCCGGACAATTCGCTCGGCTGGCGCTTCTCGTAGCCGGACAGGCCGACAAGCGACAGCTTTTCGGCGGCGCGCTCGGCTGCCTGCGCCTTGCCAAGCCCCATAGCCCGCAAGCCGTAGCTGACATTCTCCATCACGTTCATGTGCGGGAACAGCGCATAGGACTGGAACACCATGGAGACATCTCGCTCGGCGGCGGACCGCAAGGTGACGTCCTTGTCGTCGATCAGGATGCGCCCGGTGCTGGTCTGTTCCAGCCCGGCGATCAGCCTGAGCGTCGTCGTCTTGCCGCAACCCGAGGGCCCGAGCAGCGTCACCAGGCTGGCCGGCGCGATGTCGAAGCTGACATTGTCGACGGCGATCACCGCGCCGTATTTCTTGGTGACGCCCTCGAACCGCACGGCCGGCCTGTCCGTGACAACCGGGGCAGCAGTCTTCGCCGTCTGATCCACGCCGCTTCTCCCCATCAGATTGCTGCCACCACGGCTTCCGCCCCAGGCCGGCGCCGGCCGAGCCGGCGTTCGCCGACCAGCAGCTGGATGCCGATGAGGATGACCATCATGACGACGATCATCACCGCCGAATAGACAATCGCGATGCCGTATTCGCCGACATCTGCGCGCCCGACAATGTAGACCGTGGCGAGATTGAACCGGCCGCTCGCCAGGAAGATGACGGCGCTGACCGCCGTCACCGCGCGCACGAAACTGTAGATCATCGCGGTCACGATCGCCGGCTTCAGGATCGGCAGGATCACCCGCCGCAAGGTGGCGAAGGATCGCGCCCCAAGCGTCAGCGATGCCTCGTCCAGGCTCTTGTCGATCTGTCCGAGATTGGCGAGCCCGGCACGGATCGCCACCGGCATGTTGCGGAAGATGAAGGAGATGACGATGATCAGCCCGGTGCCGGTCAACTGCACCGGCGGCACGTTGAAGGCAAGGATATAGCTGACGCCGATCACCGTGCCGGGAATGGCGAAACTCATCATGGCCAGGAATTCGAACATGGTGCGCCCGGCGAAACGCTGCCGGTCGAGCAGATAGGCCGTCAGGATGCCGAGCGCCGCGGTGAACGGCATGGCCACCAGCGCCAGGCCGATGGTCATCAGCAGCGACGGCCAGGCCGAGCCGCTGAAAAACCAGCCATTGACGCCTTTCTCGATCGAAAAGGCGGTGAGGAAATATTCGAGCGTCGGCGTGTTGTCGCGCCCGATCGATTGCACGAAACCGCCGCCCAGGATGATGCCGTAGACCACGATGGTCAGAACCAGCCACGGAACGACGGCGGCGTAGCAGCCGATCCGCAAGGCCTTGGGCAGCGTCGCCGGTACACCGCCATCGCCCTTGCCTGCGACTGTGACGTAGCTGCGGCTGCCGATCCAGCGGCGCTGGATGACGAAGGCTGCCAGCGTGAACATCAACAGCACGATCGCCAGCACCGCCGCGCGGCCCTGGTCGTGCGCCGCGCCAACCACCGCGAAGAATATATCGGTCGACAGCACGTTGAAATTGCCTCCCAGCACCAGCGGATTGGCGAAATCGGCCATGCTCTCGATGAACGAGATCAGGAAGGCGCTGGCCAGGCCCGGCCGGATCAACGGCCAGGTGACGGTGCGAAACGTCCGCCAGCGACTGGCGCGCAAGGTCTGCGACGCTTCCTCCATGCTTGGGCTGACCCCTTGCAGCACGCCGACCAGAACCAGGAAGGCGATCGGCGTGAAGGCCAGCACCTGCGCGATGGTGATGCCGGCCATGCCATAGATCCAGCGGCTGCGCGGAATGCCGAGATGCACCGACATGAGGTTGGTGACGATGCCGGCGCGGCCGAACAGCAGGATCAGCGCCAGGCCGATGACGAAGGGCGGCGTGATGATCGGCAGGATGGACAGGCCGCGCAGCAACCATTTGGCCGGCAGCTTGGTGCGTAGCGCGATCAGCGCCAGCGCTAGGCCGAGCGCCGTGCAGAAAAAGCCGACGAGGACTGCGATCGCCACCGTGTTCCACGCCACGCCGCAGGAGCCCTCGCCATAGAGGCAGCGCAGGCTCCATATGTTGGCGCTGAAGATCTTTTCGAAGAACAGCGCCGGCACGAGATTGCCGTCATTGTCCTTGATGGCCGAGGTGAGGATCGACAGCAGCGGATAGGCGACGAACAGGATCAGCGAAGCAATCACGATTGAGAGCGAGCCGACGACGAAACGGTCGCCCTTGCACCAGCCGCGCGCGGCGAGCGCCTCGGCGATGAACATCAGCATCGCCACGGCATAGAGCGCAGCGCCCCAGCCGAGCCCCGGCTGTATCGGTCCCGGCGTGCCGGCGATCCGGGTAAGCAAGCCAAATCCCCAGCCCGAATGGATGATGGAAAAGCCTTCGATGGCCAGCCACAGCAGGCCCGCCGCGCCTGCAACCGCCAGGCTCTTGGGGTTGTTGCGCGCCACCAGCCAGCTCGCCAGCAGAAGCGGCAGGACAAGCGGCAACAGCCAGGGCCGGCCACCGAGCGCCAGCATGATGGCCGGCGTCGCATCCGCCGGCTGTGCCAGCCACTCGAACGACAGGAAGCCGCCTTCGACCTTGTACCAAGGCAAGAGCACGAAGCTCGCCCACGCGGCCATCACCCAGGCGAGCGCGCTGCGTCCAGGAGCGGAACTGACCATGGAACCGGCCGCGGCCATTCAATGTCTTTCTGTGCCAAAGGATGGTGCGCCGGCTGCCGCGAGGGGCAGCCGGCGATCAGATGCTAGAGTGAGCGCGAAAGAACGCGCTCAGCCGCCATTGCGGACCTCATCGGTGAACTTCTTCAACAGCCGCTTGCGTTCGGCCGACGAGCCGTATTTGGCGAAGTCGTAGTCGATCAGCTTGATCTTCGAGAGGTCCGGCGCCTCGGGCGGCACCGGCGTGGCGGTGTTCGACGGGATCTGGAAGCTGCCGTTCGGCGCCGCGAGCTTCTGCGCTTCCGGGCTCAGCGCCCAGTCGTAGAATTTCTGCGCCTCTTCGACATGCTTGGCGCCCGTCACGATGCTCATCGAGCCGATCTCGAAGCCGGTGCCCTCGCAAGGCGAAACCACCTTCACCGCCGGGTTCTGCTTGGCCGCGTTGATGACGTCGTGCTGGAAGGAGATGCCGATCAGCGTCTCGCCCTTGCCGACGGCGAGCGCCGGCGCGGCCCCTGCCTTGGTGTATTCGGCGATGTTCTTGTTGAGCTGCTTGAGATAGTCGAATGCCTTGTCCTCGCCCATCAGCTGGACGATGGTGGCAAGCATGGTCCAGGCGGTGCCCGATGAATTCGGATCGGCCATCTCGATCTCGCCCTGGAATTCCGGCTTGACCAGATCGGCCCAGCACGCCGGCGCGGTCAGCCCGCGCTGCTTCAGATCTTCCTCATTGTAGCCATAGCCGAGCGCACCGAGATAAATGCCGACCGTGCGGTTCTTCGACCTGTCGGCCTGCTTCAGCGCCCAGTCGCGCAAGTTTGCCAGTTGCGGCGACTTGTATTCCTGGGTGAGGCCCTCTTCCGCCGCCTGCAGATGCGGGTCGCCGGTGCCGCCCCACCAGATATCGGCTTGCGGATTGTCCTTCTCGGCCCGGAGGCGGGCGTAGATTTCGCCGGCGCTCATGCGGGTCATGTCGACGCTGACGCCCGTCTCCTTCTGGTAGGTGGTCGCCATCGCCCGGCACCAGGCCTCGTCGACGGCGCAATACATTGTGAGGCTGCGGTCGGCCGCCTGGGCGGCACCCGCCAATCCGAACATGGCCAGCGCCGCGCCAAGGCCAAGCCAGGCGGCGCGCAAGCCTTGCTTACTGTCAAATGTCTTCATCGATATTCCTCCCTGTCTTCTCACTGGAAACGATCTACCCGTCGTCGAGCGGCACTCCGATCACCTGGGACAATGTCGCCGCGACACCGGGTGCTGCCGCAAGCACGGGATTGCCCTTCGCCATGCCGTCGCCGTCGAGGAACCGGTTCACACGGCCGCCGGCCTCCTCCACCAGCAGCAATCCGGCCAGGCAGTCCCACGAATTGATGTGCAGCTCGGCATAGGCATCCGAGCGGCCGTCGGCCACATAGGCCAGCCCAAGCGCTCCGGAGCCGGAGCGCCGCACATTGGCGCCGAGTGCCCAGACAAGGCTCACCTTGTCCAGATAGTCGCGATTGGGAATCCTGGGCGACCAGCCGAACTCGACAAAGGCGCGGTCGAACGCTTGCGTCGGCGACACATGGATCGGCGCGCCATTGCGCGTCGCGCCGTGCCCGCGACGGGCAAAGTACGTTTCGCCGATGGCCGGATTGGCAATGCCGCCGATCTCGCTGCGGCCGTCCTCGACGAAAGCTATCGAAATGCAGAAATGCGGAATACCGCGCATGAAATTGGCGGTGCCGTCGATGGGGTCGACGACCCACATGCGGGCAGAGCCGATGCCACCGCCTTCCTCGCCCAAAAACCCGTCCTGCGGAAAAGCCTCTGCCAGCGTCGCGCGGATGTGCTCCTCGACCTTGCCGTCGGTTTCAGTGAGAAAATCCTGCGGGCCTTTCATCGCCACCGGCTGGACGGCGCCCTGCCGGGCATAGCCTTCCATCGCCAGTTGCCCGGCCGTGACAAGCAGTTTCCGGCAGACCTCGGCACGCCTGTCCATCTCGGCCTCGGACAGCCGGTCCGCCTTCGGATGCGCCGCCGCCCTGCTCATGCAGCCGGTCCGGACAATCGCGCCCTCAATGCCGTCTTCGGCGAAATGGACAGGGTATTCCTCCGATGCCACTCTTGAGCCGGCTTGTATTGCACGGCTGTGCAAAGCTGTTGCATTCGGCCATGCCTGTCAAGTGCGGTGGGTGGCAATGGCAGAAGAGTTGCATTACATTGCACTGGCGTGCAAAGAATCACGAAAACAGCAGCGAGAGCGTTCGCTTGACGGTTCCGAGAATCCGCACCGGTTTTTCCAGCGCCCAGCAGGTTGCCGACCTCGCCGGGGTTTCACGTTCGGCGGTGTCACGTACCTTCACGCCCGGCGCTTCCGTTTCCGGGGAAACCCGCGAGCGGGTGATGCTGGCCGCCGAGCAACTCGGCTATCACGTCAACCATCTGGCTCGCGGCCTGATGCGGGCCTCGACCGGCATTGTCTGCCTCATCGTTGCCGATGGCGACACGCCCTATCATGCCCGCCTGCAGAAGGCGCTGACCCAACATCTGCGGGACGCCGGCAAAATGGCCATGGTGTTCAACACCTCCGGCCCCAGCCACCATGTCGACCAGGCGCTGCGCAACACGCTGAACTATCGCGCCGATGCGAGCATCGTTCTGTCCGGCTCGCCGCCGCAGTTGCTGATCCGCACCTGTCTTGAGAACGGCCAGCGGCTGGTGCTGATCAATCGCGATGACCGCTTCGACGGCCCGCACAATATCGGTGTCGACAACGCTGCAGCCGCAGAGGCAGCGCTGCATGCCTTCATCCGGGCCGGCTGTACCCGCCCCGCTTTGGTGACCTCGGCTGCCGGCACGCCCAGCCTGCTCTCCCGCGAAACCGCCTTCCTTACCGCCGCGCAGAAGGAAGGGCTGGAGGTGACCGTGTGGCGCGAGGGCCGCACCGGCTATGCCACCGGAGCCGATGGCGCCAGGCGGCTCTTTTCCGGCCGGCAGCGGCCGGATGCGGCGTTCTGCGTGACCGACCTGATTGCGTGCGGCTTTCTCGATGCGGCCCGCCACGAGTTCGGCATCAGCGTACCCCGCGATCTCTGCGTCATCGGCTTTGACGACATCGAACAGGCCGACTGGGCCTCTTACCGGCTGACGACGTTCTCGCCGCCGATCGAGGAGATCGCCAGGCGCGCCGTGCGGCTCGCGACCGGCGCGCGGGAGGAGGCTGGCAGCCGCCTGATCTGCCATGCGCCCATGGTCTGGCGCAGCACGGTGAGGCCGGGCCAGGGCTGATGCGAAACATGTGTCGGTCAAGACGGGAAACGTACTGATGTCCAAGAAAAAGGCCAGGAAGACCCGCCAGGCGGCAAGACCGGTGGAGATAGCTGTAGGCCCCGAAATCCGGAGCATGATGCGCAAGTTTGGCCTGACCGAGGAAGAAGCACTGCGCATGATGCGCGAATGCGATGCCACCCTCTATGGCGCCAACTCCGGGCACGTGCAGCCAGGATCTTGACGGCCCGCCAGGCGCGAACGGAATTTTAATGTAAATCAAGCGTAATCCCGACCGTTAAAATGATGCGTATGTGTTGGGGTTGCGCATGCCGGAATATTCTTTCTTCATCCGCTCGATCCGGATCCGCTACATCTCGGGATTGCTCATCTTTGCGCTGGCTTCCACCGCGGTGATGTTTGCGCTCAATCGCGTCAATTCCTTCCGCCACGACATCGACGCGCTGAGCAGCAATCTCGTCGTCTTCACCCGCGACCTGCGCAACGCCTCCAGCTTTGCCGAAACCGCCAGCACGACCTGGCGCACCGAAACCCGTGACGGCCTTGCCGCCGCCGCGCGCGGCCATTCGCAACGCCTGACCAGCGAGATCGAAACACTGTCCGCGGAGTTGGCCGCGATCAAGCCGAGCCTATCGGCCAAAACGCTGGACGAACTCTCGTCGGCCGCCGTCAACGGCGACCTGTTCTGGTCGTCGCGCGACATCGTCCGCAACTTCAACCTGATGTCGGCGGCGCAACAGACCGACGAATGGAGTTCGCGCGAAATCCTCAACCAGAACGACCTGTTCGTCCAGCCGATGCTGGTGCGTGTGCGTACCGCCATGGATGGCGAACGCCATCTGGCCGACGCCTCCAGCGACAGGCTGCTGTTTTGGGCAAGCGGCCTTCTGTTCGCGGTTCTTGCCATCGTTGCCCTCTGGATCTTCCGGCCAATGGAAAAGGCGATCCGCCGCGCCTTCACCGAATCCGCCGCATCCTTGTTCAAGGCCGAAGCGGCCGACCGCGCCAAATCGGAATTCCTGGCCAATATGAGCCATGAGATCCGCACGCCGATGAATGGTGTGCTGGGCATGGCCGAACTGCTCGCCAAGACCGAGCTTAACGCGCGCCAGAAAACCTTCACCGAAGTCATCGTCAAATCCGGCAATGCGCTGCTCACCATCATCAACGACATCCTCGATTTCTCCAAGATCAATGCCGGTCAGCTGACGCTCGATCCTGCACCCTTCCGGCTTGCCGAAGCGGTCGAGGACGTGGCCACACTGGTGTCGGCGCGCGTCGCCGAAAAGAACCTCGAGCTGATCGTGCGTGTCGACCCGAGCCTGCCTGCCCATGTCGTCGGCGATGCCGGACGGTTCCGTCAGATTGTCACCAATCTGCTCGGCAATGCGGTGAAGTTCACCGAGAAGGGCCATGTGCTGATCGATGTCGGCGGCGAGGTGGTCGACGGCATGGTCCAGCTCAAGGTCCGCGTCGAGGACACAGGCATCGGCATTCCTGCCGAGAAGCTCGAGAACGTGTTCGAGAAATTCGCGCAGGTCGACGGCTCGTCGACGCGCCGCCATGAAGGCACCGGCCTCGGCCTTGCCATCGCCGCCCGCCTCATCGACCTGATGGGCGGCAAGATCGGCGTCGAAAGCGAGATCGGCCGCGGCTCGGTGTTCTGGTTCGCCGTGCCGCTGCCGGCGCATCAGCAGGACACGCGCAACGAGATCGTGCCGGTCGATGTCACCGGCGCCCGCGTGCTGGTCATCGACGACAACCCGGTCAACCGCGAGATCTTGCTGGAGCAGCTCAGAAGCTGGAGCTTCGACTGCGCGGCCGCCGAAAGCGGCGCCGTCGGCCTCGCCTTTCTAGACCGGGCCAGCCAACTCGGTGCTGCGGTCGACTGCATCATCCTCGACTACCAGATGCCCGGCATGAACGGCGCCGATGTCGCCAAGGCGATTTCCGCCGACAGCCGTCTCTCCGCCATCCCGGTGGTGCTGCTGACCTCCGTCGACCAGGTCGATTTCGGCAAGATGGTCATCGATTTCGGCATCGCCGCGCATCTCACCAAGCCGGCACGCTCGGCCATCCTGCTCGGCACCGTCATCTCGGCCATCCAGAAAGCGCGGGCCCAGATCGGCAAGGCCCAGTTTGTTCGCGAGCCTGTCGTTCCGCAGGCGGCACCCGTGACGCCACCCGCCTTCACCGTCATTCGCGGCCCGGCAATTCCGGCGGCCACAGTGCCTGAATCGATCGCCACGCCAAACGGCCCGATCGATATTCTGATCGCCGAGGACAACGACGTGAACCAGCTGGTGTTCGGCCAAATCCTCAATGGGCTTGGCCTCAGCTACCGCATCGCCAGCAATGGCCGCACGGCCGTCGAGATGTACCGGGCGCTGCGGCCGAAGCTGATCCTCATGGACGTCTCCATGCCGGAGATGAACGGCTACGAGGCGACCCGCGCCATCCGGGCGGCGGAGGCAGCGAGTGGCAATCACACACCAATCATCGGCGTCACCGCGCACGCACTGAAGGGCGACCGCGACAAATGTATCGAGTCCGGCATGGACGACTATTTGCCCAAGCCGGTGTCGCCCGACCGCCTCGGCAGCAAGATCGGCACATGGCTCAGCGAAACGGTCGCGGTAAAGAGGGCTTGATCAAATCGCCGCGTCCAGACGATAGCGGCGCATCCAGTCCAGACTAATCTCGTCCGAGAGCTTGGCGACGCCCGGCTTTACGTCGGCGGCATTCGGCGCCGGAACGCCCAAGGCCTCGCAGATGGATGCCAATGCCGCTGCCGGATCGGCTGACAGGCGCTCATAGCCGATACGCAGCGGGACGATCCCCTGCTCAGCGAACCAGACGTTCCAGGCCGCGTCAAAGGCTTCGAGTTCGGCAAGCTCGCGCTGGATCCGCTTGAAGTCGTAGCGGGGTTCCTGCGGCGGTGCGGCCCGTTCGATCTCCGTTCCGTCGGGCGCGATGTGCCAAAGCCCGGTCTGCTCGGCCTTGATCAGCGACACCGCCTGCGCCAGCTTGTTTTCGCGCGAAAGATGGATGTAGAGGACCCGCCCGAAGGCCTTTTCAAAGCGTGCTTTGTCCGATGGCAGGTCTGGGTAGATCCGGTCGAGGATGGCCGAGAGTTCACCCAGGTTCTCCCGCATCAGGCGCAAGCCGAAGACGGCTGTTCCGCCCTTTCCCGCGCTGATTGCCGCCTTGAGGTAGGCGACATCGAAGTCATGCGCGCTCATCGTATCGGGATGCGGCAATTTCCACTCTTCTGCCCATTCCGCCTTGTCCTGCCGCCGGTAGAACGAGTGCGGATCGCCGGCTGTTTTCGTCGAGGCCAGAAGGCCGCACAGCAAGGTGCTTCCGGTTCTCGGCGTGCCGCAGATTATGTAGCCGTCACGCATCTCGGGGCTCTGTCGCTTGTCATGGATTGGGCTAACCTCGCCAGGCGCGGTGACACGCGCGCTTCGCGAAGGACTCCAGTCTAGCCGCGCCGGAAGGGATAGAGGAATTGCTGCCAGTATCCGTTCGGAACGGGATGTCCGTGAATGCCGTAGCCGTTCGGCCAGCGCCCTTCGGGCATATGGTGGGTACCGAACAGCCGGTCGAGCAGCGGGAAATGGATGGCGAAGTTTACGTCGATCGCTTCTTTCTCGAGGCCGTGATGCCAGTGGTGGTAACGCGGCGACACCAGCACCTTTTCGACTGGACCGAAACTGGTTCCGATGTTGGAATGGATGAAAGACGAATAGACGTAGACGATCAATATATACGTCTGGATAGCCGATTCATCGAACCCCAGCACGAACATCGGGGTGGCCGTCAGGCTGCGCAGCACGATGATTTCCAGGAAATGCATGCGCGCACCGGCAATCCAGTCCATCGACTTGGCGGAATGGTGCACGGCATGGAACTTCCACAGCCAGGGAATGCGATGAAAGGCCCGATGCACCCAATACTGGGCAAAGTCGGTCAGGAACATTACCGCCAGCAGTTGCACCAGCCACGGCAAGTCGTGGACCCAGGCGCGCACCGAACCAAGGGCGCCCTGCGCATTGACGAAGTTGGACGGCGCCAAGGTCAGGTAGGTCAAAATCTGCACCAGCAGCGATGAGACCAGATAGTAGAACAGGTCCTCGCGCCATTCGTCGCGGAACACGGTCTGATCCTTGTTGCGCGCGAAAAGACGTTCGAGCGGAACGAACAGCACACCCATGAACAGGGCGTTCAGGATGAAGAAATCAAGCCCGAAGAACACCCCTTCGATGTGCAGTTGATGGCGCACCGGAAGCATGCCGACCAGCGACGCCAGCAGCACAGTGAACATCGCTGCCGCGCCGAGCGTCTTTTGCCTGCGCAGCGTCATGCTGAGGATCGCCAGGATATAGCCGGAGATGAGGACGAAATAGAGCACCGGCTTGAAGAACAGCATCTGGTGGATGGGGGCCAGATCCGGCATCGATGTAAGCGACGGGTAGCGCAGCACGATGACCATCAGCAGGGCGGTGACCCCGGCAAGCAAGCCAATCGAGCCGGACAGCCAGCCAGAACCGAACGGCCGTTTGGCGCGCGGCGTTTCAAGTTCACTTACAACGCGTCTAAGGAAATTTGCCACCGCCATGATGCTCCCCCGTTAACGGCCTTCAAAAGGTCTCGCCGGAAATTTCCACCGTCTTACTACAGCAGGGCTCATAAATATTTAATCGACACGACTTTGCAGGCCAGAGACGGCTATCGGCTTTTGGGGCAATTGGTAAAAGCTGCGATCGTGTCAAAGACACCGGCCACTATAGTCGGAATCTTTCCTGGATGCGACGGGCGCATTCAAGCGGCGTCAGCCGGCTGGTGTCGACTTCGAGGTCGTAGTCTATGCCCCTGTGGATGCGTCCATATTGCCAGCGCGCCAGACCGGGCAGCCTGTCGGCGCGCGCGGCCTCGCGCGCTTCCAGCACCTCCAGCGGCGCCATGACGCCGACCAGATGCAGGTCAAAGCTCGACAGCAACTCGACATACTCCGCTATCTCGTCATTGAAGATCACGTCGTCGACAATGAGATTGTTGCCTTGCCCGGCCATGGCGGCGATGGCATGGCGCATGCCGCGCATGGCTCGCGCGCTGACCGGCCCGCTCCTGATCACCACCGACGGCTTGCCGTCTTCCAGCACGGTCTCAAAGGAAAACCCGTCGGCATGATCCTGCAGCGCCGGCGGCAGCATGTCGATGAAAGCATCCATCTGGACATGCAGGAACGGCTCGGTGGCGATCGTTTGCAGCGCCCTGGCGATCGAGCTTTTGCCGGCGCTGCCGACGCCATTGAGCAGGACGATTTTGGCCGTCATGTCGCCCCCTCGGCCTATCGGTTGCGCACGACGATACAGGCGCCGCCGACGCTTTGCAGTTTCTGGCAGATGACGTTGGCGGCGGCACGGTCGTCGACGCCGATCCTGACGGCGTAGATGCCGCGTCGGCCGATCGGCGTGCGCACCCGGCTGACCACCGGGTCACGACCGGACAGCAGCGCCGGAAACCGGCTCCTGACCCGCAGCCACTGATTGATCGCAGCTCCCCTGCGGAAATTGCCGGCCACCTGGACGCCCCATGGCTTCACATTGATCGAGGCCATCGCCACGGTTCTGGACATGATCACCGGCAGCTTGCGGCAGGCGACGGCAAAGCTGGTTTTCGCGTCGAGCGGCTCGATCGTTCCGGCGTAGGCGCTGTCGGAGAACTTGTCGGCCGGTTCGCCCATGATGTCGAAGACGTAGCTCTCGGTCTCCATGGGCAGGAAACCGCCGGAACCCAGCCAGCGCGAAACCCGGCTCTCGCCGGCATTGTAGGCAGCCGCCGCCAGGCCGAGATTGCCGAAGCCGGTCTTCATTTCGGCGAGATATTTCGCCGAAGCCGGGATCGCCTGCTCGATGTCGAAAGGATCGGCCAGCCCGCGCATCTTGGCGGTGCCCGGCATGAACTGGGCGATCCCTTCGGCACCGACCGGGCTAACCGCATTGGGATCGAAGCGGCTTTCTTTCCAGATCAGCCGGGCGAAGTAATCCTTCGGCAGGCCGTTCCGCTCGGCATGCGTCTCGATCAGGTCACAGACACGGCCAATCAATCGTTTCGCCGCCGAGCGCGATTGCGGTGGATCGGCGAGCGCCTGTCCGGCACCCAGCCCGCAGAGCAGGATCACACCGGCTTTGAGCAGCCCCCGCATGGCTTATTCGGCCGCAGCCTTGCCGTGTTGGCCAAACCGCTGCTCGATATAGTCGGCAACCATCTTCTCGAAATCGGCGGCGATCGACGGACCGCGCAGCGTCGCCGACTTCTTGCCGTCGACGAAGACGGGTGCGGTCGGCGTCTCGCCGGTGCCGGGCAGCGAGATGCCGATATCGGCGTGCTTGGATTCGCCGGGGCCGTTGACGATGCAGCCCATCACCGCGACCTTGAGGTTCTCGACGCCGGGATATTTCTCCCGCCAGACCGGCATGTTCTTGCGCAAATCGGCCTGGATGTTCTGGGCGAGTTCCTGGAACACGGTGGATGTCGTGCGGCCGCAGCCGGGGCAAGCGGCCACGATCGGCACGAACTGACGGAAGCCCATGGTCTGCAGCAGTTCCTGCGAGACCTGCACCTCGCGAGTGCGATCGCCATTCGGCTCCGGCGTCAGCGAGATGCGGATGGTGTCGCCAATGCCTTGCTGCAAGAGGATGCCCATGGCCGCCGACGAGGCGACGATGCCCTTGGATCCCATGCCGGCTTCGGTGAGGCCAAGATGCAGCGCATGGTTGGAACGCGTGGCAAGCTCGGTATAGACCGCGATCAAATCCTGCACGCCGCTGACCTTGGCCGACAGGATGATCTTTTCGCGGGCGAGGCCTATCTCTTCGGCCATTTCGGCCGACAGGATGGCCGACTGCACGATCGCCTCGCGGGTTACTTCCTGCGCCGTCAGCGGGAAGCCTTGGCTCTGGTTCTCGTCCATCAGCCGGGTGAGCAACTCCTGATCGAGCGACCCCCAATTGACGCCGATGCGCACCGGCTTGTCGTATCTGATCGCCATTTCGACGATCGCTGCGAACTGGCGGTCCTTCTTGTCCTTGAAGCCGACATTGCCGGGATTGATGCGGTATTTGGCCAGCGCCTCGGCGCAGGCTGGATGGTCGGCCAGCAGCTTGTGCCCGATATAGTGGAAGTCGCCGACCAGCGGCACATTGATGCCGAGCCGCTCGAGCCGTTCGCGGATGCGCGGCACGGCGGCGGCGCTCTCGTCACGATCGACGGTGATGCGCACGATCTCGGAGCCAGCGCGATGCAAAGCCGCAACCTGCGCGACGGTCTGGTCGATATCGGCCGTGTCGGTGTTGGTCATCGACTGCACGACGACCGGCGCGCCGCCGCCGACGACCACGCCGCCGACATCGACGCCGACCGATGTCCGGCGCGCAAAGGGGGAGGAAAAATACCCGGTCATGCCGGCAGCCTCTTGATCACCCGAGCGACACACGTCCACGTCGACGCACGCTCAATCAGCTATCAGCGCATAGCGCTGAGGTTCGGGCATGAGGTGGAGGAGCAAAGATGGCTTGTCAATGGCGACAGACAAGCAGAGCCGCCAAATCGCAGCAGCGCGGCGACCCCACAGACGGGTTTCGCCGGCCAACAGTATGGGAATTAGTAGCAAAAACAGGCCTCCGGCGGCATGTCGCCACCGGAGCGATAGTCACGCGCCAAGGCGGCGCGTCTAATCCTGGAAGGGCGTCAGTGTCTCGTCGGTTTCGCCTTCAGTTTTTCAATCTCGTCCTTGAGTGCCAGCTTGCGTCGCTTCAGATTCACGATTTCGAGGTCGTCGACCGATGGATGGTTCATCGCATCGTCGATCTCGCGTTCGATATCACCGTGTTTCCGCTGCAACTCATCAAGATGGGATGCAAGAGACATGATTGGTTCTCCCTTTCATGGTTTCCTCGATTGCAGCCGTCAAAGGCACGTCCACCGCAGGTCGCATCTGTGACGGCACCATGACAGTCTGCCACCATCCGGCTGCGATGTCGAATGCTGCGTGGTAGCATTCCACGACAATGTGATATGTGATATTGGCTGCGCGCCGGCGGCAATTGATGCCGCCCCCGCCCAATCATGCCCATTGCCGGGCGCCGCAGACATGCAGACGGTAGAGAATGTCCGACCAGGAAAAGGCCGATGTCCGCCTCGAATTTTCCCGCCTGAAGCAGGAGCATGCCGATTTCGACGCGGCCATCAATGCGATGATCGCCATGGGCTGCGACCCCTTGCAGATCCAGCGCATGAAGAAGAAGAAGCTTTTCCTCAAGGACCGGCTGATGGCGCTGGAAGACAAGATCATTCCGGACATCATCGCTTAGCCGACGGCCTCGGGGCCTAACTGCTCACCCCGCTATCGACAGCCGCGCCGCGCGATGGCGCAGCAACGTCAGCAATTCGTCGGTCTTCTCCGCTGAAGTGTCGATCGGCACCACCAGGCACATCGTCGCCTCGACCTTGCCGGCGGCCGCGAAGACAGGGGCGGCCAGGCATTTGGTGTAGGCGTCGACCAGCCCCGAAGTGATGCAATAGCCGGTCGTTCTGGCCGTCGCGATATCGGCAACGAAGTCGTCGAACTGCAGCCTGCGGCCGTCGGGCAGCAAAAGGTCGTCTTCCGAGACCATGTCCTGGATGGCGGCCCTTTCCAATCCGGCCAGAAGCAGCCGCCCCGATGCCGTCCATGGCAGCGGGATCTGCAGGCCGGTGGCCGAGCTGATGCGGAACGGCCTGGTGCCGGGGCTGGAATGGACGATGGTATAGCGCCCGCTTTGCAGCATGCACAATTCGGAGGTCTCGCCGGTCTCGCGCGACAGATTGTCGACCTCCTGCCGGCCCCGCCTAAGCAGGTCGTTGCCCCTGACATAGTCCATTCCATAGAGGTAGAGCTTCTTGCCGAAATAGACCCGGTTGCCGTCGCCCTCCATCTCCAGGAGACCCGCATCGACCAGCGAACGCACCAGCGTATAGGTGGTGGAGCGCGGCGCATTCACCCCCTTGGCGAGATCGCCAATGCCGATGGCGCGCTGCGTAACATGCAGGAAGTCCAGGATCTCCAGCACCCGGTTGAGGCCCTTCTCGCGCGAGCCGGAGGTCTTGTCGGGCGTCGGGCTCCCGGCTGGACCAAGCTCCGCCCGATCCGTGAGTCCATTGCTGTCTTGCATAACTGATTCCTGATGTTAGTATCTGTCTTGTATAGGATACATGTGTCTATTGTAAGAGACAATCAGGTCGGCGACACGTGTGTCTGTAAGGGGAACTCAAACAACAGGAGGTCGCAGTGAACGACGCATCCAAGCGAGATTTTCTGAAACTGGGCATGGCCGGGCTTGCAACGGCGGGCGTGATGACCGCTGTCAGCGCCGAAAAGGCGGCGGCACAAGCCGCATCCGACAGCGTTCTGCGCACCGCGCTTGACCGCGGAAAGCTGATCGTCGGCACCGGCAGCACCAACGCGCCATGGCATTTCGAAAACGATGCCGGCGAGCTGGTCGGCATGGACATCACCATGGGACGCATCCTGGCCAAGGGTCTGTTCGACGATCCGAGCAAGGTCGAGTTCGTCATGCAGGATCCGGCGCAGCGCATCCCCAATGTCACCACCAACAAGGTCGACATTACCATCCAGTTCATGACCATGACCGCGCAGCGCTCGCAGCTGATCCACTTCTCCAGGCCATACTATGTCGAGGGCGTCGCCCTGCTGACGCTGCCGACGGCGGAAAACAAGACCTTCGACAAGCTGCTCGCCGGTGGTTCGGCGACGCGCATCTCGATCCTGCAGAATGTCGATGCCGAAAGCTCGGTCCATTACGCCCTGCCGGAGGCGCAGGTGCTGCAGATCGACACCCAGGCCAATGTGCTGCAGGCACTGGAATCGAAACGCGCCGATGCCGCCGCTGTCGATCTTTCAACCGTGCGCTGGCTGGCCTCGCGCAACCCCGACAAATATTTCGATGCCGGCAAGAGCTGGTACTCGATGCTCTACGGCGCGGCGGTCAGGCAGGGCGACCTGGACTGGCTGACCTTCGTCAACCAGACCTTCACCATCGCCATGTTCGGCCATGAGACCGCACTCTACGACGCCGCCTTCAAGGACTATTTCGGCCAAGAGCCGCCGGCCCGCCATCCCGGTTTCCCGGTTGTCTGACAAGTGCTGGCGGAAGGGTTAGCCCTTCCGCCTTCTAGTTCGCATCCCCTTGGTTATTGCGGGAGACGCATGGGCTATACGCTCAACTTCAACCTGATCTGGCGCCATTTCGACAAGCTGTGGGGCGGCCTTCTGCTCAGCCTCGAGCTTGCCGTGATTTCGATTGCCATCGGCGTCGTCATCGGCCTGGTGCTGGCGGTCTGGTATGTCTCGGCCGGACGCGTGGTGCGCGCCATCATTGCGGCTTACGTCGAATTCATCCGCAACGTGCCGCTGATCCTGCTCGTCTATCTTGTCTTCTACGGCCTGCCGACGGTGATCGACGTCGCCTACGACGCGCCGACCTCGTTCGTGCTGACGCTGTCGGTCTATAGCGGCGCCTATCTGGTCGAGGTGTTCCGCTCCGGCCTGGAAGCCGTGCCGCGCGGCCAGCTCGATGCCGGCAAAGCCATCGGCCTGACGCCCTGGCAGCGGCTGGTTCATGTGCGCCTGCCGACCATGCTGCGCATCACGCTGCCGGCGCTGTCCAACACCTTCATCTCGCTGTTCAAGGACACGTCCATCGCATCGGTCATCTCGGTGCCCGAGCTCACCTTCGGCGCCCAGTGGATCAACTTCAACACCTTCCGCATTGTCGAGGTCTATCTGGTGACGACGGCGATGTACCTGGTGACCGGTTACACCCTGCTCTTCGGGCTGCGGCTGGTCGAACGCCGGTTCAGGGCTGCGCGCTGACATGCTGAGCCAGATCCTCTACGCCGTACCGTTCCTCGCCCAGGGCTTCGCCATCACTTTGTGGGTGTCGCTGCTGGTCGTGGTGCTGTCGCTGATTGCCGGCGTCGCGCTCGGCGTCGGCCTGGTCTACGGCCCGGCGCCGCTGCGCTGGGCCGTGCGCATCTTCTCCGACACCATCCGCGGCATCCCGATCCTGGTGCTGATGTTCTTCGTCTATTACGGCCTGCCGGCCATCGGCCTGCATCTGCAATCCTTCTCGGCGGCGGTGCTGGCGCTGACCTTGTTCAAGACGGCGCAGGTCATTGAGTATCTCCGGGGCGCCGTCGGCTCTATTCCCAAGGGCCAGTCAGAAGCGGCGATGGCCATTGGGCTGACTTTTCGCCAGCGGCTCACCTACGTCATCTTTCCGCAGGCCTTCCGGCGCTTCCTGCCGCCCTGGATCAACGGCGTCACCGATGCGGTCAAGGGCAGCGCCCTGGTCTCGCTGCTCGGCATCACCGACCTGATGCAGGCGATCAACCAGGTCATCGGCCGCACCTATGAGGCGATGCCGCTCTACATCCTCGGCGCCTTGATCTATTTCGCCGTCAACTATGCGCTTTCCTACGCCAGCCGGCGGCTGGAACGGCGCTTTGCCTTCATCCGGGACTAGCACGATGGCCACAAGCTCGAACGACAATGCTGCCCTTCTCGACATTGCCGGGGTCTCGAAAGCCTTTGGTTCGGTCGAGGTGCTTCGCTCGGTCAGCCTCAAGGTGGACAGGGGCGAGGTGGTCACCGTCATCGGCCCTTCCGGCAGCGGCAAAACCACCCTGCTGCGCTGCGTCAACTTTCTCGAAAGCTACGACTCAGGTTCGATCCGCATCGACGGCAAGGAGGTCGGTTTTCGTGAGGCCGGCGCGCGCCAGCGGCGCAGCGAGCGCGACCTTGCCAATATGCGCGCCGAAACCGGCATGGTGTTCCAGAGCTTCAACCTGTTTCCGCACCTCACCGCCGCCGGCAACATCATGCTCGGCCTCACCAAGGTGCGCGGCAAGAGCAAGGCCGAGGCGCGCCAGATCGCCGAGCATTGGCTGAGCCGCGTCGGCCTCGCCCACAAGGCCGACAGCCTGCCGGCGGAACTCTCCGGGGGCCAGCAGCAGCGCGTCGGCATAGCGCGGGCAGTCGCCATGGAGCCAAAGATCCTGCTGCTCGACGAGATCACCTCCGCGCTCGATCCCGAATTGGTCGGCGAGGTGCTGGCCGTTGTGCGCAGCCTGGCCGAAGACGGCATGACAATGGTGATGGTCACGCACGAGATGGCCTTTGCCCGCGACGCTTCGAGCCGCATTGTCTTCATGGCCGATGGCGGTGTCAGCGCTGTTGGCCCGCCGAAGGAGATCCTTGCCGAAGAGACCACCAATGAGCGCCTGCGCTCTTTCCTGGCGCGGTTCCGCGCCTCGCATTTCTGACATGGGCGGCCCGAAGCAATTCCAGGAAAAGTGTAAGCGGTTTTCCCGGGAAAAGCGCGAAGCGCTTTCCCTTGGGAATTGCGTAAAACAACAGGCCGGCCCAAGGAGAATTCTTCCATGACGCCTTACATCCGGCTCGCCGAGCTCGGCCTGACGCTGCCCGAGCCGCCGACGCCGATCGCCAATTTCGTCACCCATGCGGAAAGCGGCCGGCTGATCTTTCTTTCGGGTCAAGGGCCGCTGCGCGCCGACGGCACGCTGTGCACCGGCAAGGTCGGCGAGGACGTCACCGTCGAGCAGGCCTATGAGCATGCCCGCCTCACCGGCCTCAACCTGCTCGCCGTCATGCACGCCGCCGCCGGCGATCTCGGCCGCATCGTGCGCGTCGTCAAATTGCTCGGCTTCGTCAATGCGACGCCGACCTTCAGCGACCACCCGAAAGTGGTCAATGGCTGCTCGGACCTGTTCGCCAGCGTCTTCGACAAGATCGGCGGCCATGCACGCTCGGCGATCGGGGTCGGCTCGCTGCCTGGAAACATCACCGTCGAAATCGAAGCGGTCGTCGAGATCGCCGCCTGACCGTCAAGGGATTGCTGAACATGAAAACCTATTCCGACACCGGCTCCAACACCACGATCCGTGAACGGCTGGGACTGAGGCCGATCATCAACGTCTCCGGCACGATGACGACCCTCGGCGCCTCGATCATCGTTCCCGAGGCGATCAGCGCCATGGCCGAGATCGCCTCGCAATGGGTGGAGATGGACGATCTGCAGCGCGCCGCAAGCGTGATCACCGCCCGCCTCACCGGCGGCGAGGCCGGCTTCATCACCGCCTGCTGCGCCTCAGGCATCACAATGGCGATCGCCGGGGCGATGACCGGCACCAATTTGCTGGCGATCGAACGGCTGCCCGACGACACCGAAGGCCTGAAGTCCGAAGTCGTCATCCAGCTTGGCCATATCGTCAATTACGGCGCGCCGATCGACCAGTCGATCCGCGTCGCCGGCGCCAAGGTCATTCCAGCCGGTACCGTCAGCGTCACCCAGGACTATCACCTGCGCGAAGCGATCAATGAGCGCACGGCGGCAGCACTCTATGTCGTCGCGCACCACACCGTGCAGTACGGCATGCTTTCCCTCGAGGAATTCTGCGAAATCTGCCACGCCAGGGGCGTGCCGGTGATCGTCGACGCGGCTTCCGAATATGACCTGCGCAGCTTCCTGGCGCGCGGCGCCGACATCGTCGTCTACAGCGGCCACAAATTCCTTTCGGGGCCAACCAGCGGCATCGTTACGGGACGCAAGGATCTTGTCCGCGCCGCCTATCTGCAGAACCGCGGCGTCGCCCGCGCCATGAAGGTCGGCAAGGAAAGCATCGCCGGCACCATGGCTGCGCTCGAAGCCTGGGAAAAGCGCGACCATGCCGGCATCCGCCGGCGCGAGGAAGCGGCGCTCAATCTGTGGAGGGATTCGCTACAGGGAATACCCGGCATCGTCGCAAACATCATTCCCGACCCGACCGCCAATCCGCTCGACCGGCTGCAAATCTTTGTCTTGCCCAAAAGCCGCTTCACCGCCGCCGGCCTCGCCTCGGCATTGGCGGCCGGATCGCCGCCCATCATCGTGCGCAACCACGAGGCCGAGCGCGGCCATTTCTTCCTCGACCCGTGCAATCTGCACCCCGGCGAGGCCGAGATCGTCGCCGAGCAGCTGCGCGCCGTGCTCACCGCGGCCGACAGGCCGACGGATGCGATGAGACAGCCGCGAAAGGATTCATCCGGCGCCCTGCGCTGGCCGGACTAGGCTGCGGCGGCCGCCATCCTTGCGGGCCAGCCCGAATTCCGCTAAGGCGCGCCTTTACCGCCGGGAGCATGCGCTTGACCGACCACCGCGCCGACGTCGCCATCATCATGGGCAGCCAGTCCGACTGGGCGACGATGCGCCACGCCGCCGAAACGCTGGAGGCGCTGAGCATTCCGCACAAGCGGCTGATCGTCTCCGCCCACCGCACCCCGGACCGCCTCTATGATTTCGCCAAAGGCGCCAAGGCGGCCGGCTACAAGGTGATCATCGCCGGGGCCGGCGGCGCCGCCCACCTGCCCGGCATGACGGCGGCTCTGACGCCGCTGCCGGTGTTCGGCGTGCCGGTCGAATCGAAGGCGCTGTCAGGCCAGGATTCGCTGCTCTCCATCGTCCAGATGCCGGCCGGCATTCCGGTCGGCACGCTTGCCATCGGCAAGGCGGGTGCGGCCAACGCCGCCCTTCTGGCGGCCGCCGTGCTGGCGCTGAACGACGAAGAACTTGCCGCCCGCCTGGATGCCTGGCGCACCGCCCAAACCGCCAGGGTCGCCACCGAACCGACGGACGCGCCGTGAGCCTGCCCGCGGGATCGAGCATCGGCATCATCGGCGGCGGCCAGCTCGGCCGCATGCTGGCTGTTGCCGCAGCGCGCCTCGGCTACCGCACAATTATCCTCGAACCGCAGGCCGATTGCCCGGCGGCTCAGGTCGCCAACCGCCAGATCACCGCCGCCTATGACGATGCGGACGCCCTTGCCGAACTGGCGGCAGTCAGCGCCGTCGTCACCTACGAATTCGAGAATGTGCCGGTAGCGGCTGCCGGCGCGCTCGCCGCCAAGGTCCCGGTCTATCCGCCACCCAGGGCGCTGGAAGTCGCCCAGGACCGGGTGGCGGAGAAGCTATTCCTGAACGGCATCGGCATCAGGACAGCGGATTTCCGCTCCGTCGACAATGACGACGAGCTGACGGCGGCGCTGAGAGAGTTCGGTGGCAGCGGCATCTTGAAAACCCGCCGCATGGGCTATGACGGCAAGGGCCAGCGCGTCTTCCGCAACATGGAGACGGGCGGCTTTGCCGGCACATGCGAGACCATGGGCAATGTGCCGCTGATCCTCGAATCCTTCGTCGCTTTCGAGCGCGAAATCTCGGTCATCGCCGCGCGCGGGTTGGACGGCGCGGTCGCCGCCTACGATCCGGCTGAGAACGTCCACCGCGACGGCATCCTGCATACCTCGACCCTGCCGGCCCAGATCAGGCTGGAGACGGCGGCGACGGCACAGGGGTCGGCAGCGAAAATCCTGTCGGCCCTCGACTATGTCGGCGTCATCGGCGTCGAGTTCTTCGTTCTTGCCGATGGCACGCTGCTGGCCAACGAAATGGCGCCGCGCGTGCACAATTCCGGCCACTGGACGGAAGCCGCCTGCATCGTTTCGCAATTCGAGCAGCATATCCGCGCCATTGCCGGCCTGCCGCTGGGCAACCCTGGCCGGCATTCAAACTGCGTCATGGAAAACCTGATCGGCGACGATGTGCTGCGCGTACCCGCTTTGCTCGCCGAGCCCGATCTGATGCTGCATCTCTACGGCAAGGCGGAAGCGCGCCCAGGCCGCAAGATGGGCCATTTCACGCGCATCAGCCGCCGTAGCTAAGCCATTCCGGCACTTTGCGCGAGGGCGTGGCTCGAGCCCTATTGCAGCTCGTCGTTCAGATCTCCGTCCTCGTCGGGGCTGGCGCAACTCGCATCGCCTTCCCTACAATTGGCGCCCGCGGTGAGCTGTTTGATGCGCTGGTCCGTCAGTTCGGTCAGGCATTGTGAAACCTCCATCGGATGGATGGAGCCGCCCTCGCTGTCTGTCGTCGTATAGGCGCATTCGGCGTCGCGGAAGGCGATCCAGGCGCGTTGCGCGACCTGCAGCAGCTTCCTGCCCTTGTCGTCGTTGCGACCGACGAGATCCTTGTAGGCCTGGTTGAGCTTGGCATCGGCGGCCCGATAGTCCTCGCCGGCGCAGATGTTCATCATCTGCTGGCTGTCGTCGTTGCGGTCGCATTCCTGCGCCTGCGCGATGGAGGCGGCTGCCATAACGGCAAGGCTCGCGGACACAAACAACAGGCGCATGGAGGTCTCCAAATCGGCTTGCGGGTGCCGCACCATTCCAGCCCGCCTTCGGCCGCGCAATGGCGTGGAGCCGAGATGGCGGATATTTGATGGCCAAAGCCATTCTCGGCCTCTATCCAGCACGCTTGCGGTTGACACGGGCAAGGCTCCTCGTTTATGAGCCACCGCAAGTTCAAAGGCGCGCTTTTCAGGCGCGCCTTAATAATTCGGCCCGGACAGGGCCCAGACCGACGGGCAAGACCATGAAGATCAAGAATTCGCTCAAGGCGCTGAAGGCGCGTCACCGCGACAACCAGCTGGTTCGCCGCAAGGGCCGCGTCTACATCATCAACAAGACCGCTCCACGCTACAAGGCGCGCCAGGGCTGAGTGTTCGGCCGGAGGCTCGTTGCCTCCGTCCATACGATGGTAATTGCCTGGTTTCAGGCACTTTCACGCTAATTTCAGTTTGACGATCCGCCGTCCGGGGTTAGATTCCGGCGATGCGGATTCTTTTTGCATTTTTGGCGACCCTGTTTCTTTTCGGCGTCGCTCCGGCGTCGGCGGACGATCCGCCGGCAAAGCCGCCGGTTGCCCTGACCAGGGAAGCCAGGCTCGACCAACTGTTTGCCGAGCTGAAGCGCGAGCGCAACGAAAAGGCGGCCGAGCGCATCGCCGGGCGCATCTGGGGCGAATGGTTCCAGTCCGGCAGCGCCTCGATCGACCTGATGATGCAATGGTCGCAAAAGGCGATGGACGACCAGAAGTTCGACGTCGCCCTCGACTTCCTCGACCAGGTTGTCATCCTGCAGCCAAAATATGCCGAAGGCTGGAACCGGCGCGCCACCGTCCATTACATGATGAAGAATTTCGGGAAGTCGATGTCCGACATCGACCAGACGCTGCAGCTGGAACCACGCCATTTCGGCGCGCTTTCCGGCCTGGCCCAGATCATGTCCGCCACCGGCCACAAGCAATCGGCGCTCGAAGCCTGGCAGAAGGTGCTTACCATCTATCCGATGATGCGTAGCGCCCAGGACCAGGTCGCGGCAATTTCGGAAGAGCTTGCCGGCGAAGGAATTTGATTAGGCAGTAGGAATTAGGGATTAGTCAGTAGAGAGATTGGTCGAGACGCCACCTCCCTACTCCCTACTCCCTACTCCCTAGAACTTATCCCCCTCCACCCCCGTATCTCCGCGCATGAACCTCATTTACGCCGCCTGTGCTTTGCTCCTCGCGCTCGTCTTTGCCCTGGCCGGTGTCACCCGCGCCGGCGCGTGGCTGATCGAGTGGCGGAACCCGCCGGCCGGCGAATTTGCCGACATCGACGCCACCCGCATCCACTATGTCCACGTGCCGGCGCCACAAAATGCCGAACTGCCGGCGATCGTCTTCATCCATGGCGCCAGCGCCAATCTCAGGGATCAGATGCTGCCGATCAGGCCTTTGCTCGAAGGCCGCGCCGAGATGGTCTTCCTCGACCGGCCGGGCTTCGGCTGGTCGGCGCGCGGCCCCGGCAATGAGAGCCCGTCGGGGCAGGCCGACACCATCGCCGGGCTGATGGACCGTCTCGGCATCCACAAGGCGATCATCGTCGGCCATTCGTTTGGCGGCGTGATCACCGCCGCCTTTGGCCGCGAACACCCGGAGAAGACGCTCGGGCTGGTCTTTCTGTCGCCGGTCAGCCACCCCTGGCCGGGCGGCGCGACCGCCTGGTACTACAAGCTGACCGCCACCCCCGTCATCGGCTGGCTGTTCTCGGAGACATTGACCTATCCGGCAGGCACGCTGCAGATGGACGGCGCCACGGCCTGCGTGTTTTCTCCCAACAAGGTGCCGGAAGCCTATGTCGGCAATGCCTCGATTCCGCTGGTGCTGCGTCCCGGCGCTTTCCGCGCCAACGCCATCGATGTCGCCGGCCTCTACGACTATACGCTGAAGGCCGCGCCGCATTACCGCGACATCACAGCGCCGACGATCGTCATCTCGGGCGATCGCGACAAGGTGGTCTATGCCTCGATCCATTCGGTCGGCCTGGTCAGGGACATCCCCGGCGCCGAACTGATCTGGGTCCACAATCTGGGCCACAAGCCGGATTGGATCGCCTCCGACCTCGTCGTCGGCGCGATCGAGAAAGTCGCCGGCAAGGACGTCGACCTGCAGGCAATCGCGAAAACCGTGGAAGCGCGGATCGCCGGCGATGCCTACAACGATGCACAGTGCCCCGACATTACGGTGCCCGACGCGCAACTCGCCCCGACGTGACGGCCGCATGTATGTCCTGAAGCACGGAATCAAGAAAAACCCCGAAGCGTTCTGGGCGCTACCGGATCGCATCTTCTTCGGCTACGGCGCCTGCCACATCCTTGCGGGCACCTTCCTCAGCCATCCTCCCCTGGACGGATTCTACGGCGAACGGATCATTCCGGGCGAGGATTTCTACGGCAACCATATCTATATGACGAACGGCGTGATCGCCTTCGACTATCACGGCTATTCCAGCCGAGCGCGGCTTCTGCAGCAGCATGGAAGGGGATGGGCTTCGCATAGCGCAGGCTGGCACTGCACGCTGGAAAGGGTCGATTTCGACCTGCTCGACACCGCCGACCTCAACCGGCGAAAGATGCGCGGCCCAGATCAGTATCTCTATGACCCAATCCCTCGCGCACACCGCTTCCTTCGGCGCATCGATCACGCCGAAGGTGCGGCAAGAGCGCTGCGAACTGTGATGAGTTGAAGCCTCTGTCAACCTATGTTGCGGGTGGCCTGCACGTCCGACCCGACATAGGCGATGCGCAGCATGTTGGTCGAACCCGGCGTCCTCAGCGGCACGCCCGCCGTGATGATGACACGGTCGCCCGGCTGGCCGAACCCCTCTTCGAAAGCGATGCGGCAGGCGCGGTCGACCATGTCGTCGAGGTCGCTGGCGTCGGGCGAGACGACGCAATGCGTGCCCCACAAAAGCGACAGCCGCCGCGCCGTGTTGAGGATCGGCGACAGGGCGATGATCGGCACTTGCGGCCGCTCGCGCGCGGCGCGCAGGCCGGTGGTGCCCGAAGCCGTATAGGTGATGATCGCCGACAGTTTCAGCGTCTCGGCAATCTCGCGGGCGGCGAGCGAAATGGCGTCGGCGCCGGTTGCTTCCGGTTCCGAGCGCTGCGCGTTGATGATGCCGGCATAGGTCGGGTCGGTTTCGACCTTGGTGGCGATGCGGTTCATCATCGCCACCGCCTCGACCGGATAGGCGCCGGCAGCGGATTCGGCTGAAAGCATGATGGCGTCGGCGCCCTCGAACACGGCGATCGACACGTCGGACACCTCTGCGCGGGTCGGCACCGGCGCGGTGATCATCGATTCCAGCATCTGCGTGGCGACCACCACCGGCTTGCCGGCCCGGCGCGCGGCGCGCGTGATCTGCTTTTGGATGCCGGGCACCGCTTCCAGCGGCATTTCCACACCGAGATCGCCGCGGGCAACCATCAGCGCGTCGGAGAGTTCGATGATTTCGGCCAGCCGGGCGACGGCCTGCGGCTTTTCGATCTTGGCCATGATCAGTGCCCGGCCGCGCGCGATCTTGCGGGCTTCCGCCAAATCCTCCGGCCGCTGCACGAAGGACAGCGCCACCCAGTCGACGCTTTCCGCCAGCACCGCATCGAGGTCCTTGCGGTCCTTTTCGGTCAGCGCACCGACCGGCAGGTCGGTGTCGGGCAGGCTGACGCCCTTCTTGTCGGAAATGGTGGTGCCGGCGACGACGGTGCAGGTGATAGACTTGCCGTCGCTCTTCACCGCCCTGAGCTCCAGCTTGCCATCGTCGATCAACAGACGGTGGCCGGCCTCGACCGAGCTCAGGATTTCGGGATGCGGCAGGTAGACCCGGGTCGACGTGCCGGGCTCGGGATTGTTGTCGAGGGTGAAGGTCTGGCCCGGCGTCAGAACCTCCTTGCCGTTGGCGAACTTGCCGACGCGCAGCTTCGGTCCCTGCAAATCGGCCAGGATGCCGATTGGACGGCCGACCTTTTCCTCGACCGCACGGATGCGGCCGACCAGCGTGCGCATCAACTCGTGATCGGTGTGGCTCATATTGATGCGGAAGACATCGGCCCCGGCTTCGAACAGCTTCTGCAGCATCTCCTCGGACGAGGAGGCAGGACCGATGGTGGCGAGGATCTTGACCTTGCGGCTACGTCTCATTGACTGTTTGTTCCCGGGGCGGCTGGAGCGCCTCCCGTTGTGGACTCATCGGTCAGCTGGACCATCCAGCTTGCCTGCTCGCCCGTGTCATATTCCTGGAATCCGGCGCGCTGGAAGCCCCGGGCGACGCAATCGGTAACGCCTGCGATCTTGAACTCTTTTTCAGCCACGCACATGTTGATCGGGCCATCCCAGCGCCCGCCGCGCTCGGCGTCTTCTGCATAAAGATAGTAAAACCTTGATGACAGCGGACCTTCGATCAGCGTCTTGCAGCTCGATCCTTCGATGTGCCACCACCCCTCGGTGATCCAGCCTGCCTTGGCGCGGTAGCCGATGCCGACGCCGACCAGGTTCTGCGTGGCGTTGCAGACGCGGAAATCGGCGCGGGCAGGCGAAGCCGCGACCAGCGCGGTGAGCCCTAGCGTCAGGGTCAGGAGCGGCACGGCAAAGGCGGTGCGCGCACGCGGCCTGCCGGCGGAACCCATCCCGAAACCCCTCAATAACGTCATCTGCATCTCTCAACGCCCCTTTTCGGAAAAGTCCGGGCGCATGTCAACGCGCCGTTCTGTCCAATTCCAATCGATTTAGAAAGGCCCCCGACACGCGATCTGCCGCGCGTCACAGGATTTTCGCAGAAACCGTGGCCAAACAACGGCATTGCGCAACAGTCCTCTTCGTGGGAATGACGATACCACCCTCCCCGGAAGCCAGCGAACAGACCTTTCCAGCCAATGACCCGATCCACAGTTTTCGCGCCTTTCGATATCGTCGAAGGCGACCGCAAGCGAGGCATCGTGCTTGTCGCCGACCATGCCCGCCGCGACCTGCCGGAGGAGTATGGCAGTCTCGGCTTGCCGGCGGCGGAACTCGATCGCCATATCGCCTACGACATCGGTGTCGAGACAGTGACGCGCGAACTGGCCGCAGCGCTCGACGTGCCGGCGGTGATCGCCAATTTTTCGCGGCTGCTGATCGATCCCAATCGCGGCGAGGACGACCCGACGCTGATCCGCCAGCTCTATGACGGCACTGTCGTGCCGGGAAACTACCCTATGGCACCGGCCGAACGCGAAAGGCGGCTCGACGGCTTCTACCGGCCTTATCAGGACGCGGTCGGCGCCATGATCGCGTCGGTGGCGCACGCCTCAGGCAAAGCGCCGCTCATCTTCTCCGTACACTCCTTCACCCCTGTCATGCAGGGCTTCATCCGCCCTTGGCATGTCGGCATATTGTGGGACCTCGACGACCGCGTGGCGCGGCCGCTGATCGACATGCTGGCGCAGGATAAAAACCTCGTCGTCGGCGACAATGAACCCTATGACGGCGCGTTGCGCGGCGACACCATGTTCAAGCACGCCATCGTCAACGGCTTTGCCCATGCGCTGATCGAGATCCGCCAGGACCTGATATCAGACCGCAAGGGGGCGCTGGCCTGGGCGGAACGGCTGGCGCCGATCGTTGACGCCATCGACCGCCGTCCCGATATACATCAGGTGAAGATGTTCGGCTCGCGCACCGGGCCGCTGTGAGGACCCAAGGCAATGACCGAACTCAGCGATGACCAGAAACGCGATTTCGAGGCCGCGGCCTTCCGCCGGCTGGTCGAGCATCTGCGCGAGCGCAGCGATGTGCAAAACATCGACCTGATGAACCTCGCCGGCTTCTGCCGCAACTGCCTGTCGAACTGGTATCGCGAAGCGGCCGAGGCTGAGGGCGTCGATCTCGGCAAGGATCAGTCGCGCGAAATCGTCTACGGCATGCCCTATGCGCAATGGCAGGCGCTGAACCAGACCGAGGCTTCGGACGCCAAGAAAGCGGAGTTCGAGGCAAGACGGCCGAGGGATCACTGAAGTAGCGCGCGGTTCACAGGATTGACGTCGGCGGGACAGCGCCTAACGGTTTCCCCTTAGATGTGGCCCACAAGCTTTTCGCAGCCAAGCGCTTGACGAGAAATTGAATCGATCTAATTTGCCGCGCAAAGCCATTCCTTGACCGGATTCGGGCCATGAACGCGCAAGACACCATGCAGAGCGCCCTTCAGGGGCGATGGGCCGTAGCCGCGATCTTCCTCGCCAACGGCTTCCTGACCGGCAGCTGGGCGCCGCAGATTCCGGTGTTCCTGACCCGGCTCGACATCTCGAAATTCACCCTCGGTCTGCTGATCCTGCTGTTCGGCGTCGGCGCGGTCGCGGCCATGAGCTGGTGCGGCCATCTGATCTCCAGGCATGGCTCGCGCACCGTGTTGCGCTGGTTCGGCCTTTGCGGCAGCCTCGGCCTGCTGATCGTGGCGCTGGCGCCCAACGTGCCGCTGGCGGCGATCGCCATGATCATCTTCGGCGGCTCGATCGGCGGCATGGATGTCGCGATGAACGCCAATGCGGTGGTGGTCGAGCGCCGGCTGTCCCGCGCCATCATGTCGTCCTCGCACGGCTTCTGGAGCCTCGGCGGTTTCGCCGGTGGCGGTCTGGGCGGTTACGCCATCCAGACTTACGGCCACCTCGCCCATGCGGCTGTGGTCACGGTCATAGCTTTTGCCGTCATTGCCGTGGCGGTCGGCTACCTCATCGCCGAGGACAAGCCGCAGGCCGCCGAGCATCACAGATTAACGCTGCCGGCCAACCCGCTGGTCTATCTTGTCGGGCTGATGGCGCTGCTGACGATGATTTCCGAGGGCGCCGTGCTCGACTGGGCAGCGCTTTATCTCCGGCAGGAGCTCGGCGCCGACCTCGCCATCGCCGGCCTTGCCTACGCCGCCTTCTCCGGCGTCATGGCTGTCATGCGCTTTTTCGGCGACGGCGTGCGCAACCGCTTCGGCGCGGTGGCGACGCTGCGCGGCTCGGCGGTGGTCGCCGCCGCCGGCATGCTGGTCGCCGGCCTGTCGCCTTCGCCCTGGATCGCCATCGCGGCTTTTGCCCTGTGCGGCTTCGGCATCGCCAATATGGTGCCGATCATCTTCTCGGCCGGCGGCAACCAGGAAGGCATGTCGTCGGGCACCGGCATGAGCGTCGTCACCACCATGGGCTATTCCGGCATATTGGTGGCGCCGTCGGCGATCGGCTTCGTCGCCGAGCATTCCAGCTTCGGGCCGATCTTCGTCGCCATGTCGGGGCTGTTGATCGTCGTGCTTTTGATGGCCGGGCTCGCTCACCGCGCCGAATTCGCGGCCGCCCCCGCCGAATAGCGCTTCAGCTCCTCATAGAGGAAATCCGCGACGCGGCGGATGCGCACGCTGGTGCGCACGTCGCGATGCATGGCCAGCCACACCGGCAGGCTGGGCAGTGGCAGGCCGGGCAGCAGTTTCTCCAGCGACGGGTCGCTGTCCGTCAGCGGCTCCTGGCCAAGACCGACGCCGTTTCCCGCCCGCAGCGCTTCCCACAGCACGATCTGGTTGTCGGCCCTGAAGCGGAAGCTGCTTCGGGTGACGGGGATGCCGGCCTGGGTAAAGCCCCGGATCATCTCGTCGCTGCGGTCGAAGCCGATCAGCGGATGGTCGAGAAGATCGGCGGGCTTGAGCGGGCGGCCGTGCTGGTCGAGATAGGATTTCGCCGCGCAGCAGCAGAGCTTGATATCGCAGACCTTGCGCGCCGTCAGCTCGTTCTGCGCCGGCTTGACCATGCGGATGGCGATATCGGCATCCCTTCGCAGCAGGTTCTCGACCTGGTTCGAGGCGACGATCTCGACCTCGATGCCGGATTCCTCGATGCCGAGCCGCGCCGTCATCTTCGGCAGCACATAGGCCGCCACCACCTCGCTGGCGGCAATGCGCACCGTGCCTTCGATCGCCTCGACCGAGCCCAATGCCAATAGTGAGAACGCGCTCGCCTGCTCGCTCACGGCCTTGCCGCGTTCGAACAGCGTGGCGCCTGCTTCCGTCAGCGCATAGCCGCGCCGCCCGCGCCGGAACAAGGTGACGCCCAACGCCTGTTCGAGCTCACCGATGTGACGCCCGAGCGTTGGTTGGCTGGCCGACAGTTTGCGCGCTGCGGCCGACAGGCTGCCGGTCTCCGCCACGGTGACGAAACTCTTGATCAGGTTCCAGTCGATGTCTTCCATTCATTTATGAATAACAAAGCTGCATTGATAGTCAATTTTCATTCGCATATGGAGGCATCATATTCGCCGTGCAAACACCAACACGGAGAAGAAAAATGACCAAGATCGCAATTCTGGGGGCCAATGGCCGGCTCGGCCGCGTGGTTGGCAAAGCCTTCATCGACGCCGGTTTCGACGTCCGCGCCGTCACCCGCAGCGGCAAGGTCCCAGCCGAACTCAAGGGCGCCACCGCCGTCGCCGGCGATGCGCTCGACCGCGAGGCGCTGATCCGCGCCACGCAAGGCGTCGACATCATCTTCAACGGCCTCAACCCGATCTACACCGACTGGGGCAAGTGTCTGCCAATGGCGGAGAACGTCATGGCCGCCTGCCATGCCAATGGCGCGCTGCATCTTTTCCCCGGCACTGTCTACAATTACGGCTCGCCGATGCCTGAGGTGGTCACCGAAGACACGCCATTCCGTCCGACCACCGAGAAGGGCCGCATCCGCTGCGCCATGGAAGCGCTGTTTCGCCGCGAGGCCGATGCCGGCCGCGTCCGCACCATCATCCTGCGCGCCGGCGATTTCTTCGGCGGCACCGGCAGCGGATCATGGTTCGACCTCGTCGTCGCCGCCAAGATGAGCAAGGGCGTCTACACCGCGCCTGGCCCTGCCAACCTCGTGCACGAATGGGCCTATTTGCCGGACTTCGCCATCGGCTTCGTCGGCCTGGCGCGCAATCAGGGCAAGCTCGGCTTCTTTGAGGCGCTCAACTTCCCCGGCCACGCCGTCACCGACATGGACATCAAGGCCGCGGCCGAGAAGGCGCTTGGCCGGCCGCTGAAACTGACCTTCATGCCGTGGTGGGTGCTGCGCGCCGGCAGCCCGTTCGTGGCGATGTGGCGCGAGATCGTCTCGATGTCCTATCTGCGCTTCGAACCGCACCGGCTCGTGTCCGACCGGCTGGCAAGCATCATCGGCGAAGTCCCGCACACGCCGCTGGACGAGGCCGTGGCCGAGGCATTGAAGGACATCGGCATCAGCCTCGACAATGCAAAAGACGCCGCTTAAATGCATGTCGCCCAGAAGTGTGCGCGGTTCTGGGACAACGACATGCATCAAAACAAAGACTTTAGACAAAAATCTCTCTCGCGGTGCTGGCCCAATCGCTGGAAATCAGCAACCGGATGGTCATTATGAGGAGACTGTTTATAACGGTCGGCGAGATCACCATCACCAAGGGGAGACGATGCGTTACATACGTCCGCTTTCAATCGAAGACGCCGTTGGCCTGCTGGCCGACGCTTCCGGCACATCAGCCATTCTCGCTGGAGGCAGTGACCTCCTCGTTCGGATGAAGGGCGGGTTTGTCGATCCCGACCTGATCGTCGACATCAAGGCGATCGAGGGCTTGAGCGAGATCAGGGAGACGGCCGACGGCTTCAGCATCGGCGCCACCGTCCCCTGCGCCGTCCTGGGCGAGAGCTCGGTTCTGAAGAAGGCCTGGCCCGGTGTCGTCGAAGCGTCGAAGCTGATCGGCTCGAAACAGGTCCAGGGCCGCTGCACCATCGTTGGCAATCTGTGCAACGCATCGCCGGCCGCCGACAGCGTCCCGGCCTTGGTGGCCGCCGCCGCCAAGGCCGTGGTTGCCGGCCCCTCGGGCAAGCGCACCATTCCTGTCGAGGCCGTGCCGATCGGGCCCGGCAAGACCTCGCTCACCAAGGGTGAGATCGTCGAGGCGATCCTGCTCGGCAAGCGGGAGCCGCGTTCGGGCGACGCCTATCTCAGGTTCATTCCGCGCACCGAGATGGACATCGCCGTGGTCAGCGCCGGCGTGAAGCTGTCGCTCGACGAGCATGGCGTCATCACGGCCGCGCGCGTCGCGCTGGGCGCCGCGGCCCCGACCGTGCTTCTGGTGGAAGAAGCAGCCGAGGCTCTCATCGGCAGGAAGCTGGACGAGGCGGCACTTGAGCGGCTCGCCAAGATCTGCGCTGGGGCCTGCCGCCCCATCGACGACAAGCGCGGCACCATCGAGTTCAGACGAAAAGTTGCGGGCGTGCTGGCCGGACGGGCCGCGACGACCGCCTACGCACGCGCAGGAGGCAAATGATGGCCGGTGTAGCAGTTTCAACGACAATCAACGGCGATCACGTCGAATACCTTTGCCAGCCCGACGAGACGTTGCTCGACGTCCTGCGCGATCGGCTCGGGCTGACCGGCGCCAAGGAAGGCTGCGGCACCGGCGACTGCGGCGCCTGCTCGATCATTCTCGACAATCGGCTGGTCTGCTCCTGCCTTGTGCTTGGCGCTGAAGCCGAAGGCCGGCATATCGAAACCGTCGAGGGCATGGCGCATGGCGATCAGTTGCATCCGCTGCAGCAGAAATTCCTCGAGCATGCAGCCTTGCAATGCGGCATCTGCACGCCGGGCTTCCTGATCGCGGCGAAGGACCTTTTGGCCAAGAACCCCGATCCGACCGAGGAAGAAATCCGCTTCGGCCTCGCCGGAAACCTCTGCCGCTGCACCGGCTACGACAAGATCGTGCGCGCGGTCCAGGATGCGGCCAATGTGATGAAGGGAGCGCACGCATGAACTTCGATCCACGCTTTTCGGGCCGCAAATTCTCCTCCGTCGGCACGCGGCCTATCCGTCCCGACGGCGTCGACAAGGTGACGGGACGCGCCCGTTACGGCGCCGACTTCAACATGGCGGGACAGCTGGTCGGGCGTGTCCTGCGCAGCCCGCATGCGCATGCCAGGATCCTCAAGATCGACACTTCGAAAGCGGAAAAGCTGGCCGGCGTGAAAGCGGTGATCACCGCCGCCGACCTGCCCGACCTCACCGATGGCGACGCCGCCATGTATGACGTCCTCGACAATTGCATGGCGCGCGGCAAGGCGCTCTATGACGGCCACGCCGTGGCCGCGGTCGCCGCCGTCGATGCCCGCACGGCCAGGCAGGCGCTGAAGCTCATCGAGGTCGAATACGAGCTGTTGCCGCATGTGACCGATGTCGACGAGGCGATGAAGCACACCGCCCCCTTGATCAACGACACGATCTTCACCGAGGGTCTCGAGGAAAAGCCGGCAAAGCCGTCCAACGTCACCAAGCGCAGCCAGTTTGGCCATGGCGATGTCCATCAGGGCTTTGGCCACGCCGATGTCATTGTCGAGCGCTCCTTCAAGACCGAGCAGACGCATCAGGGCTATATCGAGCCGCATGCCTGCGTGGCGAGCGTCTCGTCGGACGGCACCGCCGACCTCTGGGTCTGCACGCAGGGCCATTTCGTCTACCGCCAGCATTGTGCGCAACTGCTCGGGCTGGAAGCCTCGAAGCTGCGCGTCACCTCCTCGGAGATCGGCGGCGGCTTCGGCGGCAAGACCCATGTCTGGGCCGAGCCGGTGGCGCTGGCGCTGTCGCGCAAGGCCGGTCGGCCGGTCAAGCTCGTCATGACCCGCGACGAGGTGTTCCGCGCCTCGGGTCCGACCAGCGCCACCTCGATCGACGTGAAGATCGGCGCCCGCAAGGACGGCACCATCACTGCCGCCGAAGCGACGCTGCGCTACACCAGCGGTCCCTATGCCGGCACCTGGGCCGAGATCGGCGCCATGACGGCCTTCGCCTGCTACAAGCTCGATAACGTCCAGACCGTCGGCTTCGAAGTGCTGGTCAACCGGCCGAAGACCGCGGCCTATCGCGCGCCCTCCGCGCCGATGGCGGCGTTCGCGGTGGAAAGTGCAGTCGACGAGCTGGCCAAGGAACTCGGCATGGACCCGGTCGAGTTCCGCATCAAGAACGCCGCGCAGGAAGGCACCCGCTCCTCCTACGGTCCGGTCTACGGCCCGATCGGCATCGGCCCGACGCTGGAGGCGGCCAAGCACCATCCGCACATGAAGGCGCCGCTGAGCAAGAACCAGGGCCGCGGCATGGCCTGCGGCTTCTGGTTCAATTTCGGCGGCCAGACCTGCGTGGACCTGAACATCGGCATGGACGGCTCGGTGTCGCTGGCCGTCGGCACGGTGGACGTCGGCGGTTCGCGCGCGTCGCTGTCGCTGGTGGCGGCGGAGGAGCTCGGCATCGACTATGCCCAGCTCAAGGCGGTGGTCGCCGACACCTCCTCGCTCGGCTACAACGACATGACCGACGGCAGCCGCGGCACCTTCTCGTCCTCGATGGCGACCATCTCGGCCGCCCGCAACGCCATCAAGATCCTGCGTGAGCGCGCCGCCCAGACGTGGGACATCCCCGTCGACGACGTGGTCTGGGAAAACGGCCACGCCATCGCCAAGGGCGAGAAGTACGGCAATCTTGCAGCCCTCTCGCTGAAGGAGATCGCCGCCGCGTCCGGCAAGACCGGCGGGCCGATCGCCGGCCACAGCGAGCTCGTCGCCGACGGCGCCGGCGTCTCCTTCGCCACCCATATATGCGACATCGAGGTCGACCCCGATACCGGCTCGACCAGGGTGATCCGCTACACGGTGATCCAGGATGCCGGCAAGGCGGTGCACCCCACCTATGTCGAGGGCCAGTACCAGGGCGGCGCCGCGCAAGGCATCGGCTGGGCGCTCAACGAGGAGTACATCTACGGAAAGGACGGGCGTCTCCAGAACGCCGGCTTCCTCGACTACCGCATCCCGGTCTGCTCGGACCTGCCGATGATCGACACGCAGATCCTCGAGATACCCAATCCCAACCACCCCTATGGCGTGCGCGGCGTCGGCGAAACCTCGATCGTGCCGCCGCTGGCGGCGATCGCCAACGCGGTCTCCAACGCCGCCGGCGTGCGCATGACCCACATCCCGATGTCGCCGCCACGGGTTCTCGCCGCGATCGAGGCGGAACGGGGAGGCTAGGGCAAAAATGAGGTTCTTGCCCTAATGGTCGAAGTCACGCTCTGGGGCGCGCTGGGCCAGCTCGCCGGCGGCCAGAGCAAGATCGAGGTCGAGGCCAAGGACATAAGGGAGCTGTTCAGGAAGCTGGCTGAACAGTATCCCGGCATCGAGCCCTGGATCGAGAAGGGCATTGCGGTGGCGATCGACGGTACGATCTATCGCGATACCTGGTCGAAGGAACTGCCACAGGGAGCGGAGATTTTCCTGCTGCCGCGGTTGGCTGGGGGGTGAAGTGGGGTGTCGCCCTACGTCCCAGAGCGGACCGGCATCCTCGGTCTGCGAACTTCAAGTGCAATGTCGGTCCTCGCCTAGATGCCAGTTTTGCTGACCGCGTCTTATCGGCGGCGGGTTGGCCAACAATCCAGAGAACCTGATTCGCTGGATTACTATCGGCAAGGGACATCAGTCCGCACACGGCTCTGAAGTGACTCGAGCGGGTCACCGTTTGACGGACAACACCGGCCCCTTTCTGGAGAGGCCGGCTATCGTTGATCCAGGATCATCAAGCTAGGTTTGGCGCTGAGACGTATCGGAAATTCGTTCGCGCACGGCATGCTCGGTCTTGTCTGCTGTGGACTTCACGATCTCGCCGAGCTGATCGGCTATCGTGTCTGCTTCCATATCTTGCCGGCCAGCTTCCTGCTTGATGGTCTCATAGGCGTCGGCGGCGACCTGCTTGGCCTCATCGAGGCCCCTGTCGAGCAAAGTTTCGGCGGAATCGCGAAGCTTGTCGCCATAGGCGCCTAGTTGCTCGTCCTCCGTTGCGGTATGGGGCAGCATTGCACCTATGGCGGCGCCGATGGCGAGACCGACGGCCGCTACGGCCAAGGGTTGATCCTCCAACAGATCTTGCGCGGAGCGGCTGGCTTTCGCCGCCATGTCCCCAGCCGTCGAGCTTGCATTGGCAGCGCTTCCCGTCAGACTCGCCGCAGCGGCTCTTGCGGTGCTCGATATGGTGTCGCCGGCGCTGGCAGCGCTCGAGGAGAGCGATTCCGCGGCATCGGAGAGCGTGCCGCCCAAGCCGCCGCGCTCCCCTGCTACATCATGTTGTCCCGGCGCTGAAGGCAATCGGTAGTCATCCGAACGTTGGATGGTGTTTGAGGTACCGCTGCCGAACATCAGCCAGGCCAGACCTGCGCCCACCATGGTGACCGGCAAAGGATTGTCTCGGACCTGCGTTCTGAGATTGCTGAGCATGGCCGCGCTCTCCCCTCCCGAGAACAGCCCGGTGAACTCATCCAGCAATTGTCCAGGCGTCATCTTGCCTCGAATGGATTCGGCGGTCTCCATCACCCGAGCGCGAGCCGCCTCGGCCTCGCGTTCAAGTTCGGCTGCGGATTTCTCGTTCATCTCACCTGTTCCTTAATCGCGCTCGCGTCGCGCTTGAGCTGTCCCTGGGTCCGGTCGGGGGTAAGTTCCGAAGGCGCCATGCTGGCCGTCCCGGTCCGCAGCAGGATGACGCCGAGGACCGCCACGACCACACCGACCAGCAGGGAAGACCACCCCGCGCCAAGCCCTGCCCGCGTCAGTGCGATAATGAGCGCCTGCAGCAACACCAAGAGCGCGGCGAGCAGGCAAATCGCGCCGCCCAGCACTTCCGCAGCACCTGCTCCGGCTTTGGTAAGCTTTTCAGAGAGCTCGGCCCGAAACAGCCTCGCCTCGGTTTGCACCAGAGTGGTGACATTCTGGGCCAAATCGGTGACTAGCCCGGCAAGGCTGGGATTGTCCTGGTTATTCATCTGTCCTGCTCCGCGATCTGCGTGGCGCCATCATCGCCGACCACGCCAAAATCTTGTGGACGATCAGCGGACCAACCCTGTGGCTGATCGGTGTGTGATCTGAGGCCTCCCGGAGCGGCCTCAGAATCGGGCCTTGCCGACGGAGAAGCCTTGATGAACCGCCCGAGAGCCAATCCGGCCAACACCGATCCCGCAAGCAGGACACCGGGATTTTGCCGGCCGAAGGACTGCACGTCATCAAGGACTTGGCTAAAGGGCTTCTGTTTCAAGGACGATGAAAGCCGCTCAAGGCCACTGGCAGCATCCAAAGCGAATTTCGATGCGTTCCTTTCATCGTTGCTGGCAAGGTGATCGCTGGCCGCTCGCAGTGCACCACCCAACGCCGCCAAGCTCGATCCGATGTCGCGCTGCGCCTCCTCCGCCTTGTCGGAGATGACCTGCGTGGCTTCAGATGCATAGTCGCCAGCCTTACGGGTCACCTCGTCCCGCGCGTCGTGAAGCAACTCGCTGGCACGCTCATTTTCCTGGCGAAGTCTGTCGGAGACGTCGCTTTTCGCCTTGTCGAAATCGGTGGGCTGTCCGCCCTGATCGTTCTCATGCTGCATGAGGCCACCTAGTGAAAACCGAGGAAGGAGAGGACCGCGAGCACGACAACGATAAGGCCGATAAGATAGATGACACTGTTCATGTGCACGTCCTCCGTAGCTTTCCAACTTCGACGAACCTGCGATGTTCCGTAAGTGAGAGCATTTATCTCAGCCGAAACGAAGAGCTTCGTCAGGCACGCACCCAGTCACCAGTGAGTTGCCCTGTCCCTCGTGCGGAGCGCCAGTTGCTCCGTACGAACGGGTGCGCCCGACCCTGCGGGAACGAGTGCCGGCTGCCTCCTCTATTGCAATCTTTGCCTATTCGGCGACCCCGCCTCGGCGTACCGGCGACCAAGGAGAACTCTCCCTTGCCATCAATTGATGGTCCATCGCTCCAACGGCCCCGCGCTGGTTCGGCACCTTCGACGAAGCAATGATGAAGGCATAGGATACGGCTTGAGGCGCAAAGCGGCCTGTCATGCATGCCTCAGCTAGGCTACTGGCGAACGCGTCTCCAAGGCCAAGTCTCTACTTTGCAGAACGCCTCCCTACGCCCCCAGCGTCGGCTCCGTGTTCACCTCCAGCGCCTCTTCCGCTTCATCCTCTTCACCCAGCACCTCGCCATGAACCCCCAGCGGCCGCCCGATCCAGATCGGATCGACGAGATGGTCGCGCTTGGGGTTGGTGGTGTTGGGGTGGATGAGGATGCTGAGGCCGCCGTGGTTCAGCATCAGCCAGGGGACCAGCGTGGCGAAGATCTCGGTGGCGAAGGAGACCTGGTACATGGCCTGTTCGTGCGGGCCGACCGGCTCGTCGCGCCAGTTGCCCAGGCGCACGCGGAAGCGTTCGCCGATGCGCAGGCGCAGCCATTCGGCGTGCTGCCGCTCGGCTTGCCCGTCATAGTAGATGTGGGCGTGATAGCTGGCGATCTCGGCGAGAGGCCTTGGCGGGCTGGCGGTGTTCACCTTGATGGCTCCCTCGGTGATTGTGGTGCGGGCAGCGTATACGCAAGCGGGCGGGGTGGCCAAGGGGGACCCAGCGTGTGCTCGTCATCTCGATTTCGGGCCAATCGCATATGGAGCTCCCCCACTCCGTCTCGGCTTCGCCCAGCCACCTCTACCCCCACATTCGTGGGGGAGAGGAAATGCTAATCGCCGAGGTCGCTGCCTTGAAAAGCTTGGCATTTCCTCTCCCCCATGGACATGTGGGAGAGGTGGCCGCGAAGCGGACGGAGTGGGGGCGGGCGCCGCCGTATGCCTATTGCCAGCACTTCATCGGGCGAGGACCCGCTGATCTCAGAGGTCTCTTGCCCCAATCAAACCCTGCCCATCAGCACCAGGATCAGCAGCACCACCAGCACAGCGCCGACTATTCCGGACGGCCCATAACCCCAGGAGCGCGAGTGTGGCCAGGCCGGGACGGCGCCGATCAGGATCAGGATCAAGACAATGATGAGGATGGTGCTGACGGTCATTAAGAGTCCCTCGCCTTGCTGGTCGGATATGAGGGGACAATGCAAAAGGCCGCCCGGTTGTTCCGGACGGCCTTTTGTCCGACTGGTTGAATGCAGCTATTCCGCGGCTTTCGGGAAGGCGATTGCCGGTTCATCGAGCGGGCTCGGCCCCACAGGCGCATCGGGCTTCTTGTCGCGGCCGAACAGCCGGCGGAAGAAGGCATAGAAGCGGCTGTTCTTGCTGCGCGTGAAGATCATCAGCATGGACGGCGTCACCACCAGCGTCAGCAGCGTGGCAAAGGACAGGCCGAAGACGATGGCCGAGGACAACGAAATCCACCATTGCGTCGACGGCGCGTTGATCGTCGTCTCGTGATGGAAGATTTCGAGGCCGAGACCAAAGGCGATCGGCAGAACGCCAAGGATGGCCGAGACCGCCGTCAGAACCACCGGGCGGGCGCGCTCGCGGCAGGTCTGCAGCACCGCTTCCATCTTGTCCCAGCCTTCTTCGCGCAGCCGGTCATAGGTGTCGATGAGCACGATGTTGTTGTTCACCACCACACCGGCCAGCGCGATGACGCCGATGCCCGACATGACGATGCCGAAGGCTTCGCCTGTCAGCAGCAGCCCCAGGAACACGCCGATCGTCGCCATGACCACGCAGGACAGCACCAGCAGCACGCTGGTGAACTTGTTGAACTGCATTAGCAGCACCAGGAAGATCAGGAAGATCGCGGCGCCGAAGGCTTTGCCGAGGAAGGCGCTGGCTTCGGCGCTGTCCTCGTTCGACCCCGCCAGCTTCCAGCGTATGCCGTTGTCGAGCTTCATGTCGGTGACCGCCTTGGTCACCTCCGCCTGCACCGCCGCGACCTGCGTGCCGGCGGCGACGTTGGCCTGGACGACCACGGTGCGGGCGCCATCGATGCGGTTGAGGATGCCGACGGTCGGCTCCGGCTTGCGCACGACGAAGTTGGAGATCGGCACCGAGCCTTGCGCGGTCTGCACCCGGAGCTCGTCGAGCGTCGACAGCGTGCGCCGGTCTTCAGGCAGCCGCAGCCTGATGTCGACGGCGTCGTCGGCGCCGGCGGGCCTATATTCCGAGAGCTTCAAGCCATTGGTCACCAATTGCACCACGGTGCCGACCGCGGTCGGGCTGATGCCGTACTGCGCCGCCTTGGCGCGGTCGACCTCGAGCGCCCAGTCGACGCCGGGCGGCGGCAGGCCGTCGGAAACGTCGATGACGCCGGGCACCTTGGCGATGCGCGCCGCGACCGCACGGGCCTGGTCGTCAAGCCCTTTTGGATCGATGGCCGAAAGCCGGAGCTGGACCGCCTTGCCCGTGGGAGGACCGGCCTCCGGCACGCGCACCTCGACATCGACGCCGGGAATGCCGGCCATGACAGTGCGCAGCTCGTCCAGGATATGGTTCGCCGATTTGCGCTCGCGCCAGTCGATGAACTCATACTGGATGACGCCGACGACGTCCTCCGGCACATCCTGGCCGCCGCCTTGCGTCTTGCCGACGCGGGTGTAAACCGATTTCACGCCGGGCCAGCCGAGCAGCCGGTTTTCGGCGATCCTGGTTGCCGTATCCATTTCGGCCAGCGAGAGATTGCCGCGGGCATGCACATAGAGCAGGCCGTAATCGGGCTCGACGCTGGGGAAGAACTCGACGCCGGCGCCATATTTCGAATAGGCGAAGCCGACGCCGGTGAGCAGCACGGCGGTGAGCACCAGCACGGTGATGGGGAAGCGCACCGCCTGCTTGACCAGCGCCATGTACCAGCCGTCGCGATTTTGTTCCTCGTGATGCTCCGGCGCCTTGGCGAAAAGCGCGCCCAGCGTCGGCGCGAACACCAGCGCATAAAGCATGGAGGCCGACAGCGTGACGATCAGCGTGATCGGCATGTATTTCATGAAGTCGCCGATGATGCCGGGCCAGAACAGCAGCGGCGAAAACGCCGCGATGCGCGTCATCGTCGCGGCGATGACCGGGCCGGCCATGCGCTTGGCGGCCAGCGTGAAGGCTTCCGCCTTCGGCATGCCTTCGCCCATGCGCCTTTCGGCGAATTCGGTGACGATGATGGCGTCGTCGACCAGCATGCCGACCGCCAGGATAAGGCTGAACAGCACGATCATGTTGATCGTGTAGCCCATCATCGCAAGCAGCAGGATGCCGATGAGGAAGGATGACGGAATGGCAAGCCCGATCAGCAGCGAGGCGCGTCCCGACAGTGCATAGAGGATGACGATGAACACCAGGATGACGGCGATCATCACGTGGTTCTGCAGGTCGCCCAGCAGCTGGTTGACGAAGACCGACTTGTCCTGCGTGTAGGTGATGTTCATGCCTTCCGGCATGGTCTTGACGTAGGCGTCGGACACTTCCCGCACCTTGGCCAGCGTGTCGATCAGATTGGCGCCGATGCGCTTCTTGACTTCGATGGCGATGGCCGGCTTGCCGTTGAGGCGGGTGATGGTCTCGGCGTCGGCGAAGGTCGAACGCACCGTGGCGATGTCCTTCGCCTGCACGACGGCATTGGGTCCGGCAACCACCGGCAAGGACGCGACATCCTCGGGTGTCTCGATCAGCGACGGCACCTTGACCGCGTATTTGCCTTCCGAACCCTCGATATTGCCGGCGGCGACCAGGCTGTTGGAAGCGCCGACCGCGCCGATCAACTGGTCGAGCTGCAGGCCGTAGGACGACAGCTTCATCGGGTCGATGACGACTTCGACAAGATCGTCGCGCGCGCCTTGTATGGTGCCCTCAAGAACGCCTGGTACTTCCTCGATGCGGTCGCGCAGTTCGCGCGCCGCCGCCGTAAGCACACGCTCGGGCACATCGCCGGACAGCGTGACGACCAGGACGGGAAACTCGGAAATGTTGACCTCGGTAACAACTGGTTCTTCTGCCGCTTGGGGAAGGTCAGCCTTCGCGTCCTGAACCTTCGAGCGTGTATCAGTCACCGCGGTGTCGACTTTTATAGACGGCAGAAACTCAAGAAAGACAAAGGCACCGCCCTGATAGGCGGATGATTTCATCTCCTTTAACCCCTTAAGACTCTTAAGCTTTGCCTCCAGCGGCCTAAGCAGAAGTCTTTCAGCGTCTTCGGGCGCGATGCCTTGATAGGCGACATTTATATAAACATAAGGAGTAGGAACGTCGGGTTCCGCTTCCTTCGGCGTCGACTGATAGGCGACCCAGCCCGCCAGCAGCAGGAACACCAGCACCGCAATGGTCAGCCGGGCATTGTTGATCGCGAGTTTGACGATATCCATGGCCTGTTCTCAAGATTTCAGGAGCCGCATTGCCGCCGGTTGTCCCCGCCCCGGCTGTCCCCGGCCGGGGCCGCTCCGGCGCTACTGCGTTGTCGCTTCGCCCAACAGTTTCTGGATGGTCGCCTGGTCGGCCTCGACCGGCTTGACGACATCGCCTTCCTTGACGAGCTCCTGGCCGGCGACGATGACGCGGGCATCGGCTGGAATGCCGCCAAGCACCAGGCCCTTCGGCGAGTCGTCAACGAGGTCGATCGGGAAGAACACCACCTTGTTGTCCTTGTCGACGGCGCGGATGCCAAGGTCGCCCTTGTCGCCCAGCGTCACCACGGAGCGCGGCAACATGACGGCATCGGTCGGCTGCGCGCTGAGCGAAATCTCGGCCGTCATGCCCGCCGGCACGGAGCCATCGGCATTGGGCACGGCAATCTCGACGCGGAAGGTCCGGGTGGCCGACGAGGCGTCGCGGCTGATGTAGCGCACCGTGCCTTCGACGGTCTGGCCGCTGACCAGCCGCACAGCAGCCTTGTCGCCGAGCTTGAGATAGCCGAGGTCGCGTTCGCTGACTTCGCCGCGCGCAATCACCGGATCGAGCTTGAGGATGGTTGCCACCTCGCCGCCCTGCATGATGGAACTGCCGAGCTCCACCGGCACCCGGTCGATGACGCCGTCGAAGGGCGCCTTGACCAGATTGCGCTCGAGTTCGGCCTGCGCCGTTTCCAGCTGCGACTGCGCAGCGGTCAGGTTCGAACGCGCCGTGTCGAGCTGCAGCTTGGGCAGATTGCCGGTCTTCATGAGCCGCAGCGATGCGTCGAGTTCAGCCTGGCGCTGCACGACGAGCTGCCTGGCATTGTCGACCATCGAGATCTTTTCTTCGGCCGCCAGCATCAGCACCAGGTCGCCGGTCTTGACGTGATCGCCCTGCTTGACCGGCAGCTTTTCGATGACGCCGGCGACGCGCGTCGCCAGCACGGCGCGCTTGTCGGCCTCGGTCAGCCCGGAAATGCGGATGGCGCGGGCATAGGTCTTGCGCGGCGGCGTCACCACAGCGACGGTGCGCAGCGGCGCCTTCGGTTCGGCCTCGGCGGTCTTGGTTGCATCCGGTGCCTTGGCCTGATCGCCCGGCTTGGCCTGATCGCCTGCCTTGCCAGCACCTTCGACAGCGGCGCTGCCGACGGACGAGAACGCGCCTGTTCCCATCCAGGCGGCGAAGCCGATGAGCACGACAATAGCGGCAAGCTTGTGAAACCTGATCTTCGGCATCATTGTTTTTCCACTGCGGGGTTCGGCCAAGTCGTTATCCAACAGGGTGTCCGTCGTCTAACAGCTACCGTGTCTTCCAACTCGGGCGCGTCGCCGATATGGGTGCGCGCCAGGCCGTGTTCAATTTGCCGTGAACGGCGAAGCCGCGCTTCTACATCAAAGTTGCATCGCAATACAGTCGAAAAGTTGCAGGAACATTGTGCCAGGCGATGTAGTGTGGCCAATGGGAAACGGTTTTGTCAGCGCCCCGTCAGGCGACAGAACCACAGTCTCGGAACCATACGGGTGTTGGAGGCGCTTTGTTTTCAAGGCGTTTTGAGCACTGACATTCTCCTGTGCCTGCACTAGTTTTTGACGCTCAAATGTGGGCGCGACCTGCGTAGCCACTCAGTGAATGGCAGCAGGCGTCAGTATGATTTTGTATACCGTCACACGCAACGGTTGTTCCGGGACGGAAAGTCATCGGCGCTACTCCGATTTGCCGAACACTTCGCTGATCGTCTTGATCGATCCGGGCGGACTCAGGCCCGCCGGCGTTCCGCCTCCGGCTTCTTGCGGGCGGCGAGGAATTCCTTCACCCGCCGTCCCGGTGCCGGCCCGCGCACCGGTTTGAAGCCGTCATCGAGTTCGCCGGAAAGATCGAGCGTCGGCCGCTTGCCGACGGCGTCGTAATTCTCCTCCAGCCAGTCGCTCGCCGCTATGCGGCCAAGGTCGCGCAAATAGGTCAAAAAAGCCCATTCGGCGTTGACCTTGGACGACGCCGACAGATCCTTGAACGCCTCGTCGGCATCGATGCGGTGCATGCGGATGTCGCGGTATTCGCCAGGCGGCAGCCGGCCGGCGCGATCAGCTCCTTGACGAAGGCGATCGAGCGGAATTCGTTCAGCAGCCCGGCATTGAAGGTGATCTCGTCGATGCGGTTCTGGATTTCGTTGGCGCTTTTCGGCGTGCCCTCGCGCACCACCGGATTGATCTGCACCAAAAGCACATCCTCCGTCGCCGCCGTCTTGAAGAACGGAAACAGCGCCGGATTGCCGCCATAGCCGCCATCCCAATAGGGCACGCCCTTGATCTCGACGGCGCGGAACAATTGCGGCAGGCAGGCCGAGGCCATCACCGTGTCGAGGTCGATCTCGCCGTCGGAAAAGACGCGCAGCTGGCCGGTCTCGACATTGGTCGCCGAAATGAACAGCTCCATCGACTTGCAGGCGTGAACATTTTTGAAATCGATCTCCTGCTCGACCACGTCGCGCAGCGGGTTCAAGCCCAGCGGATTGGCGACATAGGGCGAAAACACTCGCGACATGGTGTCGAAGAAGAAATAGCCGGGCGTGTTCTCGATCGACCAGTTTCCCCAGGCGACGTCCCACGGCATGCGCTGCACCGGGCTGAAGCGGCCCTTGGCCGCCACCGCGCGCCAGAAATCGTCGAGCTTTTGCCGTGCACCCTCGACGCCGCCGCGCACAAAACCATCGGCCAGCGCCACCGCATTCATGGCGCCGGCGCTGGTGCCGGACACGGCTGAAATGTCGAGCCTGCCATCCTCCAGCAGCCGGTCGAGTACACCCCAGGAGAAAGCCCCGTGCGAGCCGCCGCCCTGCAGCGCGATGTTGATCTTCTTCGTTTCCTCCGCCTTGCCGTTTTTGGTCATGGCGTTCCTGTTCGGTTTGGTCGCTGCTGCCTCATTCCGCCCGGAAATCGGGCGGGTTCGACGGCAGCGGACTTATATTGCAGTGCAGCATATAAGGGATGACCAAGGCAAGAACACGAACACGGTCGCGTGATCACATGAAATTTTGGTCATGGGGAATGGTCCTCCACGCCCAGGTCTTCGCCCTACGAATACCCCCACCCTTGATCCCTCCCCACAAGGGGGAGGGAGACTTGGTAGACGCTGATCTCAGCAAACCACCGACGTTTCGGCGGCGCGCGCCAGCTGCCCTCCCCTTGTGGGGGTCCGAAGGACGGGCGAGATTCGTGGCTCGCCCCGGCAAGCTAGGGTGGGGTCCTCTTCGCAACAATCTGAACTTGGAACCTCAGGCCACGAGGTCCGGCACCGGCCCGACATAGCGCGACTGTGGACGGATCAGCCGCCCCGTCGTCTGCTGTTCGCGCGCATGCGCGATCCAGCCGGCGACACGTCCGGCGGCAAAGACATTGCTGAACGCCTGTGGCGGAAAGCCAGCCGCCTCAAGCACAAGCGCTGTGTAAAACTCGACATTGGTCTGCAGCGAGCGCTGCGGCTTGGCGATCCGCAGCACTTCGAGCGCCGTGTGCTCGACCTTCTCGGCGAAGGCCAGGCGGCGGCCGGCTTCGCCCTCGCTGCCGAGCTGCCGCACGACGGCTTTCAGTACATCGGCGCGCGGATCGCGCACGCGGTAGATACGATGGCCGAAACCCATGATGCGCTCGCCATGCGCGACCTTCTCGCGCAGCCAACCGGCCGCGTCGCCATGCGCCTGGATTGCATCGAGCATCTCGATCACCGGGCCGGGCGCGCCGCCGTGCAGCGGCCCCTTGAGCGCGCCGAGCCCAGCCAGCACCGACGATGTCAGCCCGGCCAGCGTCGATGCGACGACGCGGGTGGCGAAGGTCGAGGCGTTGAGGCCGTGATCGCAGACGGTCACCAGATAGGTGTCGAGTGCCCTTGCCAGCGCCGGCGACGGGACGGATCCCTCGAGCATCCTCAGCATGTCGGCGGCATGATCGGCCTTCGCGTCAGGTGCGATCGGCTGCTCGCCACGCGCCAGGCGCAGCAGAGCCGGCGTCAGCACGGCGGGCGCCGCGATCAGCCGCAAGGCGTCCGTCGGTGTCTCGCCATCCGGCAGCAGCGCCATGCCGGCGCGCATGGCGCCATAGATCTCAATCGGTGCGAGCAGCGGCAGCGAGGGTGCAAGCCGCTCGAACAGCTCGACGCGAGCCTTGCCCAGCCTCGCTGCCAGTTCGGCATCGCCGGGAAGGCCGTCGAAGAAGCCGTCGAGCAACAGGCGAACCACTTGCGCATAGCGCCAGCGTCCCGCCAATTCCGGCAGCGAATGACCGCGGATCGTCAGGCGGCCGCCAAGGCCATCGACATCGGAGAGCACGGTCTCCGCCGCCACCACATCGTCGAGCCCGTTCGCCATATCTCATCTCCTTGCAGCTTTTCTGCATGGGAGATAAGGGTTGGGCTGCGCCTCGATCAATCTTGATCAATATAATCAATGTATGGGCTAAAAATGTCCGAATGGCTGTCGCGGGAAGAGGCGCTGGAAAGGCTCAAGGTGCGGCCGCAGACGCTTTACGCCTATGTCAGCCGTGGCCGCATCGGCATGCGGCCGGATGAGAGCGACCCGCGCCGCAGCCAGTACCGCGCCGACGACATCGCGGCATTGGCGACCCGCCGGGCGCGGGGCCGCAGTCCCTCGGCCATCGCCGAGAGTGCGATCGCCTGGGGCGAACCCTCGATTGTCACCGCGATTTCGACTGTGCTGCACGGTCGACTGATCTATCGAGGGCAAGACGCCGTTGCGCTCTCCAAAGCGGCGACGCTGGAGGAAACCGCTGCTGTGCTCTGGGCCTCGCCTGAACCGGTGGCTTTCAAAGCTCCGTCATCTGAAGCGCCTCATCCAGTCGGCCGCGCCTCGGCCTTTGCGCAGCTTGCCATGCTTGCAGGCCACGGGCGGCCTTCGCTAGGACGCAGCGCCGCCTCGCTGTGCACCGAGGCCGCGCGCACAGTCGGAGCGCTGGCGCAGTCGCTGGGCGCTGAAGCCGGCACAGCGCCCGTCCATAAGCGCCTGGCGCAGGGCTGGTCGGTGGATGATGCCGGCGCGGAAGCGATCCGCTGCGCCCTCGTCCTGCTCGCCGATCATGAACTCAACGCATCGACCTTCGCCGCCCGCGTCGCAGCGTCCACAGGCGCCTCGCCTGCCGCATGCCTGCTGGCCGGCCTGGCAACGCTGTCCGGCCCGCGCCACGGTGGTGCCGGCGAAGCGGTGATGCAACTGGCTGAAGATGCAGCAGCCCACGGCGCGGATGCGGCGATCCGGCGCTGGCTCGGCCATGATCGGCCCTTGCCGGCGTTCGGCCATCCGCTCTATCCCGACGGCGATCCCCGTGCCACCGCACTTCTGGAAGTCATCCCTGTCGACGAGACGCTGCAACAGCTGCAAAAAGCCGCCATGGCGGCGGTCGGTGCCCAGCCCAACATCGACTTCGCCCTGGCCACACTAACGCGCGGCCTTGGCTTGCCGCGCGATGCACCGTTCCAGCTGTTTGCGCTCGGACGCAGTGTCGGCTGGGCCGCGCATATGGTCGAACAGATCATTAGCGGCAGCATCATCAGGCCGCGTGGCCGCTATGAGGGGCGCGTGACTTAAGCCGACCTGGCCGTGTTCCCGAACCGCGCACGGTACGCGACGGGCGTCGTGGCGAACTGCTGACGAAAATGATGCCGCAGCGTGCCTGCCGCGCCAAAGCCGGCGGTCTCGGCAATCCGTTCGATCGGCATGGCGGTGTCTTCCAGCAGCGTGCGCGCCCGCGAAAGCCGTTCCGACAGCAGCCAGCGCGCCGGCGTGACGCCGGTCGCGGCCGCGAACCGGCGCAGGAACGTCCGCTCGCTCATCCCGGCAAGCTCGGCCAAGATGGCGACGGGATAGTCGGCAGAAATATCGGCGCGCATCCTGTCGATCAACGGTCCAAGCCGGCTGCGCTCATGTGGCTCGGGTACGGAACTCTCGACATACTGCGCCTGGCCGCCGTCGCGATGCGGCGGCACCACCAGGCGACGCGCCACCATGTTTGCCGCCTTGGTGCCAAAGTCGCGCCGGACCAGATGCAGGCAGAGGTCGATGCCCGCGGCACTGCCTGCCGATGTCAGCACATTGGCCTCATCGATGTACAAAACGTCCGGAATCACGGTGATGTCGGGGTACATCTCCGTCAGCTTCTCGCTGTAGCGCCAATGCGTGGTCGCTCTTTTGCCCGCAAGCAGGCCGGCGGCGGCAAGCACGAACACGCCCGAACAGATCGAAAGAATGCGAGAGCCGCGCTCGTGTGCCTTTCGAAGCGCCTCGATCAGCGCCGGCGGCACCGGAGCCTCCGACCCGCGCCATCCCGGCACGATCACCGTGCCGGCCTGGCCGATCAGATCGATCCCGCCGTCGGCAACAATACGCACGCCGCCCAGCGCGCGCATTTCACCGCCATCGATCCCGGCAACGGCAAAACGGTACCAATCCTCACCCATTTCCGGCCGGGGCAAGGCGAAGATCTCAACCGCCACGCCAAACTCGAACGTGCACAGCCCGTCATAGGCAACGGCAACGACAAGAGGGTTGGCAGGGCGCGGATTGGCAGAGGATGGCATGATCTTGACGATATATGGCAAAGCTGCCAGCTGCAATCGCCCTGCTTCCTGTCTTATCTCTCCGTCGCATCAGCAATGGAGATACGAGGATGAGCCACGTGACAGACATTCCGGCGGCATCGCCGAATATCGCCCGCGACCATTTTCTGCGCCGGCTTTCCGTCGAGACCGACTGTTCCGACGTCGCCGCCGCACTGCGTGCCGGGGAGCCGGACTTTGTTCTCCTGCATGTGGTCGGTTCGCCGGAAGCCTATGGACGCCGCCATGTGCCGGGCGCGCTGCATCTGCCCCACCGCGAAATATCGGCCGGGCGGATGGTGCAATGGCCCGAAAGGACGCTGTTCGTCGTCTATTGCGCGGGACCGCATTGCAATGGCGCGGATCAGGCGGCCTTCAAGCTGGCCAGCCTCGGTCGTCCCGTGAAGATCATGATCGGCGGCATAACCGGTTGGCAGGACGAGGACCTTCCTTTCGCTTCAGGCAAGGAGCCCGGTGTCTTGCACGCGTGAGGCCACGCGATATGGTCGGCCTTGAAGACTGAGCAAGCATGCAGAAGGCGATGGTTAGAATTCGTCCATTCGAGCGCCAGGATGTCGGTGCGGTGCTCGCCCTCATGCGGGCGCTAGCCGTCTTCGAGGGTTATGACGACAAGCTTCGCGTCACCGAAGCGAACCTCATCGAGCACGGGCTGGGGCCATCGCCCCGGTTCGGCGTGTTGGTGGCGGAGCGAGAGGGCGTGATCGTCGGCATCGCCGTCCACTACCTCATCCCCTGGACCTACGACCTGAAGCCGGTTGTCTGGCTGAAGGAACTCTACGTCACTGAAGCGACGCGCGGCATGGGGGTCGGCCATGCGCTTGTTGAACAGCTTCGCCAACACGCTTTGAGCATTGGCGCCTCCGCCATCAAATGGACGGTGCTGAAATCCAACTCGCCGGCCAAAGCCTTCTACCGCTCGCTCGACGGCCAGCCCGACGATATCTGGGAACCGTGGCAGCTGAAAATCGACCCGTGACAGCCGCCTCGACCAACTGAGGGCGGTCGACCATGCGGCGGTCGCTTACGACATGGTGTCAAGCTTGCGCTGCATGGCGGCGATCTGTTGCTTCAGTTCCTGAAGGTCGTCGCCGCTCTTTTCCGGGACATCCTTGCGGGCCGGCTCGGGTGCAGCCGCGGCCGCAGCATTTGTGGCGGCGGTCGGGAAGGGCGTGAACAGGCGCATCGCGTTCTGGAACATTTCCATGTTGCGGCGTGTCTGCTCTTCCAGCGCCTTGATCGGAGTGGCGATCTTCATTACATCCAGCGGCGACTTGCCGATCGCGCCCTTCATCTGCTCGCGGAACCGCTCCTGTTCCTTGGAGAAGGCCATCATCGACTGTTCGAGGAAGCTCGGCACGATCTGCTGCATCTGGTCGCCATAGAAAGCGATCAACTGGCGCAGGAACGGGATCGGCAGCATGTTCTGCCCATCCTTGTTCTCCAGTTCGAAGATGATCTGCGTCAGCACCGGATGGGTAATGTCGTCACCGGTCTTGGCGTCCTGGACGGTGAACTCCTCGCCCTTCTTGACCATCTCGGCCAGATCCTCGAGCGTCACATAGGTGCTGGTGCCGGTATTGTAGAGCCGGCGATTGGCATATTTCTTGATAATGATAGGGTCGTCTTTCGCGGCCATCAGCATCCTCCCGGGACACCGGCGCGCCTGAGTAAGCCGCCGGTAACGATTGCGCCATTTTTAAGGATATGCGCAAAAGCTCTATAATTCCAAGCGCTTTGTGCAGTGCGGCATCATTTATTGCTGCATGGCCGGCCAATTATGCTGCGCAGCAAAGGTTGGGCGATCCCGCCGGCCGCTCACGCCCTGCTTGCGGCGCTTGGCCGGCATGCCCATTTCCGGTTTGACTTGGGGTGTGGAACGAGCAAGAAAAGTCCCAACAAGCCCCCAAGAACACGACACCTCGAAGTCTGGAGAGAAAAATGTCCGCTTCCAATTCAATCGTCGTTGCCAGCGCCGCACGCACGGCTGTCGGCTCTTTCAACGGCGCCTTCGCCGCCACCCCGGCGCATGAACTTGGCGCCGTCGTCATCAGGGAGCTTTTGGCGCGCGCCGGCGTCGAGCCGGGTGAAGTCGACGAGGTCATTCTCGGCCAGGTGCTGACCGCCGCGCAGGGCCAGAACCCCGCCCGCCAGGCGTCGATCAATGCCGGCCTGCCCAAGGAGACCACCGCCTGGGGGCTCAACCAGGTTTGCGGCTCTGGCCTGCGCGCCATCGCGCTCGGCATGCAGCAGATCGCCGCCGGCGACGCCACGGTGATCATCGCCGGCGGCCAGGAATCGATGTCGCTGTCGCCGCATGCCGAGCACCTGCGCGCCGGCGTCAAGATGGGCGACTACAAGATGATCGATACCATGATCAAGGACGGGTTGTGGGACGCCTTCAATGGCTACCACATGGGCAACACCGCCGAGAACGTCGCCCGCCAGTTCCAGATCACCCGCGACGACCAGGACCAGTTTGCGCTGGCCTCGCAAAACAAGGCCGAGGCCGCGCAGAAGGCCGGCAAGTTCAAGGACGAGATCGTCGCCTTCACGATCAAGGGCAGGAAGGGCGACACTGTCGTCGACCAGGACGAGTACATCCGCCACGGCGCCACCATCGACGCCATGTCCAAGCTGAAGCCGGCTTTCGACAAGGACGGCACCGTGACCGCCGCGAACGCGTCGGGCATCAATGACGGCGCCGCCGGCGCGCTGCTGATGAGCGAGGCTGAAGCCACAAGGCGCGGCATCACCCCGCTGGTGCGCATCGCATCCTGGGCGACGGCCGGCGTCGATCCGGCGATCATGGGAACCGGACCTATTCCCGCCTCGAAGCGGGCGCTCGAGAAGGCCGGCTGGTCGGTCAAGGACCTCGACCTTGTCGAGGCCAATGAAGCCTTCGCCGCGCAGGCCTGCGCCGTCAACAAGGGCATGGGCTGGGATACGTCGATCGTCAACGTCAATGGCGGCGCCATCGCCATCGGCCATCCGATCGGCGCGTCGGGCGCCCGCGTCTTCAACACGCTGGTTTTCGAGATGCGCCGCCGCGGCGCCAAGAAGGGCCTTGCCACGCTGTGCATCGGCGGCGGCATGGGCGTCGCTCTGTGCGTGGAAGCGCTGTGAACAAGAAGTGAGTAGTGAATAGGGAGTAGTGAATAGGGAAGAAGGAGCAGCGCGGCGGGATATCGATCCCTACTCGCTATTCCCTACTCCCTATTCCCTTCTTCCGACCAAAGGGAGGAAGAACTTTCAATGACCAAAGTAGCGCTCGTCACCGGTGGATCGCGCGGCATCGGCGCCGCCATATCGATCGGCCTGAAGAATGCCGGTTACACCGTTGCCGCCAACTATGCCGGCAATGACGAGGCAGCGGGGAAGTTCAGCGCACAAACCGGCATCAAGGCCTACAAATGGTCGGTCGCCGACTACGACGCCTGTGCCGCCGGAATCAAACAGGTCGAGGCCGATCTCGGCCCGGTCTCGGTGCTGGTCAACAATGCCGGCATTACCCGCGACGCCATGTTCCACAAGCTGACGCGCGAGCAGTGGAAGGAAGTCATCGACACCAATCTGTCTGGGGTCTTCAACATGACGCATCCGCTGTGGGGCGGCATGCGCGACCGCAAATTCGGCCGCGTCATCACCATTTCCTCCATCAACGGCCAGAAAGGCCAGGCCGGCCAGGTCAACTATTCCGCCGCAAAGGCCGGCGACATCGGCTTCTCGAAGGCGCTGGCGCAGGAGGGCGCGCGCGCGGGCATCACAGTCAATGTCATCTGCCCCGGCTACATCGCCACCGAGATGGTCAAGGCGATCGACCAGAAGGTGCTGAATGAACGCATCATCCCGCAGATTCCGGTCGGCCGCCTCGGCGAACCGGAAGAGATCGCGCGTTGCGTCGTCTTCCTCGCTTCCGAAGACGCCGGCTTCATCACCGGTTCGACCATCACAGCCAATGGCGGCCAGTATTTCGCCTGAACGACAGCATTTCGCCCGGTAGGACGGGCCGGCTTATGGCCCGTTTTTTCATCGCCGGCCGGCGATGTTCCCGGGCTGCGCGCTAGACATTGACCCGTTCCGGCACGCAAAGATTAACGATTTCCAGGCGCCCTGTGCAAAACCCGGTTCGCAAGCTGTGAATTCTCGGTGGACAAGCTGTGGATAACACAACATGTTGGGGTGAACAAACCAGGAAAATCCCGCCATCGCTGATTCATCGCCGATTCGTTCCGGCTTTTAGCGCAACGTTAGCGACCAAGGCCGAAAATCACCGGCAAATGGTTAAGGCCGATTAAGAAAATTCAACAATTTCCTAATGTTGGCCGAGGCGTATCGGATCACGACGATGCCCCGCCGGCAAAGGTTAACGCCAATGGTCGCCTTGCAGGAATCGGGCCAGTTTCCGCGATTCAGCATATGGTGAGACTCAGGCTCGCAAAATCCACATGTAGCCGTGAACAAAAGCTGAATCTGCCGGAGTCACTGATTCGTCGCCGATTCGTTCCAGACTCGTTCCAACTGTTAATTGAGACCTCAAAGACGACCGTGGGATTGCCGGCCGGAACATTCCGCTTTCGCTTCGCGCCTGAAATCCCTATGTGTCGCCTGTCATACGCGCCACGCGAGGCGCGCTCCCGACAACACGATGCAGAAAGCCTCATCTCCAGGCCGATGAACATCCAGCCGAAACACACCGAGCCGCTGATCCTGTCGGGCCGCGACGTGACTGCCGTGCTGGGTCCGACCAACACCGGCAAGACCCATCTCGCCATCGAGCGCATGGTGGCGCATGAGAGCGGCATTATCGGCCTGCCGCTCCGCCTTCTGGCGCGCGAGGTCTATGCCCGCGTCTGCGAAAAGGTCGGCGCCCACAAGGTGGCGCTCATCACCGGCGAGGAAAAAATCCAGCCGCCCGGCGCGAAATATTCGGTCTGCACCGTCGAAGCCATGCCGCGCGAGACCGACGTTGCCTTCGTCGCCATCGACGAGGTGCAGCTCGCCGGCGACCTCGAGCGCGGCCATATCTTCACCGACCGAATCCTGCACCTGCGCGGGCGCCAGGAAACGCTGCTGCTCGGCGCGGCCACCATGCATGGCATCCTGCAAAAGCTGCTGAGAGGCGTCTCGGTGGTGACGCGCCCTCGCCTGTCGCACCTGGCCTATGCCGGTTCGAAGAAATTGACCCGCCTGCCGCGGCGTACGGCGATCGTCGCTTTCTCCGCCGACGAGGTCTATGCCATCGCTGAGCTGATCCGCCGCCAGCAAGGAGGAGCGGCGGTCGTGCTAGGCGCGCTGTCGCCCCGCACCCGCAATGCCCAGGTGGCAATGTTCCAGGCAGGGGACGTCGACTATCTCGTCGCCACCGACGCCATCGGCATGGGGCTCAACCTTGATCTCGATCATGTCGCCTTCGCCCAGAACCGCAAATTCGACGGCTACCAGTACCGCAACCTGACGGCGGCCGAGCTCGGCCAGATCGCCGGCCGCGCCGGCCGGCATCTGCGCGACGGCACCTTCGGCGTCACCGGCCAGGTCGATCCGCTGGACGAGGAACTGGTCAAGCGCATCGAGGGGCACGAGTTCGATCCGGTGAAGGTGCTGCAATGGCGCACCGCGCATTTCGACTTCGCCAGCCTCGACGCGCTGAAGCGCTCGATCGAGGCCAACGCGCCGGTCGAAGGCCTGACGCGCGCGCTGCCGGCGGTCGATGCGCAGGCGCTCGAACATCTCTCCCGCGACGAGGACATCCGCGCGCTGGCTACCAATGCCAAGCGCGTCGCGCTGCTGTGGGAAGCCTGCGCGTTGCCGGACTACCGCAAGATCGCGCCGGCCCAGCACTCCGACCTGATCGCTTCTATCTACACCGACCTCGCCAAACACGGCCATGTCGACGAGAACTACATGGCCGAGCAGGTGCGCCGCGCCGATACGACCGAGGGGGACATCGACACGCTGTCGCACCGCATTGCGCAGATCCGCACCTGGACATTCGTGTCCAACCGGCCGGGCTGGCTGGCCGATCAGGCACACTGGCGGGAAAAGACGCGCGAAATCGAAGACAGATTGTCGGATGCGCTGCATGAGCGGTTGACGAAACGGTTTGTAGACCGCAGGACTTCCGTCCTCATGCGGCGCCTTAGAGAAAATACAATGCCTGAAGCCGAAATCAGTCCTACCGGAACCGTCCTTGTCGAAGGCCATCATGTCGGCGAGTTGCAAGGGTTCCGTTTCACCGCCGACCAGAGCGCCGGCGGCGAAGACGCCAAGGCCGTGCGCACGGCAGCGCAAAAAGCGCTGGCCGCCGAGTTCGAGGCACGTGCCGAACGCTTCGGCGCCTGCGCCAATGGCGACCTTGCGCTTGGCTCCGACGGCACGCTGCGCTGGATCGGCGCGCCGATCGGCACGCTGGTTGCCGGCGAGGACGCGCTGAAGCCGCGCCTGGTGCTTTTGGCCGACGAGCAGTTGACCGGTCCCGCCCGCGACAAGGTCGCCGCGCGCGCCGAGCGCTTCGTCAATTTCCAGATCGAATCCTTGCTGAAGCCGCTGGTCGACTTGAAGAATGCCGAGCAGATCGCCGGCATCGGCCGTGGCATCGCCTTCCAGCTCGTCGAGCATTTCGGCCTCATCAACCGCCGCGACATCGCCGAGGAAATGAAGTCGCTCGACCAGGAGGGTCGCGCCGCCTTGCGCCGGCTCGGTGTGCGCTTCGGCGCCTACCACGTCTTCGTGCCGGCGCTGATCAAGCCGGCGCCCGCCGGACTGATCACGCTTTTGTGGGCGCTGAAGAACGACGGCAAGGACAAGCCCGGCTTTGGCGACGTCGTGCACGCGCTGGCCTCCGGCCGCACCTCGGTGGTCATCGATCCGGCTTTCGACAAGAGCTTCTACAAGCTCGCCGGCTACCGTAATCTCGGCCGCCGCGCCGTGCGCATCGACATTCTGGAACGGCTGGCCGACCTGATCCGGCCTGCGACCAACTGGAGGCCCGGTCTGGGACAGCGCCCGGACGGCGCCTATGACGGCCAGTCCTTCATGGTGACGCCGCCGATGATGTCCATCCTCGGCGCCACCGCCGACGACATGGAAGAGATCCTGAAAGGTCTCGGCTATCGCGCCGAGCCGAAGCCGCCGGCAGAGGTCAAGGCGCGGCTGGAAGCACAGGACAACGCGGCGCGGGAAGCGGCTGCCGCCAAGCTGGCTGCGGACGCGGCTGCAAAAGCTGAACAGGCCAAGGCGACGGAAGCCGCTGCAAGCGAAGCCGTCGCTGAAGCGCCGGCCGTTGGATCGGAGCCGGATGCGGTTGCCGCCGCTGAGCCTGCGGCTGAGCAGCCCGTCGCCGAAGCCGCAGCGGAGGCTGTTGCTGCGGACGCTCAGCCGGGCGCGCCTCCCGAGGGTTCGGAGCCAACTGCGGCCGTTGAAGCCACCGCCGAAGCTCCAGCCATCGCGGAAGCAACGGCAGAGCCCGTCGCGGAAGAACAGGTCGAAGCTCCCCAAGTCGAAGCCCCCATAGAAATCACGGAAGAAGCTCCGGCTGTTGCAGAAGCTGACGACACCGTCCCCGAAAGCGCCGACGCCACCGTCGCCGAAAACGCCGACGCCCTTACCTCCCCCTCGATGGGGGAGGTCGCGGCGCGAAGCGACGCGGGTGGGGGTGACAGCGCTGACGAAACCGATAGTGCAGACCGCGTAGCCGATGCAGGCGCAACCGCCGACGCCGGCGCTGCCCCCACCCCGGCGCTGCGCGCCGACCCTCCCCACGAGGGGGAGGGTGGAAGCGCTGAGCCTGTCCCCGAGGCCGAAGCGCCAAAGCCCATCTTGCTGTGGCGGCAGGGTCGTTTCGAGCAGCGCCCGCGCCATCGTCAAGGCCGGGACAATCGCCCGCGTAACGGCCAGGCTGGCCGCGCCGATGCGCCGGCCGACGCTGCCGGCGGACAGCCGGCACCGGGCGAACGGCCGGCCTATCAGGGCCGGCGCGACCAGCGCGACGGTGCCGCCAAGCCACGCTTCGACCGTTCGAAGTTCAAGCCCAAGCCGCAGGCCGAGGGCGAACAGCGCCGCGACGGCAAGCCGCAAGGCGAGCGTCCGCGCGAGGGCCGGCCTGACTGGAAAGGCGGCAGGCCGGAAGGCAAAGGCGGACCGCAAGGCGCCAAGCCGGCTTTCCAAGCCAAGCCACGCGAGGAACGCCCTGCGCGCTTCGATCCGGACTCGCCCTTCGCCAAGCTCGCCGCATTGCGCGACCAGCTGAAGAAATAAGCCCCAGGTTCGCTGCGATGGTTGCTGAAGGTCGTCAGCGCATCGACAAGTGGCTGTTCTTTTCGCGCGCGATAAAATCGCGCTCGCTGGCGGCCAAGCTGGTTGTCGCCGGACGCGTCCGCATCAACAGCGACAAAGCAGCGCAGGCCTCCGATCTGGTCAAGCCTGGCGACGTTTTGACCATTACGCACGAGCGCCGCATTTTCATTTGGAAGGTGCTTGGCACCGGCGTGCGGCGCGGTCCGGCCGAGGAAGCGCGCACGCTCTACGAGGACATGTCCCCGCCGCCGGCGCCGAAAGGCGAGGCTGTTGCCGATGCCATTCCGGCGCTGCGCGACGCCGGCAGCGGCCGGCCGACCAAGAAAGAGCGCAGGCAAACCGACCGGCTGTTCGGCGAAGACTGAAGCCTTGGCCGTCTGCGCCATGCCGGCGGTCTGGAATTTCATTCCGGACACGCGGGCCCCGCCTGCAATGGCTGCCCTTGCAAGCGGCAGGCAAAGGCGTTACCTCACCAAAAAAGCCGCCGCATCGGCCCGAAAATCGGAAATCGATTTTTCGGAAGGCACGATGCGCAGATTCAAAGTGTCAGAGCGTACTTTGTGCGTCCAATTGGACGCACGTCGCTCTAGCAAGAACGGGACGTCCCGGAGCCGACCAATGACCTATGTCGTGACCGACAACTGCATCAAATGCAAGTACATGGACTGCATCGAGGTCTGTCCGGTCGACTGCTTCTACGAGGGCGAGAACATGCTTGTCATACATCCCGACGAGTGCATCGACTGCGGCGTCTGCGAACCGGAATGCCCGGCCGATGCAATCAAGCCCGACACCGAGCCGGGCCTCGACAAATGGCTGCAGGTCAACACCGAATACGCCGAGAAATGGCCCAACATCACCGCCAAGAAGGAGCCTCCGGCAGATGCCAAGAGCTTCGACGGCGAAGCCGGCAAGTTCGAGAAATATTTCTCCGCCGAGCCAGGCGAAGGCGACTGAGCACATGACGCTGGAATCGGAATCGATTTCGGAAAGGGTGATGCGCAAAGCAAAAAAGTGCGGCCTATTGGATCGTCATAACGCTGCGTAACGCGCATCATACATTAACTGCCTTGACAGGCGGCGATGGCGCTCGACCTTCGCGTTTGCAGCAAAACCTTGATTCTTCCGACTTTTTGTGCTACACCAGTTGAAACATGCCGGTGACACAACGTCGATTTATGGCGCAAGCGCCCCAAATCACTGAAAGGTGAAATCCCCAATCGGACCAGAGCGATCTGGGCCAGGCAGTCGCTATGTATGCGGTTTGCCGGTCCCGGCTTTTTCCGATGGGTTCATCTGTTGTGCGGCTAACGATCGGTGTCCCCGGTCGCATGCGTTCGGACCGGCAGGCCGCCGGTGCCACAACAAGGAGTTCAGGGCGTAATGGCAACGATCACCCCGCAGAAGAAGTCCACCTCGGCACGCCACGGTTTCAAGACCGGCGAGTACATCGTCTATCCGGCACACGGCGTCGGCCAGATCGTCTCGATCGACGAGCAGGAAGTTGCGGGCCACAAGCTGGAACTGTTCGTCATCGACTTCCAGAAGGACAAGATGCGCCTGAAGGTTCCGGTCGCCAAGGCGACCTCCATCGGCATGCGCAAGCTGTCGGAAGAGGATTATGTCGAGCGCGCGCTGAAGGTCGTGCAGGGCCGCGCCCGCGTCAAGCGCACCATGTGGTCGCGCCGTGCGCAGGAATATGATGCCAAGATCAATTCGGGCGACCTGATCTCGATCTCGGAAGTCGTGCGCGACCTCTACCGTGCCGACAACCAGCCGGAACAGTCCTATTCCGAGCGTCAGCTCTATGAGGCGGCACTCGACCGCATGGCGCGCGAGATCGCGGCAGTCAACCGCATGTCGGAAACCGAAGCCGTGCGCCTGATCGAGGTCAACCTCAACAAGGGCCCGAAGCGCGGCGCCAAGGCCGACAATGAGGAAGCCGAGCAGGAAGAAGCTGCCTGATCGCTTTCACCGTCGAAATCATGAAAAACCCGGCCTTGTGCCGGGTTTTTGTTTTTACCCCCTTGTGGGGTTCCAAGGACGGGCGAGACCCGTGGCTCGCCCAGCCAGGGTCGCTGCGAAGCAGCGAGGATGGGGACGACACCAGACCGCACCCGGACCTTCCGTCCGACCTCCCCACAAGGGGAACGTAGAAGGCTCAGCCGCCGGCTTCCTTCTCCGCCTCCTGCTTCAGCGTCGCAATAAAACGCTTGGTCCGTTCCCGCTCCGGATTGCTGAACACCACGGTGGACGGCCCCTTCTCGACGACGACACCAGCATCGAGGAACACCACCTCCTGCGCGATCTTGGAGGCAAGGCGAAGGTCGTGCGTGGCCATCACCATGGTGGTGCCTTCGCTGGCGAGTTTTCCGAGCACGTCGACCACTTCCTGCGCCAGTTCCGGATCGAGCGCCGAGGTCGGCTCGTCGCAAAGCAGAACCTTGGGCGACGGCGCCAGGGCGCGGGCGATGGCCACACGCTGCTGCTGGCCGCCCGACAGCGTTGCCGGCCAATCGTCCGCCTTGTGCGCCATGCCGACCTTCTCGAGCAGCGCCAGTGCCCGCTCGCGCGCCTTTGCCGTCGGCCATTTGAGCACCGTCACCAGGCCTTCCATGACGTTCTCGATCGCGGTGCGATGCGGGAACAGCTGGAAGTTCTGGAACACCATGCCGGTCTGCAGCCGCAGGCGCTGGATGTCGCGGCTGGGGATCTTGATGCCGGGACGGAATTCCAGCGTCTCGTCGCCGATGCGCACCATGCCCGAGGTCGGGATCTCCAACAGGTTGATGCAGCGCAGCAGAGTGCTCTTGCCACCGCCGGAGGGACCGACAAGCGCGGTGACGCTGCCTTCGGCAATGGTGACCGTCACGCCCTTCAGCACCAGATTGTCGCCGAAGCGCTTTTCGATATCGGTGAGGCCGATCATGAGCGCGCCTCCAGGAAGCCGCCATAGCGGTTGAGCCGCTCCTCCAGCCGCGTCTGCAAGGCCGAAAGCACCGAGCTCATCGCCAGATAAAGGATCGCCGCCTCGACATAGAGGATCAGCGGTTCATAGGTGGTGGCGACGATGCGCTGCGCCGCCTGGAACATCTCCGGCACGGTGATGGCGGCGGCCAGCGACGTATCCTTGACCAGCGAGATGAAGGTGTTGGACAGCGGCGGCACGGCGACGCGGCCGGCTTGCGGCAGGATGGTGCGCCGCATCGCCTGGCTCCAGGTCATGCCGATCGAATAGGCCGCTTCCCACTGGCCCTTCGGCACCGAGCCGATCACGGCGCGGATAATTTCCGAACTGTAGGCGCCTATGTTGAGGGTGAAGCCAATCAGCGCCGCCGGAAAAGCGTCCAGCAATATGCCGACCGAAGGCAGGCCGTAAAAGATCAGGAACAGCTGCACCAGAAGCGGCGTGCCGCGGAAGATCCAGACATAGAAGCGGACCACGGCAACCAGAGGCTTGGGACCGAACAGCCGCACCAGGGCGACAACCAGGCCGACGAACAGGCCGAGTGCGAACGACAGCAATGTCAGCGGTACGGTGAAGATCAACGCCGCCCACAGCAGTGTCGGCAACGAGTCCAGCATCAGGTGTAGCCAGTGCGGCACGAACGGCTCCTCCCCCACAGACCGCCGCGGTGACGGCAGTGCGATTGTGTGCTTCTCATATCATGCGAAAAACGGCGAGCCGTCAAAGACGGCCCGCCGCTATTGGTCATTGCCGGCAAACCGCCGGGAGATGGTCTTTACTGCGAGACATCCTGGCCGAAATAGGTATCGGCGATCCTCTTGTAGGTGCCGTCGGCCTTGATGTCGGCCAGCGCCTTGTTGATCGCCGCGACCAGCTCCGGATCACCCTTGCGCACGATGACGCCGGAATAGTCGGCGTTCTCTTCCTGCGCGGCGATCTTCACATTGGCGTCCGGCTTGTGCTTCTTGAAGTCGAGGAAAGACAGGCTGTCATTGATGGTGGCGTCGGCGCGGCCGGTGAGCAGCAGCTGGATCGACTGGTCGAAGCCGTCGGTGCCGACGAGTTCGGCGCCGTTGGTCTCGGCGAGCTTGCCGAAATTCGATGTCAACGACTGTGCCGACTTCTTGCCCTTGAGGTCGGCGTCTTGATGTCGGTGTTGTCGCCGCGCACGATCAGCACGGCCTTGGAGGCGATGTAAGGATCGGAGAAATCGTACTTGGCCTTGCGCGCGTCGGTGATGCCGACCTCGTTGATCACGGCGTCGTAGCGGTTGGCGTCGAGGCCGGCGATCAGCCCGTCCCATTTGCCTTCGAGGAACTCGACCTTGACGCCGAGCTTGTCGCCGATCGCCTTGGCGATCTCGACGTCGAAGCCGACCAGCGCGCCGGAAGCATCATGATAGGTGAAGGGCGCATAGGTGCCTTCGGTGCCGACTTTGAGGGTGCCGGCCTGCTTGATCTGGTCAAGATTGGCGCCGGCATGGCCTGATGTAACAGCCAGAACCTGAAGCGTTCCGGCGACGATGAGCGAATTGAGCCATTTCATTTCTGTGTGATCCCGTCCTTGGCCGGTGTCCGGCGCTTGTGAGAGCCGGAAACTGACAGATACAGCGCAGCAAAATAAGGAACCAGATTTCAAAAAAACGGCGATCCAGAAATCAGATTCTCAAAGCAGCTCGGATCGGTGCCAATAGTCCCGATCTGCGGTGTCGATGCGCCCTGTCGGACCGCACAAAACAACCGCCATCGGCGGCGGAACCAATCCCCGGTGTGGCACGTTCATGGCTTGTTGTAGGGCGCCGCGTTTCCATTTCAAGAACCCTTGGCTGCGCTAGGCCCGAAGCAATTCCAGGAAAGTGGGAAAGCGGTTTCCTTCGGAATTGCGTCAAACAGAGATAACGGCCGCCAGGCCGTCCGAAAATGTCCGGGAGCAGGAGCGCGGCATGATCGAAGACACGGCAGGACGGACCATGGTCCGCACGGCAATGAAAGCCCCTTACCTCGAGCGCGATGAGGAACATGTTCTCGCCTTGCGCTGGAAGGAAGACCAGGATCAGCAGGCGCTGCATCAGATTACCGTCGCCCATATGCGGCTGGTCATCTCCATGGCTTCGAAATTCCGACATTACGGCCTGCCGCTCGGCGATCTGGTCCAGGAGGGCCATGTCGGGCTGCTGGAAGCAGCCGCGCGTTTCGAGCCGGAGCGCGAGGTGCGCTTCTCGACCTATGCGACATGGTGGATCCGCGCTTCGATGCAGGACTACATCCTGCGCAACTGGTCGATCGTTCGCGGCGGCACCTCTTCGGCGCAAAAGGCGCTGTTCTTCAACCTGCGGCGCCTGCGCGCCCGTCTTGCCAACGGCGCCGAGCCGATCTCTAACGCCACGCTCTACCGCGAAGTCTCGGTAGCCCTCGGCGTCTCCGAGGCCGATGTCGAGAAGATGGATTCCAGGCTTTCAGCACCTGACTCTTCGCTCAACGCACCCCTCGCCGATGAGGCCGGTACCACCGAGCGGATGGACTTCCTGATTTCGGACGATCCATTGCCTGACGAGGTCGCCGGCGACACCATCGACGTCGAACGGCGCCTGATGTGGCTGAAGACGGCGCTCCGCGCGCTCAATGCCCGCGAACTCAGGATCATCGAGGAGCGTCGGCTGACCGACGAAGGTGCGACGCTTGAGGCGCTCGGCGAGACGCTCGGCATTTCCAAGGAGCGTGTCCGCCAGATCGAGGCCCGCGCCATGGAAAAGCTCAAGCTCGCGCTGGTCAAGCAGAACCCCGAATTCATGGCAGCGTGAGATTGCCAGGAACAGGGGTACCGCCCCGAGTTATCTCAGAAAAGTTATCTCAGAAAAAAGCACTACGAAGGCTGGGGTTTCTGACGAAGACCGGCGCTATCTGTCCGTGACGATCTTGACCTTGTCGCCGGCCGAAACCGAGGCGCCCGGCGACATCGCGTTGAGCACGCGGAACAGATCGAGCTTGCGGTCGACGCCGACCATCTGCGCCGAAAGTGTGCCCATCGTCTGCCCGGCCTGTACCGTGACGACGCGGATATGCAGCGGCTTCAGTGCCGCTTTCTCGGCGGGGCTGAGCACGCGGAACGAACCGCTGACCGAGCGTGCCACCGGATCGAGTGTCGTGCTGGCCGAGGGGGCCGCTGTCAAAAGCCGGTAGACTTGGCCGCCGGCGCGGATCACCGCAATGTCGAACTGCCAGCCATCGGCGCCGGCGTGCGCTGTCGCCGCCTCGTTGCCGTCGATCGTCTCCTGGCGCACACTGGTCTCGTCGAGACCGGCCACCCAGCCGCTTCTGATGTAGTCGGTCAGCGCACGATCCTTGTCGATCGACACACCGTCGAAGCGGATCGCCATGTCGCCGGGACCGGTCGCCGTCACCGCCGCCGCCGAATTGTCGATGATGAAGCCGTCGGGCACCGTGAACGAAACGCCGAGGCCCGGATGCAGGAAGGTCTGGCCGCGCACATAGCCCTCTTCCGGCGTGTCGCCATAGAGCAGGCCGTCTATCCCGGCCAGGAAGGAATCGCGGTCGCGGGTGCCGATGCCCGGCGCGCCGAACTGGCGGGCGTGGCGCTGCGCCAGATCAATTCGCTGCGGCGTGTTGGGGTGCGTAGCCAGGAAGTCGAGGCTGGCGTCGGTGGCGCCGCTGATCGAGCGGAAATCGGTATAGGCCGACATCGACTGCAGGAAACGCCCGGCGGCATAGGGATCGTAACCCGCCTCGCCGATCGATTTGATGCCGATCGCGTCTGCCTCCAGCTCCTGGTTGCGCGAGAACTGCGCCAGCCTCAGCTTGCCGCGGATCAATGCCTGCTTGGCGGTCGGACTGTCGCCCAGCACATCGGAGACCACCTTGGTCGCCAGGCCTTCCTCGGCCTCGAGCTGCTGTCGCTGCAGACCGTGATTGGCGGTGACGTGGCCCATCTCATGCGCGATGACGGCGGCGAGTTCGGCCGAATCATTGGCCAGCGCCAGCAGGCCGCGGGTGACGTAGAGATAGCCGCCCGGCAGCGCGAAAGCGTTGACGTTTGGCGAATTGAGGATGGTGATGCGATAGGTCTGGGTCGGATTGGCCGACACCACGGTCAGGCTGCCGACAACCTTGGCCACCATGCGCTCGAGCTTGGGATCGGAATATTCGCCGCCATAGGTGGCAAGGATGCGCGGATGCTGTGCCTTCGCCAGTTCGGCAAGCTTGCTGTTGGCGGCGACATTGTCGACCGTGATCGGCTTGTCGGAAGGCTGGAAGCCAGATTCCTGCACTTCGGGAGGCGTGAACATCTGGCAGCTGGCCAGCGCCACGGCAAGGCCGGCCAGCGCGAGGAAGCGCACCAGCGGTCTGCGTTTCAAAGTGTCAGTGCCGGTCGGCAGCACGGCGTTCCTTCAGCTCTCGGCGCATGATTTGGACCGGGGTCCGCGCCAGCGAAAAATCGGTTTTCGTTGGCAATCCTGCACACATCAAAAAACCTACAGCGTTTACGCATCCGGCCGGATGCGGCGCTGTAGGGGGCAAATCACGGCTCGTGCCGGACCAGTACTAAGCGGACCTAGCCACATCAGCTGGACCATGGCAAGCAAGCGCCACATCACCTGTAGCCGGTTTGGTCGTAAATTATGTCCGCTTCCGGGCAATATCGCGTGATCCGCCCGAACTTGCGCCGATATAGCGCCGAAACGCTTCAGGGCCAGTGCCGTCGAAAAAATCGGCGGCAGGTCCCGTCGCGGCAACCCTGCCATTGTCCAGAAAAACCATCTGCTCGCCGATACGGCGAGCGTCTTCCGGCTGATGCGTGACGAACAGCACCGTCATCGCCCGCTCGGCATGAACGCCGGCCACCAGGTCGAGCATGTCGTCGCGCAGTGCTGGCCCGAGCGAAGCGAACGGCTCGTCGAGCAGCAGCACTGGCCGGTCGCGCACCAGAACGCGGGCGAGCGCTACGCGCTGCCTTTCGCCGCCGGAGAGTTCGCGCGGCAGGCGCATCTCCTTGCCGGCCAGGCCGACGCGGTCAAGCGCCTCGGCGATTGCGGCGCGATCGGCGTCGGTCAGGTTGAGCGATGGCGAGCGGCCGAGCCCGACATTCTTCTCCACCGAGAGATGAGCAAACAGATTGTTTTCCTGGAATACCATCGACACCGGCCGCGCCGAAGGCGGCTCGGCGCCGACATCGGCGCCGCCGATCAGCACACGACCGGACTCCGGCGTCTCGAAACCAGCCACCAGATTGAGCAAGGTCGATTTGCCCGAACCACTTGCCCCCATGATGGCGGTGATCTTAGATGTATGGAATTCGACATCGAACAGGAATGACGTTTCGCCATAGCTGAACGAGACCTTGTCCAGCCGGACAGTCGTGCCTTTCTCCACAGCGGACGTCACGATCTCTCTCCCCGTCCCAGCCAGTCTGCCGCGACCACCAATGCAAGGCAGACCGCCCCGAGCAGCAAAGCCAGCCCGGCAGCATCGGCCGTGCGATAGCTGCCCGTGCGCGCCAGCAGGAGATAGGGCAAGGTCTGTACCGAATCGCTGCCGAACAGCGCGATGACGCCGAGATCGCCGAGCGACAGTGCCATGGCGAAGGCAAAGCCGGTGGCCAGCGGCCGCCGGAGCGATGGCCAGTCGACCAGAAGCAGCCGGTTCCAGCCCGCAATGCCGAGCTGCGCGCACAGCTTTTCGTGGCGCTCGCTCGCCGCATCATAGGCCGGGCGCATCGCGCGGATGGCAAAGGGCATCGCCATCACCGCATTGACGATGACGACCATGACCGGCGCGATGGCAAAGACATCGCTGACCGTGCGCAGCAGGAGAAACCAGCCGGCGCCGATGACAATGGGCGGCACGACGAGGACGAAGCCGGCGCCGGTGTCGGTGGCATGTTCGAGCAATGAACGGGCACTGGACCGGCGGCGCAGCGACAGTGCCCGCCGAGCCATGATCAGCGACAGCGACAGCGCCACCGAAAGTAGCGCCGCCGAGAGGGCGAGACCGGCGCTGGTCAGGGTCGCCTGACGCACGGCACTCTCGCCCGCCAGCCGGCCGAGATCGGCGCCGAGGCCGGACGCGACGGTGGCCGCCATTGGTCCGGCGACGAACAGCAAGGCGAGCACGATCAGGACGGCGTTGAACGCTGTTTCTGCTTTGCCGGCCAAGTGATAGCGGCGCGGCGCGACAGGCAAATTGGCGTCGCCGGTCACATTGGCGCCGAGCCGCGTCAGCGCCAGCATGACGGCGAAAGTCAGCGCGATCTGTAGCACCGTCAGCGTCACCGCTCGCGCCGGATCGAAGTCGAAACGCAGCGCCTGATAGATGGCGACTTCCAGCGTCGTCGCCGCCGGCCCGCCGCCGAGGATCAGGACGATGGTGAAGGAGGTGATGCAAAGCATGAAGACAAGCCCGGCGACGCCCGGCAGCGCGGCGCGCAGCACCGGCCACTCGATCAGCCGGAAGGCTGGCCTCGCCCCCATGCCGAGCTGGCTCGCCAGCCGCCATTGATCGGCCGGCACCGTTCCCAGCGCTTCGAGGAACAGCCGGGTGGCCAGCGGCAGGTTGAAGAAGACGTGGGCGACGAGGATGCCCGACAGCCCATAGATGTCGGGCCAGCTCTGGCCACCGATCGCGGCGAAATAACCGGCGCGGCCATAGAGCGCCAGTATTCCCAGCGCTCCGACAATTGCCGGCAAGGCAAGGGGCACAGTGAATAGCTGCAGGATGAAGCCGCGTCCGAAGAAGCGCGGATGCCGCGACAGCGCCCGGGCGACGAAGAGCGCCGGTACGGCGGAAAGCAGAGTCGAGAGCGCAGCCTGCCAGAGCGTGAAGCGGACAACGCGCAGGAGATAGAGGTCAAAGGCGGACGCGGCGCCGGAAAGGTCGTGCGCGCCTTCGCGGATAAGGCCGGCGAAGGCGCCACCGATCAGCAGCGCGATTGCCGCAAGCGCGACAATGCCGGCCGTGATGCGGGGGTCAGAGCGTTGCACTCTTTACCGGGCGTCGCGTTCCTTCGCGCCCCCCTCTGTCCTGCCGGACATCTCCCCCACGAGGGGGGAGATTGGCGGTTTTAGCGCTCCGCTCATTCCTGCAGCTTCGGAGATTGGCGAAAGTCAACGTAAAGGCCAATCTCCCCCCTCGTGGGGGAGATGTCCGGCAGGACAGAGGGGGGCGCCGTAGAGCACTCATCTTTTGACTATACAGCCAAATCTACTTGCTCATCACCGCCAGCCATTCATCCACCCAGGCCTTGCGATTTGCCGCGACCTCTTCCGGGCTGAACAGCAAGGTCTTCGCCGGCTTGACCAGCCTATCAAAAGCCGGATTGAGCGGCTTGTCGGTTTTCCCGGCCGGGAACATCCAGTTGGTCTCCGGAATGACATCCTGGAATTTCGGCCCGGTCATGAAGGCCAGGAACTTCGCCGCCAGCGGATTCTTCGCGCCCGTGGTGGTGATGCCGGCGACCTCGACCTGCAGATACTCGCCTTCCTCGAACGAGGCCGCCTGGTAGCGCCCGGTGTTCTCGGCCACCATGTGGTAGGCCGGCGACGTCGTATAGGAAAGCACCATCGGCGCCTCGCCCTTGGAGAACAGGCCATAGGCCTCGCTCCAGCCCGGCGTCACCGTCAGCACTTTGCCCTTGAGTTTCGCCCAGGCTTCCGGCGCCTTGTCGCCATAGACCGACTTGACCCACAGCAGCAGGCCGAGGCCCGGCGTCGACGTCCTCGGATCCTGGATGACGATCTTGTCGGCGGCATCGCCCTCGACCAGTTCCTTCAGGCTCTTCGGCGGGCTCTTCAGCTTTTCGGTGTCGTAGACGACGGCGAAATAACCATAATCGTAGGGCACGAAAGTGTCGTCGCTCCAGCCGCCCGGCACGTTGTTTTCAGCCACCGCGCCATGTGGGACAAACAGGCCGGAAGCCTTGGCTTCCGCGGTGAGGTTGGTGTCGAGACCAAGCACGATATCGGCCTTGGTCGAGGCACCTTCGAGCTTGACGCGGTTGAGAAGTGCGACGCCGTCGGCGACCGAGACGAAGTCGACGCTGCAGCCACACTCGGCCTCGAATTCCTTCTTCACCTGGGGGCCTGGACCCCAGTCGGCAGTGAAACTCTCATAGGTATAGATCGTGAGTTTTTCCTGCGCGCACGCAGGGCTTGCCAGTAGCGAAACAGCAAGCCCCAGCGCTGGGACAAGACGGGACAAAAAAATGCGCATCGGCGCCTCCTTCATTCGTGTTGAAAGGAATTGAGGCGTCGGGCTGTCCGAAGCGTCTAATCCCTCCGCCGGTACAAACCGGATCAGGTTCAGCGGGTTGGCGAGACTGCCTCTCAGCCGGTCCGCGAAGATCGCGTCCGGCACCCCGTTAGAGCGTTTCGACACATAGGCCCGGCCAAGGTGCCACGCAAGCGGAAGTTTGCCCGAGCATGATCCCGGAAAGTGGAATCCGTTTCCGGAAAAAGATCATGCTCCAACAAAGAGTGACGGTGCCGCTCGGCCTTCCGTTTCGTCGGCGGGGCTGGTAAGGGCCAGCGGATATGAGCACATTCACCATCTTGCTTGGCGGCGATCTCGTCCGCACGCCGCGGCTCGACCGCCAGGTCGCGGGCACGCGCGTCATCGCCGCCGACGCCGGCATCGGTCATGCCCGCCTGATCGGCCTGATGCCGGAGCTGTGGGTCGGCGATTTCGATTCTGTGCCGGCGGACCTGCCTGCCGATCTCGCCGCCGTGCCGCGGGAGGTGTTTCCTCCCGAAAAGGACAAGACCGATGGCGAACTGGCGATCGCGGCGGCATTGGAACGCGGCGCCACCAGCCTGGTGCTGGCCGGCGCTTTCGGCGGCAAGCGCGCCGACCACGCCTTCCTCCATCTGGCGCTCAGCCTGCGGCTGGCCGAGGCCGGCACAAAAGTGCTGTTGACCAGCGGAGCGCAGGAAGGCGCCCCTCTGCTGCATGGCAAGGCCGGCTTCGACTATGCCGACGGAACGCTGTTTTCGGTGCTCGGCTTTTCCGATCTTTCGGGCCTCACCGTGTCCGGCGCGAAGTGGCCGCTCGACCATGTCGAGGTCTTGTTCGGCTCGTCGCTGACCATCTCGAACGAGGTCAAGTCCAACACGACCGGGGGCGGCCTCGAAATCGCGCTCGGCCATGGCCGCGCGCTGCTGCTCGCCCACCCCTACCCCTTGCCTGAAAGCTGACATGGCCCCGCCCCTTCTCAACCTCGACGGCATAAGACTGACCTTTGGCGGCACGCCGCTGCTCGATGGCGCCGAACTGACGGCGTCCGCCGGTGACAAGATCGCGCTCGTCGGCCGCAACGGCTCCGGCAAGTCGACGCTCCTGAAGATTGCTGCTGGTCTGATCGAGCCGCAAGACGGCGAGGTCTTCCGCCAGCCTTCGTCAACGGTGCGCTATCTCCCGCAAATGCCCGACATGGACGGCTTTGCCAATGTGCGCGCCTATGTCGAGGCGGGGCTTGGGCCTGCCGACGATCCCTACCGCGCCACATATCTGATGGAGCATCTCGGCCTCGCCGGCACGGAGAACCCCAACGATCTCTCCGGCGGCGAGGCGCGCCGCGCAGCACTTGCCCGCGTCATGGCGCCCGAACCCGATATTCTGCTGCTTGATGAGCCGACGAACCATCTCGATTTGTCGGTCATCGAATGGCTGGAAGAAGAGCTTGTCCGGACGTCTTCGGCGCTGATCGTCATCTCGCACGACCGTCGCTTCCTCGAACGCGTCTCGCGCGCCACTGTCTGGCTCGACCGTGGCCAGACCCGCCGCCTCGACAAGGGCTTTGGCCATTTCGAGGAATGGCGCGACCTTGTGCTGGAAGAGGAAGAGCGCGAACAGCACAAGCTCGGCCGCCAGATCGTGCGCGAGGAGCATTGGCTGCGCTATGGCGTGACGGCTCGCCGCAAACGCAACATGCGCCGCCTGGGCGAACTGCAGACCATGCGCCAGCGTTTTCGCGGCCATCGCGGCGCCGAGGGCTCGGCGACCATGGTGGCCAGCGACGCCGCCGAATCCGGCAAGCTGGTGATCGAGGCCAAGAACATCGAGAAGAGTTTTGGCGACCTGACCGTGGTCAAGGGCTTCTCGACCCGCATCCAGCGCGGCGATCGCGTCGGCCTTGTCGGGCCGAACGGCGCCGGCAAGACGACGCTGTTGAAGATGCTCACCGGCGAGATGAAGCCCGATGCCGGCTCGGTGCGGCTCGGCACCAATCTGGAAATCGCCACGCTCGACCAGAAGCGCGAGGCGGTCGATCCGGCCGAGACCCTGGCGCAGTATCTCACGGACGGGCGCGGCGAAAACCTCGTCATCAATGGCGAGCAGCGCCATGTCGTGTCCTACATGAAGGATTTCCTGTTCAAGCCGGAACAGGCGCGCACCCCGGTGCGCGAGCTGTCCGGCGGCGAACGGGCGCGGCTGCTCCTGGCGCGTGTTCTGGCGCGGCCGGCCAACCTTCTGGTGCTCGACGAGCCGACCAACGATCTCGACATGGAGACGCTGGAACTGTTGCAGGAACTTGTCGCCGGCTTTGCCGGCACGGTCATCCTGGTCAGCCACGACCGCGACTTCCTCGACCGCACCGTCACCAGCATCATCGCCCCGGACGGAGGCGGCCGCTGGATCGAATATGCCGGTGGCTATTCCGACATGCTGGCGCAGCGCGGCGGCACCCGGCTCGACGACCGCAAGGCGCGCGCCAAGGCCGAAGCCAGCGATGCGCCGGCGCCGGGCAAGAGCGAGCCGGCAGCGCCAAAAGGGCCGTCGAAGAAACTGTCGTTCAAGCAGAAATTCGCCCTGGAATCGCTGCCCAAGAAGATCGAGGCGGTAATGGCCTCGATCTCGCGTTTGGAAAACAACATCGCCGATCCCGCCTATTACGAGCGCGACCCGGCCTCGTTCCAAAAGACCATCGCCGCCCTCGACAAGGAACGCGCCACGCTGGCCGCACTCGAGGAAGAGTGGCTGGAACTGGAAATGCTGCGTGAGGAGATGGAGGGGTAGCATTGCCTGCGGTCTTTTATGCGCGTATATTGTGCGCATGAAAGGAGGCATCTCCGTGCTTCAATCGACGCCAAAAACTCAGCGGACCTCTGTCAACACGTCCATTGACTCTCAGTTGATCAAGGACGCCAAAGCGTTGGGCATCAACATCTCCCGCGCTGCCGAAGCAGGGATCGCGAAAGCGATTGCGGCGGAGAAAACGCGTCGATGGCAAGAAGAAAACAGGGAAGCCATCGAAAGCTCCAACGAATATGTCCGAAAGAACGGACTGCCATTGGCTAAACACCGGCCGTTCTGATGGCGCGTTACGATTTCTATCGGAGTACCGAGAGCGACGGTTATCTTCTCGACGTGCAGTCAGATATGCTTGAAGGGCTGAGCACGAGGGTGGTCGTTCCTTTGATGCCGCCCGAGATTGCCCCGCTTCCTGGCCGCCGCCTGAACCCGACCTTCGCTATAAACGGCAAAGATCTTGTGATGGTCACACAGTTTGTGTCGGCCTTCAGCGCGTCCGAATTGCGGATGCCAGAGGGAAACCTTTCTAGACATCACGACGACATCGTCGCCGCCCTCGACATGCTGTTCCAGGGCTTCTGAGCGAAGGCAGCCGCTACTGCCGCCCGTCAACCTGCCGTCTTGGCCTGCCAGGCCTTCAGCGCCTCGTCGAACACCTTCTCGCCCGGAATGCCCTTTTCCATGGTCAGCAGCGCCCGGCGTCCGGTCTTGTAGACCACCGGCACGTCGATCCAGTCCTGGCCTCGAAGCAAGGTCATATTGGCGTCCTCGTCGGCCTTGGTGTCGTTGAGCGCCACCAGGAAGAAGCCGTCGGCGATCTTGGCCGGAATGCCGATCAGCGGGCTGCCGGCATCCTGTTCCGAACTCTTCATGGCGACGCGCAGGATGTTGTCGACGCCACCGCCGTCAAAGCCCTCGGGCGTCAGGAAGATCATCTCGATGATGTGGCTGGCCGGCAGCGTCTGGTCGGTATTGCGGCGGATGGTCATGCGCAGCTGGATGTCCTTGCCGGGAATGGTCGCCTCGGCGCGGATCGCCGGCTCGGGCGGCAGGTCGCCGCCGGGCGATTCCTGCACCAGCGACCAGACGATGCTGCCGGGTTCGGCCGAACCTTGCGCGGTCGAGGTGCGTTCCTCGTAGAAGATCGCCTTCTGGCCGACCGCAACGGTCGGCGCGGGAGCGGCGGCCGCCGGCGCAGCGGGCGGCGTGGCGGCGGCATCAGCCGGTGCTGCCCCATTGGCCGGCGGTGCGACGCCATCGGCGGGCGGCGTTGCCGGTGGCGTGGCGGAAGCGTCGGGCGCCGGCGTGGCGGGCGCGCCCGTGGCTGCGGCGTCGCCGGCCGGCGGGGTCGCAGGCGCTGGAGCCGCAGGTGGCGCTGGAGCCGGGGGGGGCGGTGTGGTCAGCGCGGCGACGGACTCGCCCTCGCCGATGCCGCTTTGACCGGCCGCGGGACCGGGGTCGGTTTCACCGCCTTCGGGCGACAGGCGCTGGGTGAACTTCGTTCCCTCGCCGGCAGCGGCCGGTGCCGGTGCATCGGCCGCGGGCTTGGCCGGCGCCGGCTTTACCAGCGGTTCGGTCGAGACCGTCTTGGTGTCGCCGCCGAGGCCCAGCATCGAGCCAAAGGCATCCTTGTTCAGCCAGATGCCATAGCCGCCGCCGGCGACCACCAGAAGCGCGACGACAGCCGCGATCAACCCGCCATAGCTGCGCCTGCGCTCGGCTGGGCGCAGGCGCTGGAACGTGTCCGCGACCGGCTGCTCGTCATTGGCGAACACATCGGCGCTGTCGTCGTCGGCGTCCAGCTCCACGGCTTGCTTGTCGATGGTTTCTGCACGCGCCGCAGGCGACGGCGGTGTCGGCGCGGGCCTCTGCCAGCTCGGCTCTGTCCTGGCGGTCGGCGCCGGCTGCACGGGTTTCGCCGGCTGCCAGGCCGGCGCAGGCGTGGCGGAAGGCTTTACATGACTGGACTGGTTCTTGTTGCGGTCGATGGAGGAGAAGATGTGCTCCAGCTCCGCCAGCGGATCGGATGCCGGCACCGCCCTGGCATAGTCGCGCTCGACGCTCGAGATGGCATCTTCCAGGGATCGCTTCTGCGTGCTTATGGCTTCGGCGGCCAGCGGCGGCGAATACTCCGCAAGCTTCTTTGCCAGCATGGTACGAACGCTGTCATAGATCCGCGTACGCTTTTCGGGCGTTTCGTCGCCGTGCTTGTCGAGCGCCTTTTTCAGAATAGCAACGAAATCTGCCATGCTTCAGTCGACCTGTATTTTGTTTCCGCGCCGGCCCCCGCAAATCGGCCGCGATGCCCGGAAAGGCTTCAGAAAACTAGTCTTGAAACGGATCGGTCACAAGTATCGTGTCGTCCCGTTCCGGGCTGGTGGAAAGGAGCGCGACGGGTGCCCCGATCAGCTCCTCGATGTAACGGACATATTTGACGGCCTGCGCCGGAAGGTCGTTCCAGCTGCGCGCGCCGGCTGTGGTGCCTTTCCAGCCTTCGAGCGTCTCGTAGACCGGCTCGACACGCGCCTGCGCGCCCTGGCTGGCCGGCAGATAGTCGATCGTTTCGCCGTCGAGACGGTAGCCGGTGCAGACCTTGATCTCATCCAGCCCGTCGAGCACGTCGAGTTTGGTCAGGGCGATGCCCTTGATACCGTTGACGGCGACGGCCTGGCGCACCAGCACGGCGTCGAACCAGCCGCAACGGCGTTTGCGCCCGGTGACGACGCCGAATTCGTGGCCACGCGTACCGAGAAATTCGCCGATCTCGTTCTTCTGCTCGGTCGGGAACGGGCCTTCGCCGACACGCGTCGTATAGGCCTTGGTGATGCCCAGGACATAGCCGATGGCGCCGGGGCCCACCCCCGAGCCGGCGGCTGCCTGGCCGGCAACGGTGTTGGACGAGGTGACGAACGGATAGGTGCCGTGGTCGATGTCGAGCAGCGTGCCTTGCGCGCCCTCGAACAGGATGCGTTCGCCGGCGCGGCGCTTGTCGTCGAGGATTTTCCAGACGCGGTCCATATAGGGCAGGATCTCATCGGCGACCGAGGTCAGCTCGGTCATGATCGCCTCATGCGTGACTTCGCCATGGCCAAGCCCGCGACGCAGCGCATTGTGATGCGTCAGCAGCCTGTCGACCTTGAGAGGCAGCGTTTCCAAATCCGCCAGATCCATCACCCGAACCGCGCGCCGGCCCACCTTGTCTTCATAGGCTGGGCCGATGCCACGACGCGTCGTGCCAATTTTCGTCCCGGAATTGGAGGCGGCGTCCTCGCGGAATCCGTCCAGCTCCCGGTGCAGCGACAGGATAAGCGCCGTGTTTTCGGCTATTTTCAGGCGGTCCGGCGTGACCTCGACGCCTTGCGCCTTGAGTTTTGCCACTTCCGCGACGAAGGCGTGCGGGTCGAAGACGACGCCATTGCCGATGATCGACAGCTTGCCTTGCCGCACCACGCCCGACGGCAGCAGCGACAGTTTGTAGACCTTGCCGTCGACGACCAGCGTATGGCCGGCATTGTGGCCGCCCTGGAAGCGCACGACCACGTCGGCGCGCTCCGACAACCAGTCGACGATCTTGCCCTTGCCTTCGTCGCCCCATTGCGAGCCGACGACCACCACATTGGCCATGTTTCTTTTCCCTTGAGATGCCGCCCTGGCGGCCTGGATATGGTTCGAAACGACAGGCCTCTATAGCGTCAAGACCTCGCAAGCGCGACCTTTCTTTGCCGCCGAAAATGCCCTGAGGCACAACAATTTTCGGCTTTGACATCATTTACTTGCGTCGGCGGGGGCAATAGGCCGGCAAACACAACTTCCCAGGCGGCCGGAATCCCGCAATGCATCGACGCGCCTACCTGTTCCTGCTGCTGACCACCCTGCTGTGGGGCGGCAATTCCGTCGCCGGCAAGCTGGCGGTCGATCACGTCTCGCCGATGACGCTGGTCTTCCTGCGCTGGGTGCTGGCCGTCGCGATCCTGCTGCCGATCGGCTGGCGCACGATCAGGGAGGACTGGCAGGTGGTGCGCAAACACTGGTTCGTGCTGGCTGCACTTGGCGCCAGCGGCTTCACTCTGTTCAACACCATTTTTTACACCGCGCTCAACTACACGACCGCGATCAATGTCTCGATCGAACAGGCGGCAATGCCGGTCTTGATCATCATTGCCAATTTCTTCTTCTTCCGCCTGCGCGTGAGCTGGGCGCAGATTGCGGGCGTGGTGCTGACCATCTTCGGTGTCATCTTGACTGCCTGCCACGGCGATCCGCGCCGGCTGCTCCCATTGGAACTCAATTTCGGCGACGCCATCATGCTGGTCGCGGTCGTCCTCTACAGCGGTTATTCGGTCGGGCTGCGGCTGAAGCCGGTGATGCGCTGGCAGAGCCTGATGTTGTCCCTGGCGATCGCTGCCCTCATCACCTCGCTGCCGTTCTTCCTGTGGGAGGTCGCCGCCGGCAAGGTTATCGTCCCCGATATCAGCGGCTGGGTGGTCATCGTCTATACCGCGATCGGCGCTTCGGTCATTTCGCAGATCACTTACATCAGGGGCAACGAACTGATCGGCGCCAACCGTGCCGGGCTGTTCATCAATCTGGTGCCGATCTTCGGCACGCTGCTGTCAGTGCTGATCGTCGGCGAGACATTCCAGCTCTACCAGGCGCTGGCGCTCGTCCTGGTGCTGGGCGGCATTTCGCTCGCCGAATACAGCGGGCGCAAGATGGCGGCACCGAACCGCCGCGGATAACATTTGGCTGCTGCCGCGCTGCGCCGCCGTCGCGATAACTGCTGCCGCGCGCCGACCTGGAACATTTTACCTCTGGCGGAGTTTGCTTGCGTGGGAGGCAACAAGATGAGCCATAACCCTCGCAGCACGGCAAGCATTGCCGGTCACCCCATTCACCCAATGCTGATTCCGTTTCCGATCGCCTTCTTTGTCGGCACCTTCGTTTGCGATCTGATTTTCTGGCAAACAGCCGATCCCGGGTGGGTCACCGGATCGCTTTGGCTTCTCGGCGCCGGCCTGATCATGGGCGCCTTGGCCGCTCTTACCGGCCTGACGGATGTTCTCGGCGATGTTCAGATCCGCAATCTCACGACGGCATGGCTCCATGCCGGCGGCAACGTGCTCGTCGTGCTGATCGAGCTTTATAACTGGTACTCGCGTTATGCCGGTGGAGCGGCGGCTGTGATCCCGACCGGCTTTATCTTATCGCTGATCGTGGTTCTGATCCTGCTGTTTACAGGGTGGAAGGGCTGGGAACTGGTCTATCGGCATCGCGTGGGCGTCTCCGACGGCTCAGACGAATTGACCTGAACCGGCCTCTGCGACGGCCGCCCCAATGATGGGGGGAGGACCGCCGCATCCGCCACGCCGTCAACTACATTGCGTTGACGTCGAACTGCAGCCGCTTGGCCGAGTCGATGGACTTGTGCGCCTTGACCTGTTCCAGCACTTTCTCCGGGAACGGCGCGTCGAGATAGAGCAGCGCGATCGCGTCGCCGCCCGGCCGGTTGCGGCCGAGCTGGAAGTTGGCGATGTTGACGCCGTTCTCGCCGCACACCGTGCCGAGCAGGCCGATAATGCCGGGCGCATCGGCATTGGTTGTGTAGAGCATGTGCTGGCCGACCTCGGCGTCGAGATTGATGCCCTTGATCTGGATGAAGCGCGGCTTGCCGTCGGAGAAGCAGGTGCCGGCGATCGAGCGCGTCATGTGCTCGGTCTTCACCGTCAGCTTGATGTAGCCGTCGAACACGCCCGACTTGTCGCGCTTGACCTCGGCGACGATGATGCCGCGCTCCTTCACCATGATCGGCGCCGACACCATATTGACGTCGGCGACCTGCGGCCGGATCAGCCCGGCGAGCGTCGCACTGATCAGGGCGCGCGTGTTCATCGTCGCGGTCGAGCCGTCGAACAGGATCTCGACCTCGTTGATCGGGTCCTCGGTGACCTGGCCGACAAAGGCGCCGAGCACTTCGGCGAGCTTGACGAACGGCTTTAGCCGCGGTGCTTCCTCGGCCGTGATCGAGGGCATGTTGATGGCATTCGAAACCGCACCCTTGATCAGATAGTCGGCCATCTGCTCGGCTACTTGCAGCGCAACATTTTCCTGTGCTTCCGCTGTCGAGGCGCCGAGATGCGGCGTTGCCACCACATTCTCCATGCCGAACAGCGCGTTGTTCTCCGCCGGTTCGACCTCGAACACATCGACGCCGGCGCCCGCCACCTTGCCGCTCTTCAGCGCCGCGACCAGGTCGGCTTCGACGATGAGCCCGCCACGCGCGCAATTGATGATGCGCACGCCGTTCTTCATTTTGGCGATCGCCGCCGCGTCGATGATGTTGCGCGTCTTGTCGGTCAGCGGCGTGTGCAGCGTGATGAAATCGGCGCGGGCGAAAAGCTCGTCCAGCTCGACCTTGTCGACGCCGAGTTCCTCGGCGCGCTTGTCCGACAGGAACGGGTCGAAGGCAACGACATGCATCTTCAGGCCGACGCCGCGCGTGGCGACGATCGAGCCGATATTGCCGCAGCCGATGACACCCAGCGTCTTGCCGGTGATCTCGACGCCCATGAAACGGTTCTTTTCCCATTTGCCGGCATGGGTCGAGGCATTGGCCTCCGGGATCTGCCGGGCGAGTGCAAAGATCATGGCCACCGCATGTTCGGCCGTGGTGATCGAATTGCCGAAGGGCGTGTTCATCACGATGATGCCCTTGCGGCTCGCCGCGGGGATGTCGACATTGTCGACACCGATGCCGGCGCGGCCGACGACCTTGAGTCTTGTCGCTGCGTTGATCAGTTTTTCCGTGACCTTGGTCGCCGAGCGGATGGCAAGACCATCATACTGGTCGATGACTTCGAGCAGCTTTTCCTTGTCCTTGCCGAGATCGGGCAAATAGTCGACCTCGATACCGCGGTCCTTGAATATCTGGACGGCGGTGGTGGAGAGTTTGTCAGAGACGAGAACGCGGGGCGCCATGGCGGCCTCCTTGAACTGGATTGTCGGGAAAGGGCGGCCCGCAGGCCACCACGAAATCTCAGGCTGCGGCCTTCAGCGAAGCCTTCTGCGTGGCGAAGGCCCAGTCGAGCCAAGGCAGCAGCGCCTCGAGATCGGATGTCTCGACGGTGGCACCGCACCAGATGCGCAGGCCGGAAGGTGCATCGCGATAGGATCCGATGTCGTACGCGACGCCTTCCTTGTCGAGCATAGAGACGATCGCCTTGGCGAAAGCCGCCTGCCCGTCGGCGTCGAGCGCCGCGACATCGGCGTCGGTGAAGGACAGACATACGGACGTGTTGGACCGTGTCGCCGCATCGACCGCGAGATGGCCGAGCCAGGACGACTTGTCGACAAAGCCATCGAGCACGGCGGCATTGGCATCGGCTCTGGCAATCAACGCATCGAGACCGCCGATCGACTTCGCCCAATGAAGCGCATCGAGATAGTCCTCGACGCACAGCATCGACGGCGTGTTGATGGTCTCGCCGTTGAAGATGCCTTCGATCAGCTTGCCGCCCGAGGTCAGGCGGAAGATTTTCGGCAGCGGCCACGCCGGCTTGTAGGTTTCCAGTCGCTCGACGGCGCGAGGCGACAGGATCAGCATGCCGTGTGCGCCCTCGCCGCCCAGCACTTTCTGCCAGGAGAAGGTGACGACATCGAGCTTCTGGAAATCGAGCTTTTGCGCGAATGCCGCTGAGGTGGCATCGCAGATGGTCAGGCCCTTGCGATCCGCCGGTATGAAATCGCCATTCGGCACGCGCACGCCTGAGGTCGTGCCGTTCCAGGTGAAGACCACATCGCGGTCGAAATCGATCTTGGTGAGATCCGGCAGTTCGCCATAGCCTGCCTCGATCCTTCTGATATCGGCGAGCTTCAGCTGCTTGACGACATCGGTCACCCAGCCCGAGCCAAAGCTTTCCCATGCCACCATGTCGACACCGCGTTCACCGAGCAGCGACCACAGCGCCATCTCGACAGCACCCGTGTCCGACGCCGGCACGATGCCGATACGGTAATCCGCCGGAACCTGGAGAATTTCGCGAGTCAGCTCGATCGCCTGTTCGAGCTTGGTCTTGCCGATCTTGGCGCGGTGGGAACGGCCGAGCGCGGCATTCTTCAGCGCCTCGACCGACCAGCCGGGGCGTTTTGCGCAGGGACCTGAGGAGAAATTGGGATTTGCCGGACGGAGTCCGGGCTTCGTATGCGTCGTCATCGTGGTCTATCCTTCCAGATAGTGGCCCCTCGTTGGGGAGGGGTGGCCCACGGACGGCGATATGCGTTCAGCCCTCAGGCGTCAAGAGGAAAGTTTTTGTCGCTGACAAGATAGAAGCAGTCCGGGATCAGGATGTCGTGAGCCCAAACGCAAACGGCGGATCGAAGAGATCCGCCGTCGGGTTTCGTATCTGCAGCCAGCCTACCAGAGGTCGTAGCGCAGCCCGAGCTTGACCGTCTGATAATTGATGCCCTTGTGGATGTTGAAGGCGCCGCTGTCATAAGCGACGTATTTGGCGCCCGGCACCGAGAAATATTCGTAGCCAAGGTCAACCGACACGTTCTTGGCCACCTGATAGGAAAGACCGCCCCCGATCGAATAGGCAAGGTTGAATTTGCCCTCCTTATCCGTTGCACCCTCGTAACCGGCCGGATCATCACAAGAGAACCCGCCCGTGCCGGACGAATTGGGGGCCACTTCCACGCAATCCTTCGCCCCAATGCTCCTGTAATATTTATTGTATGCGACACCGACCCCTCCGCCAAGATATGGAGTGATTCCAACATAGGTGCCGAGATCGACATAGCCATTGGCCATGATGCTGTAGCCTTTGTTGGAAGCATTGTCGGAAAGATCGCATGCCTGCGTAGCCGCGACGGAATTGATGGTGCCAAAACCGTCGTCCACAAGCGTATGGCCGTCGCAAGTGGCTGCCAACTTGGCGTGTTCCCCGAATTTGTCGGTCGGAAGAATCCCGCCGTTCAGCTCGACCCGAAGATAGTCGTTGACATGATACCCCATACCGAAACTGCCTGTGAAAAGGCTGCTCTCATCGGTAAAGCTGTTAAGCGGGCCGGTTGTCGCTTCCTCATGCTCGAAGGGATGGCTGAACGCGTAGCCGACATCGCCGCGCAGATACCAGCCCGAGCCGACCTCGACCGGTTGATAGTCCGGCGCCTGATCGACATAGATCGGCGGATCGTAGTCCGCGGCTTGCGCCGGCGTCAGCAGCGCAAGCGCGAGTGCGGCAAGTGCCGGCGCTGTCAGCAATTTGAAATTCATGGGTCCCCGGCTCCTGAAATTGGCGCCCGTCCTTAATCGCGGGCGCCGTTTCAGCAAGCATTGTTAACCATAGTGGTTAAGTCAGGGTTAAGGATAACGGAGCGTTACCGAATTGATTTCGCCGGGCTTTTTCCTGGCGGTCAACGCCGTCTGGAAGGTCTCTTTGAGACCACAAACGAAACCGCCCGGCAAAAGCCGGGCGGTTCGCGAACTGGAAGTTTCGAAGCGTTTACTTGGTGTAGATCGGCTCGGGCTCGGGCTGGTAAGGCTCCGGCGGCGGGGCGCAGTCCGACCGGCCGAACTGGTAGCGCAGGCCGCCGCGCACTTCGTGCACATTGATGCCGCGATCGAAGCCCGGACCAGCGCCGGTGGTGCCGCCCAGTCCAGAAGCGTATTCGAACATGCGGCCGCCATTGATGTGGCTGTAGCGATAGCCGACATCGAGCTTGACGCGGTCGGTCAGGCAGTAGGAGGCGCCGGCCATGAGGGCGTAGGCGAAACGCCAGCCTTTGCCGCCGCGGTGCTCGAACGAACCGTCCCTGTCGGTGTTGTGCAGCGTATCCCACTTCAGCCATGCACCGCCGATGCCGGCGCCGACATAGGGCGTCACGCCGTGCCAAGTACCGATATCGACATAGGCATTGGCGAGGAGCAACAATGCCGAATAGGAGGAAGTGTCGACGGAAGTACAAGGAAGCAGATCGCCGCAGGTTCCGCTGGTCGAGCCGCGGAATTTGGACTTGCTCATCCAGTCGAGTGTGAGATCGGTACGGAAATGCTGGTTGATCTGGTAACCGACACCGGCGCCGGCCGAAAATGCGCTTTTGAGCTTGCCGGTGTCGAAGTCGTTCGTGCCGGGTCCGTAGGTAATATAGTCACCACCGCGGAACTTCGACCAGTGATAGTCGATATCGCCGCGGATGTACCAGCCGCCGAAATCGGCCGGCTGCTCATAGGCGATCGGCGCCGGCGCCTCTTCGACCACTGGCGGCTCCGCCAGATCGGCGGCGAATACTGGCCCGGCCACGCCTGCGAACAGCGCGGCAAGGAAAGCCATTTTTGCTGTATTGAACATGTTTGTCACCCCTGAGAACCCGTCGGAACTTTGAATCCGCTCGAATGTGTTTGACCTCAGTTGTGGATAATGAATTGCAAAAGTTAAAAGGCGTTTAACCCTGTCGATTAACCACGAATTCTCGACATTTTAGCAAACGGCCTCCGCCGGCATGACGCTGGGACCAACCCTGGCCGAAACAAAAAGCCCGCCTGCAGGCGGGCTTGAAGTCTTGAGCCGGCAGTCCGCCCCTGCCGTTGTAGGCAGCGCAATCAGGCGGCGCTGCGCGTTTCCGAAATGATGTCGACGATGTCGTTGACCACGGCCTCGACCAGCTGTGGGTCGTCGCCCTCGGCCATGACGCGGATCAGCGGCTCGGTGCCGGAGGGCCGGATGACCAGGCGGCCGGCCTTGCCGAGACGGTTGCGCGCGTCTTCGATCGCCGCCTTGACCGTGGCTTCCTCAAGCGGCTTGCCGCCGGCGATGCGGACATTCTTCAGCAGCTGCGGTACCGGCTCGAATTTCTTCGACAGTTCGCTGACCGGCCGGTTCTGCCGCTTGATGCAGGCCAGCACCTGCAGCGCCGAGACCAGCCCGTCGCCAGTGGTCGAGAAATCGGACAGCACGATGTGGCCCGACTGCTCGCCGCCGACATTCAACCCATGCGCGCGCATATGCTCAACGACATAGCGGTCGCCGACCTTGGTGCGATGCAGCTGCAGCTTCATGTCGCCAAGGAAGCGTTCGAGGCCGAGATTGGACATCACCGTCGAGACGACGCCGCCGCCGGCCAATCGCCCGCTCTGGTGCCAGGACTCGGCGATCAGCGCCATGATCTGGTCACCGTCGACGATGGCGCCGTTCTCGTCGACGATGACCACACGGTCGGCATCGCCGTCGAGTGCGATGCCGATATCGGCGCGCACTTCATGCACCTTCTTCTGCAGGCCGGCCGGATGGGTCGAGCCGCATTCCTTGTTGATGTTGAAACCGTTCGGATCGACATTGATGGCAATGACCTCGGCGCCCAGTTCCCAAAGTGCGGCAGGCGCCACCTTGTAGGCTGCGCCATTGGCGCAATCCACGACGATCCTGAGACCCGACAGCGACATCGAGCGCGGCAGCGTGCGCTTGGCGAATTCGATGTAGCGGTCATGCACGCCGTCGACGCGCTTGGCGCGGCCGAGCCCGTCGGAATCGGCGAGCGCCAGTTCGATATCCTTGTCGAGCATGCTCTCGATGCGCTCCTCGATCTCGTCGGAGAGCTTGTAGCCATCGGGACCGAACAGCTTGATGCCGTTGTCGTAATAAGGGTTGTGCGAGGCCGAGATCATGACGCCGATATCGGCGCGCAGCGAGCGTACCAGCATGGCGACCGCCGGTGTCGGGATCGGGCCGAGCAGGAACACATCCATGCCGGCCGCGCACAGGCCGGACACCATGGCGTTTTCGATCATGTAGCCGGACAGCCTGGTGTCCTTGCCGAGCACGACGCGGTGGCGATGGCTGCCGCGCTGGAACGACAGGCCGGCGGCCATGCCGACCCGCATCGCAATCTCAGCCGTCATCGGAAACTTGTTGGCGCGCCCGCGAATGCCGTCGGTGCCAAAATAACGTCCTGCCATGCTTGCCAGAATCCCCGTCGGTTTTCAGCCGGCTCGTAATGCCACAATTGGTCCGAGCCCGACTATCACATTGTGTGATTGTATATTACCAATTCTTAGAAAATCATTGTAGCAGGCTGTTCGGAGCGTTGGCAGCGTATCATGACACGGTGTTGCCGCAATATAGCATTCACACTGGGCCACACTGCGCAGATTGGGCCGGTAAGCCGGACTGTTGGAGGGGCAGATCGCAAGGGTCCATCACCTTATCGGGAGAACGCCGTTTAGCATCTGGCGCAGCCTAGCGTTGAGAGCTATTGATTGACACAGGTACAACCTATGGGCGCAGCAACGGGAGAACGCCATGCTCATCCACCGACTTGCAACTTTGACGGGTCTTGCCGTCGCAACCTTGTTCATGGCGGCGCCCGCCAACGCGCTGACCATGGCCCAGTGTAGTACCAAGTATAATGCCGCCAAGGACGCCGGCACGCTGAACGGGCAGACCTGGAATCAGTATCGGAAGGCCGAGTGCGGCACCGACGCGGCGGCCACCACCGAGACCGCAAAGCCGGCGGCCAAGAAGGCCGCTGCGGCCAAGACGGACACGACCAAGGCCGCCGCTGCTGATGACGGCGCCAAGGGTCTGACGGCCAAGGAATGCAGCGCTAAGTACCAGGCTGCCAAGGCCGCCGGTACGCTCAATGGCGCAAAGTGGAACGACTTCCGCAAGACCGAATGCGCCGCCGGCGCATCCGCCTCGGCAGAACCGGCCAAGGCCACGACCAAGGCCGCAGCCACAACCGACGATGGCGCCAAGGGCCTGACGGCCAAGGAATGCAGCACCAAATACCAGGCGGCAAAGGCCGCCGGCACGCTGAACGGCGTGAAGTGGAACGACTTCCGCAAGACCGAATGCGCCGCCGGGGCCTCGGCCGCGGCAGCACCCGCCAAGGCAACCACCAAGGCAGCTGCCGACAGCAGCGGCAAGGGCCTGAGCATGGCCGATTGCAGCGCCAAGTACCAGGCTGCCAAGTCTGCCAATACTCTGGGCGGCAAGAAGTGGAACGACTTCCGCAAGGCCGAATGCGGCGCAGGCGCAGATGACGACGACACCGTGCCCGCTCCGAGCGAGGCGACCTATACCATCGAGCCCGAGAAGCCCTCGGTCACCGCTCCCAAGGGCGTGAAGTTCCCGGCCGCGATCTCGAAGAAATACGCCGGCGAGACGCCGGCCAAGGGCCGCATGCACACCTGCCTCGAGCTCTACTACGCCAATAAGGACGCCAACACGCTGAATGGCCTGCGCTGGATCCAGAAGGGCGGCGGCTTCTACAGCCTCTGCAATGCCAAGCTGAAGAGCTGATCGCGTAGCCATATTCTCCAGACAGAGGCCCGCGCATCGCAGCATGCGCGGGCCTTTTTATTGCGCTCGAACACACCCGGCGTTGATCGACGTCTACATATCGCGGAAGCTGTCGGCATCATCTATTCGCCCACACTGCCCACCCCAGACATATCGGTGGTTCGCAAAGATTCCAACTGAACATATGCAGAACAAATGGTATACAAAAGGACATCGAACTTTTGTCAACCAGGAGGGTCTTATGTCCAGATTGAAATTGGCGGCATTGGCTGTGACGGCATGGATTGCGTGGAGCGTCACCCCTGCAAGCGCACTGACAATGAAGGAATGCGGCGAGGCTTATCGCACAGCCAAGGAAGGCGGCACTCTGAACGGCATGGATTGGACCGCTTTCCGCACAGAGAAGTGTGCGACGTCAGCTGCGGAGAGTGCCAATGCGGATGCGGTCAAAACCGAGCCGCAGCCGCAGAAGGAAACCAGCGCGGCGGTCGCCCTCGCTGTAGCGCCGACGGGCGTGACATTCCCGACCACCCTCGCCGCCGAATTCAAGACCGAGAAGCCCTCGAAGGCGCGGATGAAGACATGCCTGCAGGGCTACCACGGCAACAAGGACGCGGGTACGTTGAACGGCCTTCGCTGGATCCAGAAGGGCGGCGGCTATTACAGCCTCTGCAACGCCAAGCTGAAGAGCTGATCGACCAGCAGCGTTTGAAGATCGAAGGCCCCCAACCGCAAGGTTGGCGGGCCTTCTCTTGGGTCTTCCCCGTCAAGCGCCTTGTTTCGAGAGCAGTGCGACCAGGCTTGTAAGATCGGCATTGGCCTGGCCGGCAGCCACCCCGCGCTTCATCAGGCTTTGCATCGGCAAGACGAGTTCGGTGCTGACGTCAGCCGACCTGCTGGCATCGATGAGATTGACATAGGCATCAGCCTGCATGCCCAGGTTGGAAACGACATTGCTGGTGTGATCGCCACTGTCGATCTGTTCCGCCCACTTCGGCAGCAGGCCTTGCATCGACTGAAGCCAGGAGGCCAGCAACGGCATGAACTCGCCGGCCGGGATTCCTGCTGCGCCCGTCAATGCCAACGCCTGCAGAACGCCCGCGAACATGCCGTACATGCCGGTCAGAAGCGAGATATCATAGAGCGGCGCGAGGCCTGGATCCTCACCGAGGAATTTGCTGGTGCCGAGCGCTCCGAGCTGCCCCGAACAGGCATCGAACGCCTGGCGCGAACCGCTGTAGAGAATCAAGGCGTGCGGCCCGCCGATCATCGGCGGCACCGCCATGATGCCGCCGTCGATATAGCTGGCGCCCTGGCTCACCGCCCAGCCCGACATCGCCCGCGCCTGCTCGGGCGTGCCGTTGGTGAGATTGACCAATGTGCGGCCCGACAGCGCGGCTCGGCTTGGGCCGAGCACCTCACCAACGGTGTCATAGACAAGCAGGCACGCCACGATCAGTGGACTCGATCTGACGGCTTCCTCGACACTCTTGGCCACAATGGCGCCCTTGGCTGCCAAAGCCTCAGCCCTTGCCGGAGAACGGTTCCACACCGTCACCCCATGTCCCTGGTTCAGAAAGGCTTCGGCAAGCGCCGTGCCCATGGCGCCGAGACCGATCACTGTTATGTCGCTCATTCTGCTTCTCCTTGGTTTGGTTGCGCGGTTACGCCGGTGTCGGGCTCAGGTCCTGGCCAAGGCCACCGTCCACGGTCAGCCGCGCGCCCGTGGTGAAGGTCGCGTCGAACGCCAGGAACAGCACTGCGCGCGCCACCTCCTCCATCGTGCCGTGGCGCTTCATCGGCGTGACCGCGTCGCCGATCGCCATGAAGGCGGCCCGCTCCTCGGCCGAGGCGTCCGCCACACCCATCGTCGGCGTATCGATGAAACCAGGGCTGACCACATTCACGCGGATGCGGCGCGGCAGAAGCTCGGCGGCCAGGACCTTGGCGAAGGCGCGCAGTGCCGCCTTCGATCCGGAATAGACGCTCATGCCGCCGGTGCCGGATTCGTCGGCGATCGACGAGGTGAAGACTATGGCGCCACCATCCCTGATGAGGGGCAGCAGGCGCTGCGCGGTGAAGAATGCGCCTTTGGTGTTGATGTCGAAGGTGCGATCGTAACTGTCCTCGGTGACCCGCTCCACAGGTTCGAGATTGGCCACCCCGGCATTGACGTGAAGGAAGTCGATCTGGCCAAGCTTCTGCCCCACTTCGGCACCGAGCGTGACGATATCGGCCATGTCTGAGATATCGGACCGCACGACATGAGCTCGCGAAAGCAGCTTGGCTCGCGCGGCCTCGATGTTGCGCTGGTCGCGGCCGGTGACCAGGACCTCGGCGCCGCTTTCGATCAGGGCTTCGGCAACGGCGAGCCCCATGCCGTGCGTCCCGCCGATGACAACGGCCTTCTTGTTTGCATATCGTGTCATGATCCATCCGTTTTTGACAAAATCCGGCCGCCGACGGCCTTTGCAGGTCGAAGCGAGGTACCGATATGATGTTGTGGTGTTCGCCGATGCCGGCGAGCTGGTTTGAAGCTATGGACCGGCTTGGTTTTTCTCAAGTACCGACAAAAATGTAAGCTACCCACCGATTGCTCAGAATTGGATGAAACATGGGAAAGAAACAGCCAGATAGTTGCGGATTGGGGCCGGCGCTGGAGGTCATCAGCGGCAAATGGAAGGCGCTACTGCTCTGGCAGATTCACAAGGCGCCGGCACGATTCGGTGAGCTGAAGCGGCTGGTGCCTGACATCAGCGAAAAGATGCTGATCCAACAGCTGCGCGAAATGGAGGCCGACGGCATCGTCCATCGCGAAATCTTTCCCGAGGTGCCGCCGAGGGTCGAATACTCGATTACCGAATTCGGCATCGAGCTGGACAATGCCCTGATCCCGCTGGCCAGATGGGGCAAGCAACATGCTGGCCGGACTGACGGTGTGCGCCCCGGCAAAGCAAATGCATCCGTCCCGCATGCTCTTTGAGAGACCCTGAATAGCAAAACGCCGCGGATTGAGCCGCGGCGTTTTCTTGCATCAAGTGATGTCAGCTCAGCTCGACGGCTGAGGCTCCATGCCGCCTTCGGGCTCGGGACCCTTCTTGCGGCGGCCGGACTTCGGCACAGCCGAGCCGCGGCTTGTGGGGGTGTCATCCCCCAAATCTCGCGCGGGCTTCTTCCCGGCGATCAGCTGCTTGATCTCTTCGCCCGAAAGCGTCTCGTATTCGAGCAGGCCCTGCGCCAGAGCGATCCATTCCTTCTTCTTCTTGGTCAGGATGGACTTGGCCGTGACATAGGCCTCGTCGATCAGCCGGCGCACTTCGGCGTCGATGATCTGCGCGGTCTCTTCCGAGACGTTCTGCGTGCGCGCCACTGAATGGCCGAGGAAAACCTCTTCCTGGTTGTCGCCATAGGCGACATGGCCGAGCTTGTCGGAGAAGCCCCAGCGGGTGACCATGGCGCGCGCCAGTTTGGTCGCCTGCTCGATGTCCGAGGAGGCGCCCGAGGTGATGTTCTCCTTGCCGAACTTGAACTCCTCGGCAACGCGGCCGCCCATCATGATGGCGAGCCGTGAGATCATGTATTTGTAGCTCATCGAATAGCGGTCGCCTTCCGGCAGCTGCATGACCATGCCGAGCGCGCGGCCGCGCGGGATGATGGTCGCCTTGTGCAGCGGATCGGCCGACGGCACGTTGAGCGCCAGGATGGCATGGCCGGCCTCGTGATAGGCCGTGAGCTCCTTTTCGGCCTGGGTCATGGCCGACGAGCGGCGCTCGGCGCCCATCATGATCTTGTCCTTGGCGTCCTCGAACTCGGCCATGGTGACAAGGCGCTTGTTGCGGCGCGCCGCCATCAGAGCGGATTCGTTGACCAGGTTCATCAGGTCGGCACCCGAGAAGCCCGGCGTGCCGCGCGCGATCACCTTGAGGTCGACATTCGGCGCCAGCGGCACGTTGCGCACATGCACCTTGAGGATCTTCTCGCGGCCGACGATGTCGGGGTTCGGCACCACCACCTGGCGGTCGAAACGGCCCGGACGCAACAGCGCCGGGTCGAGCACGTCGGGCCGGTTGGTAGCGGCGATCAGGATGATGCTCTCGTTGGACTCGAAGCCGTCCATCTCGACCAGCAGCTGGTTCAGCGTCTGTTCGCGCTCATCATTGCCGCCGCCGAGGCCGGCGCCGCGATGGCGGCCCACAGCGTCGATTTCGTCGATGAAGATGATGCAGGGAGCATTCTTCTTGGCCTGGTCGAACATGTCGCGGACACGGCTTGCGCCGACGCCGACGAACATCTCGACGAAGTCGGAACCCGAAATGGTGAAGAACGGCACATTCGCTTCGCCGGCGACGGAGCGGGCGAGCAGCGTCTTGCCGGTGCCGGGAGGTCCGACCAGAAGCACGCCGCGCGGGATCTTGCCGCCGAGGCGCTGGAACTTCTGCGGATCGCGCAGGAACTCGACGATCTCTTCCAGATCTTCCTTGGCCTCGTCGACGCCGGCGACATCCTGGAAGGTGACGCGGCCATGCGCCTCAGTGAGAAGCTTGGCCTTCGACTTGCCGAAACCCATGGCGCGGCCGGAGCCGGACTGCATCTGGCGCATGAAGAATATCCACACGCCAAGGATCAGGATCATTGGCAGGTAGGAGATCAGATAGCTGAACAGCGAGTTGGAACCGTCCGACTCAGGCCGCGCATTGATGGTGACGTTCTTGTCCTGCAGCCGCGAGACCAGCTGCGGATCGCCAGGCGAATAGGTCTGGAAGCCATTGGCGTTGTCGGCGTAGGTGCCCGTGATGCGGGCGCCGGCGATGACCACCGTCTTGACCCGGCCGGCCGCGACCTCTTGCAGGAACTGCGAATAGGGAACGTCGGTCGAGGCCCCGCGAGTCTGCGGCGTCTGGAACAGATTGAAGAGAGCAATGAGCAGGACCGCTATGATCGCCCAGAGCGCGAGATTGCGATAATTCGGATTCATCAATTGTCCCGTTGGTGCCCGCTGGGACACGCGTCATGAGAGGAAACTTGCGCCTAACATAGGGAGAGCGCCCCCCCTTGCCAAGCATAACAGCACGTCTGGGTTAAGCTTTCGCGCCATGATCAACCGGCACGGTGGCGGCCAAAGGGCAAGCCGGAACAGGCGGTGCGCCGATCAACTCGGCGACGGCCTGCGCCAACACCAGATCGAAGCAAGGCAGGAAACGGGCAAAGGGGGCAGCGGCGGGGCTGACCGCGATTGCCGCCGCCGCCGCTACATCCCCTGCAAAACCACGGCATTCGCCGCCGCGCCACAGCGCCGGTTCCGCAGCCAGGGCGGCGCGCACAAGGCTTGGCGGCGCGCCATCCCCGGCAATCGGCGTTTTGGCGGCGGCAGCGGCGCCAAGCGGCGCGATCAACCATGCACCCGGACTGTCATCCAATGTGATCGCCCCGGCTTCGATGTCTGGCGTGATCCGCCGGCGACCGTCCCAGAGCAGAGTGCCAGCTGCCGGCGCGGAACGCGGCAGGTCGCGCGATTCACGGCGCAGGAAGATGCCGTTTCGCCTGATATCGACGACCGTCCGCGACAATGTGGCGCAAAGCGGTCCGGCCCGCATTTGCTCGAACAGCGCTTCGCCGCGCGCCTGGTCCGGCAACAAGGCGGTGCCGCCCGTCGCCGCCAGCAGAACACGCAGCGCATAGACCGCGGCTCGCGTTTCGTCAGCTTCGGCAAAACCGGGATCGAGACGGATGAGACCCCTCGCCGGCCGGCTGGCAAATTCACCGATCAGGGCGGCGGCGCGGCGACCGAGTTCCTCGCGATCGCCGGCAGCCCGCCCAGCCAGGCCGATTGCCTCGGCAAAACGCTGCCCGCTCCGGTCTTCGCCGAGCACGGCCCGGATGCGCGGGCGTTCGAAATTCGTGTCGATGTTGGTCGGATCCTCGACCCAGCCGACATGTTCGCGCTGCAGGAAGGCGCGCAACGCCGCGCGCCGAGCGCCGAGCAGCGGCCGCGCGATCCAGGTCCGCCAGTCATACAGAGTGGCAGGCGCCATGCCGGCCAGACCTCGGCCTGCAAGCTCTCGCCCATCATTCCGCGCGGCTCGCATCAGGACGGTCTCGGCCTGGTCGTCGGCGGTGTGGCCGGTCACGATCACACCAATGCCTTGCGCCTGCGCTGCCTCGGCCAGCAACCGGTAGCGCGCCTCGCGCGCCGCCGCGGGCAGGCCGGCCGACGGCTTGGCGCCGGACCAGTTGAGCGTCCGGTGCGCGATGCCGCGCTCGGCACAAAGCTTTGCCACGCTGCGCGCTTCGACTGCTGCTTCCGGACGCAGGCCGTGGTCGATCGTCACCGCCAGCAGCCGGGCTGTCGGGGCGCTGCGGTCGAGGTGAGCCTTGAGGAGAAGAAGGAGGGCGGTCGAGTCGCTGCCGCCGGACACGGCCGCAAGCGCGCCGTTGGTAAAGTCGATCTGCGAAAAATTCGAAAAGTCAGGCTCGGTATCGAGCATCAATGCATGTCGCGCAAAAGTGGTCCCGGTTCAGGGACGACACGGCAAAGACTAGCACGCCGCCAGCGCCCTCTCCTGCTTGACGCGTTCCTTGAGCGCGGCCGAAATATCGGGATAGCGCTTGCCGATCTCGCCGAAGGTGGCGCAGGCGACATCCTTCTGCTTGAGGCCGACCAGCGACACGCCAAGCTTCAGGAGCATGTCAGGCGCCTTCTTGGCCTTCGGATAGTCCTTGCTGGCGGAGAGGAAAACCTCGGCAGCGTCATGATACTTCTGCTGGCCAAGCAGCGATTCGCCAAGCCAGTAATGCGCGTCCGCCGCCTTGGCGTCCTTCGGGAACCGGGCGATATGGTCGCGAAAACCCTGCTCGGCGGTGCTGTAGTCGCCCGACAGGATGAACTGGTAGGAGTTGCGGTAGATCTCTTCCGGGTTGTTGGTGGCAGGCAGCGCCGCCACCACCGTGCCGTCGGACTTGCCGGTCTTAGCCCCGGTAGCCGGCGCCTCGGCGGCGGGAGCCGCACCTTCCGCCGGCGCGGTTGCCTGCGTGTTGCCGCCGGCGTCGATTACATTGCCGTTCTTGTCGACGGTGATGGTGCCGAAGGTCTTGGGCGGCGTGCCGTTGATCACCTTGCCGGGATCGCCGGTCTGCGATTCGACGATGACCTCGCCGACGCTCTGGCCGCCATCCGGCTGCGCGCCGGCATCGGCCGGCGCCTGGTCTGCCGGGGCCTCGGCGACGCCGGTGCCCGCGCCACCGTCCTGCGGCGCGGCCTCCGATTTCTTCTGGGCCGGCGGCTGCCCGCTGGAGCCGCCTTCCAACTGCTGGAAGCGGAACTCGTTGTCTTCCTGCTGCTTGCGCATCTGCTCCTGCATCTGCAGGATCTGGAAGTTGAGTTCCTCGAGCTTGCCGTTCATCTGCCGGAGCTGATCTTCCAGCCCCGCGGCGGCGGTGCCGTCCTGCTGCTGCGCGATCTGTTGCTGCTCCGGCTTCTCCTTCTTGCCGAAAATGCCGAGCGTCGGCAGATGGAAGGAAAAGCCGCTATCCGCGGGTTGTCCGGTGCCGCTCGCAGAAGCCGCGAAGCCTGATACGAGCAGCAGCGCAAGCGTGCCGCTCAAGACCGATCTGAAATGCATGTGCCTCTCGCCGTGAATATCGTGAGCCTGTTCGCGCCTTCCGATCACAGTGGGACCGGCACGACGCCCTCGGCTCTTAGCAGGAGGCGAGACTTCGGCCAAATTTTGTTTCCGGGTTTGTTTCCGGGGCCGAAACTGAAAAAGGCGGCCACAAGGCCGCCTTTCGCATGGAGGTGTTGCAATTATGCGACTAAGGCCGCCGTCTTACTCATCAGGAGCCGGCGCCGGAGAGCGTGGTGACGGCGCGGCGATTCTGCGACCAGCAGGAGATGTCGTCGCAGACCGCGACCGGACGTTCCTTGCCGTAGGAAATCGTCTTCAATCGGCTCGCCGAGACGCCCCTGGCGACCAGGAAGTCGCGAGTGGCGGCGGCGCGGCGGGCGCCGAGAGCCAAATTGTATTCACGCGTGCCGCGTTCGTCGGCATGGCCTTCGACGATGATGGCGTACTGCTTGTACTGGTTGAGCCACTGTGCCTGCCGCGACAGCGTCGTCTGCGCATCGGCGCGGATCGCGGTCGAGTCCGTGTCGAAGAAGATGCGGTCACCAATGTTGACGGTGAAGTCCTGCGCCGAGCCCGGCGTTGCGGCACCCGCGCCATTGAGACCGAGATCGGCAGCGTTGTTCGGGGTTTTCTTCGAGGCGCAACCGGTGATGGCGAGCATTGCGATCAGGGCGATCATCGCCGGGTTTCTGGTAAGTGCTGCGATACGGCCCATGCCGCCTCTCCTTCGTATTCGAGTGATCGTATTTCGAGTGATTTCGTTGATCACCCAGTAACCACGTTTGGGTTAACCGGCATTCAAGAAACACGGTTAAAATTTGGTTTCAGCCGCCGTCCCGGCCAAAATGACCTGATGCCACAATGGTCGCGGACCGTAGGCGGAAATGCGGCCAAAACGCGACTTTGGCGTGAAAAAAGCCCCAAAACGGGGCTTTTAAGGTAGTGTTGCCGAGTTGCAACGAAGCGAGCGGGCCAGGCCGAAACTTAGTTACTCCAGCAGCGGCGACCACGCCGGGTCGGAAGCAAAATTCGCGGTCGGGATCGACTGTTCGTTGCGGCCGGTGAGATCGACGGAAACCAGTTTTGGGCCGCCGGCGGAGTCGCGGAAGAACATCAGCACGCGGCCGTTGGGCGCCCAGGTCGGTCCCTCCTGCTGGAAGCCCGAGGAGAGGATGCGCTCGCCCGAACCGTCGGTCTTCATGACGCCGATCTGGAATTCGCCGCCGGTCTGCTTGGTGAAGGCGACGAGGTCGCCGCGCGGCGACCACACCGGCGTCGAATAGACGCCGTCGCCGAACGAGATGCGGGTCTGGCCCGAGCCGTCGGCGCCCATCACATAGATCTGCGCGCGGCCGCCACGGTCGGAAGTGAACACCACTTTGCTGCCGTCGGGCGAATAAGACGGCGAGGTATCGATCGCCGTCGAATTGGTGAGCCTGGTGGTCGAGCGGCTGCGCAGGTCCATGGCAAAGATGTTGGAATTGCCGTCGTCGCGCAGCAGGCTCATGATCACCTTCTGGCCGTCGGGCGAAAAGCGCGGCGCAAAGGTCATGCCGGGAAAATTGCCGACCAGTTCGCGCTGCCCGGTCTCGATCTGCAGCAGATAGACCCGCGGCTGGCCGCTTTCATACGACATGTAAGTGATTTCCTGCCGGTTGGGCGAGAAACGCGGCGTTAGCACGATCGAGCGGCCATCGGAGAGATAGCGCACATTGGCGCCGTCCTGGTCCATGATGGCGAGCCGCTTCTTGCGCGCATTCTTGGCGCCGGATTCGTCGATGAAGACGACGCGTGTGTCGAAATAGCCCTTCTCGCCGGTGAGCTTCTCATAGATCGCATCGGCGATGATGTGGGCGACACGGCGTTGATTTGCGTCGTTGGCGAAAAACTGCTCCCCGGCTATCTGCTGGTTGCCAAAAATATCCCATAGTCGGTACTGGGCGCGGATTCGGCCGTCCGCCTCCTTGCTCACGCTGCCGGTGACCAGCGCCTGCGCATTGATCACCTTCCAGTCGTCGAAACGGGGCTGCGCATCCGGATTGGCGATCTTCTCGATGAAGGCGTTCTTGTCTATCGGTGCGAAGAGACCGGAGCGCTTCAGGTCGGCGGTGACGATCTCGGAAATCTGCGCGCCGAGCCCTCCCTGGAAATCTGGGATGGCGATCGGCATCGGTTCGACATTGCCTTTGTTGACGTTGAGCTCGAGGGTTGCTCGAGCAGGCAAGGTGACGACGGCGTTCATGCCCATCGCCATCGCGGCGACCATCAGGAGCGGCTTGAGGATGGATTTCATGTCTTCTCGCTTCTCTTGCTGATTTCTGGGTGCTCAGGCTACAGGCCAAGCATCGCTCTGGGATCGAAGTTGACGCGAACGTCGGACCAAATGTCATGCTTTCCGGCGGGCACCTGCAGGCCGGCGACATCGCATTTCTGCACAGCGCGAACCGCGCTGCTGTCGAATTGGGGGTTGCCGCTGGACTTCTCGACGGTCGGACGGCCCTCCAGCTTGCCGGAGGCATCCAGGCTGAAACGGATCACCACGGTGAAATCCTCAGAACCCTCAAGCCCAACCGGGAGGGTCCAGCAGCCACCGAGCTGTTCTTCCAATGCCCCTTGCTCGGACTTCGACAGCTTCTGGCCTTGATCCTTGTCGCCGCCTAGCGATGCCTGCTGGGTCGAGCGCTTGGCGCCGCCGCCGGATGGCTTCTGCTTGTCGAGCAAAGCCTTGATGTCAGCCTCATTGAACTGCTTGTCATCCGACTTCGGCTTCGACGAGGCTTCCTTGACCGGCTTGTCGGTGTCCTTGCGGTCCGGAGCCTTCGCGCTTTCGGCCTGCGCCGGCTGCGGCTTCGGCCGTGCTTCGGGAGCAGGAGCGGAAGTCGGAAGCTGCGCTTCTTCCAGAGGCTGCTGATCCGATATGGCTTCGGCGACCGCATCGGGCTTCACGCGTGGCTTCGGCTCTATGGCGGCGGTCGTGTCCGGCTGCGGTGTTGGTGCAGGCTCCTTCACCGGGGTCGGCTTCGGTTCAACCTGCTTCACCGGCTCGGGCTTGACCTCTTCCTTCGGCTGCGGCTCCGGCGCCACCTCCGTCGCAGGTGTCGGCTTCGGCGCTTCCTTTGGCTTCGGCGTGTCCTCGGTCTTCGGCTTTTCGGTCGGCGTCGGCGCCGGAGCAGCCGTCGCTGTTTTCTCCACCGGCTTCGGCTTGGGCTCGTCCGTCACCGGCTTGTCGGTATCAACGCTGTTCTCGCCGATTTTCTGTGCATCTGGCACGATGTCGGGACGCTTGGTCGGCATCGGCGCCGGCTTTTCGTGCATCACCGCCTTCTTGTCGCCCTGCAGCGTCTGCGGAATGGCTTCCATGGGAACGATGTCGACCGCTATCGACTCCACATCCGTGGACGGCAGCGCGGCCGGCGCCGACAGGGTGAACAGGCCGAAAGCCAGTGCCACCGTATGCAGTATCACCGATGTGGTGAGGCCGGTCTTCATCGTGCGTCTACTGATCCTGTTGCTGCAGTGAAATCAGGCCGATATTCTTGTAGCCGGCGGCCTGGATGAGGGCCATCACCTCCATCGCGGCGCCATAGTTGGTCGCCTTGTCGCCGCGGATGAAGATGCGCTCTTCGTAGCCGGTCTTGGAAATCGCCTGCAGCTTGGCGACCAGCTCTTCCCTTGGGATTTCGGTCTCCTGCAGGAAAATCTTGCCGGCCGCGTCGATCGAAACGGTGATCGGCTGGGTGTCGGCGTTCATAGCCTTGGCCTTAGTCTCCGGCAGGTCGACCGGCACGCCGACCGTCAACATAGGTGCGGCGACCATGAAGATGATCAAGAGCACCAGCATCACATCGACCATCGGCGTGACGTTGATTTCCGACATCAATGCATGGTGGCGGCCGCGCCGCCTGTGTCCGCGTCCGCCGCGTCCTGCCATGCCAACCGACATACCCATCTTCTTACCTCAGCCCTTAGGCGCTACTTTTTCATCGATTTGGCGCGAGAGTATGGCGGAGAACTCGTCTGAGAACCCTTCCATCCGCACCGCGATCTTGTTCGCGTCGGATGACAGCTTGTTGTAGGCGATAACCGCCGGAATGGCGGCGAGCAGACCGATGGCCGTCGCCAGCAGCGCTTCGGCAATGCCGGGTGCGACAACCGCGAGACTGGTGTTCTTCGAACCGGCAATAGCTTGGAACGAGGTCATGATGCCGATGACGGTGCCGAACAGGCCGATGAAGGGTGCAGCCGAACCGGTGGTGGCGAGAAAGCCGAGACGGCCCTCCAGCTTCTCCATCTCGCGCGTCAACGCCAGGTCCATCGCCTTGTCGATGCGGGTCTGCAGGCCGAGCGGCGATTTGGCCCCCTTCTCGAAGCTCTTCTTCCATTCGCGCATGGCGGCGACGAAGATCGCACCCATGCCCGTGGTCTTGCGGTCGGCAAGCGTGCGATAGAGCTCTTCCAGCGACTGCCCCGACCAGAACACCTGTTCGAAGCGATTGAGCGACAGACGCATGCGGGCATAGCTGACCAGCTTGTCGACGATGATCGCCCAGGTCCAGACCGAGGCGCAGAGCAGACCGATCATGACCAGCTTGACCACCCAGCTGGCCTGTGTGAACAGCGCCCAAATCGACAATTGCGCTGCCGGATCGGCGAGTGCGGTAGTTTCCATGCTTCAGTCCTTAAGATTTTCCGGGCATCGCTGGCGGCTGGCCCATGGGCATCCCTTGTGGTCCGTTCGCGCTTGGCTTCCGGATTAACCCCAAAATGCACCGTTGGCGGCCTTTTCAGGGCAAATATTGGTGAAAGGAAGGCGCGCGGATTCTTCCAATCTTCACCGATCTCTTCATGAACCGTTATGGTTAAGGATGGGTTAGGAAATATGGCGCGGCGCATTGCCGCGCCAAGGCACGACGCGGGCCATCCATCCACAATCGAATGCGCTGCCGATTGGCCGCTCGTTGCCGGCCGGCAGGCCTGGATATCAGCTTGCTCCTGGTAGAAAGGCCGCGATCCATTCTTTCGGAAAGCGCTTCGGCCGGCCGTTCTCGCCGATGATCGCCGCCTCGACCTTTGCTTCGACCAGAACCTCTGTCCCGCGTTTCAATTGCTGCGCCATGACGATGCGGGCGCCGGAAATATCCTGCGTTGATGTGTCGATGGTCAGGATGTCGTCCATGCGGGCAGGCGAGCGGAAATCTATCTCCATCCGCCGCACCACCCAGACGATCCGTTCGCCGTGCTTGCCTTCGTGAAGTTCTGTGTGGTGGACGCCGGCCAGCCTGAGATAGTCCGAGCGGCCGCGCTCGAAGAATTCGAGATAGCGCGCGTGGTAGACGACGCCGGAGAAGTCGGTGTCGGCATAGTAGACTCGCGCCATCAGCCGATGGCCGAATTCCGTCAAGGCTCCGGAAAGCCCGGCAGCAAGCTGCGCCGATTCACCATGATCGTCCATCGCGCTTTCCTTTTTGCCCCCGGCGGGGCACCTGTCTTGCCAAAATCACCAGCGCAGCAAACCGGATGGCACTGTTGACGGCGATGATCAAGACCGTGATGGCAGCGCTGCTGGTGCTGGCGGCGTCTGCGCTGCCCGGTCAGGCCGCGAGCTTTTCGATGAAGCGCGGCCTCAACCTCGACCAGTGGACGACCTGGGTCGGGGAAGACAAATGGAACGACCGACAAGCCATCCTGCCCTATCCGGAATGGCGCAAGTTCCTCGACGAGGATGACCTCAAGGCACTGAAGGCCGCCGGCTTCGACTTTCTGCGCATGCCGATCGATCCCTCGCCGTTTATGTCAGATCAGACACTGGCGCTGCGCGACGACCTTTATGCCAGCGTGCGGGACTCGGCGCGCATGATCAACAGGGCCGGTCTGAAAGTGATCGTCGACATGCACCTGATCCCCGCCGGCGGCGGCCGCAAGATCGGCATGGGCCAGGTGATGGACGACCCCGCAACCTTCGACGCCTATGTCGAGGTCGTCCGCAAAATGGCGCGCACGCTTGCCACTGAGGACCCGGCGCAGGTCGCTTTCGAGCCGATGAACGAGCCTATCGTCGACTGCGACAGCGATGGCACCAGGCTGTGGCCGGAGCGTCAGCAAAAGCTGTTCGCGGCCGCGCGCGCCTCGGCCACCAGGCTGACGCTGATCCTGACCGGCGCCTGTTATTCCAATGCGGCTTCGCTGGTCAGGATCGACCCAAAGTCGATCCCCGACGACAACCTCATCTGGACCTTCCACTCCTACGACCCGTTCCTGCTGACGCATCAGGGCGCGACCTGGGCCGGCGATTTCATTCTTTATGTTACCGGGCTGCCCTATCCGCTGACCGCGGTGCCGCGCGCCGAGCTCGATGCGACGCTGGATGCGATCCGCGCCAAGATAAAAGCCGAGGCGCCATGGACCAGACGGAACGGCCTGCTCGCCTATCTCGATGAACAAGCCGCCAGCATGGACACGGACGAAAAGCTGCTCGGCGTCATGGATGCGCCGTTCGAAAAGGTCGAGGCCTGGGCGAAGGCCAACGCCATCAAGCCGGAAAACATCACGCTGGGCGAGTTCGGCATGATCCGCCAGGAGTATGGCAACCCCTATGTGATGCCGCCCAAATACCGCGCCGCCTATGTCAAGGACATGATCGCGCGCGCCGAGGCGCATGGCTTCTCATGGTCGGTGTGGAGTTTTGGCGGCGCCTTCGGCATCGTCGATGCCTTCAACGGCGAAAAGGCCGAACCCGCCGTGATGGATGCAATCCGCTCGCTCCATTCGCCCTAGGGCATGTCGAGATTTCAGGTCAGGCCGAGTCGGAAACGAGGGGTTCCGAGAACCGGAAGGGAGCGGACTTTGGTCCGTGACTACCGGAAGCGCAGGAACACCTCATTTGCAGGCCGGCATCACCTGAATACCGGCATGCCCTAACCGAGGTCGATCTGCAGGATCTCCGGCCGCATGCCAAAGCGCACCGGCGCGATGCTGAAGCCGAGTCCGCCTGACACGATCAAATTGCGGTCATTCTCGACGACATGGCCATAGGCAAAGCGGTTGCCGAAGCGGGACGGCACCACCGGTGAATAGCCGAACAGCCTGACCTGCCCGCCATGTGTGTGGCCCGACAGCGTCAGCGAAACCCGCCACGGCACTTTCGGGAAAATGTCAGGCTCATGCGCAAGCAGGATGATCGGTGCCTGGTCGGTGATCTTGGCCAGCGTGCCGTCGAGATCGTCCAGGCCTTCAAATCTGTCGCGGCCTGCGGCCATGTTCGGTAACAGTGCCAGCTGGTCGGCGAGCCCGGCGATCCAGAAGCCGTATCCATCCTTTTGCAGGCGCACGGCGTCGTTCTCCAGAACCGAGATGCCGGATTCCTCCAATGCCTTGCGCGCCACAGTCCCCGCTCCGGCCTGCTGCGCGAAAGGATCGTGCCACCAGTCGTGATTGCCGAGGATCGACAGCACACCAAGCGGCGCCTTCAGTCCTGACAAGGCCGGCGCCCATTCATGGGCCTCCACCCGGTTCGTCACCAGGGACATGCCTGAGAAATAGTCGCCGAGCAGTACGATCAGATCGGGCTTCAGCACGTTCGCATCTTCGACGAGCGAAGCGATCCGCTCAGGCGTCATCCAGGGACGGCAGGCGTGAATATCGGCAAGTGCTACGACGCGCAGGCCAATGCGGCGGCGTCAGCTGGTAGCGCTTCACATGCGTCAACAGCATCGGCTCGATGCCGACCGCATAGGCACTGAGCGAAGCCAGCGAGAGGAACGAACCTCCGGCGAATTTCAGGAACCCGCGTCTGGTGATCACTTTTCTGGCTCCGACCTTGATCGGAGCAGTTCGCGCCGACATTGCGACGCCCGATACAATCGAGGAATGCGCCTTCACGCTGGCAGGTTTGAGGAGATTCTGCACAGAAATCCGTTCCGAAGAACAAATGTCCGTTACTCTTCCTGGAACAGGTTGATCTGCTGCTGTGCCAGATCCTTTGGCGCGTCGAGGCCGAGATGGCGCCAGGCGTTGGCGGTCAGCACGCGGCCGCGTGGCGTGCGTTGGATGAAACCCTGCTGGATCAGATAGGGCTCGATAATGTCCTCGATGGCGTCGCGCGGCTCGGAGAGGCCGGCGGCGATGGTTTCGATGCCGACCGGCCCACCACCGAAATTGCGCGCGATCATCGAGAGATAGCGGCGGTCGAGTGCGTCGAGGCCGAGCGCGTCGACCTCGAGCCGGGTGAGAGCTTCGTCGGCAATCTGCTTGTCGACGTGGCCGTCGCCGGCGACGGAGGCGAAATCGCGCACGCGGCGCAACAGCCGGCCGGCGATGCGCGGCGTGCCGCGGGCGCGGCGCGCAATCTCAAGCGCGCCGTCGTCGCCGAGCGGCATTTGTAGGATACGGGCGCCGCGGCGCACGATCTGCTCCAGTTCCTCGACCGAATAGAAATTAAGCCGCACCGGAATGCCGAAGCGATCGCGCAGCGGGTTGGTCAAAAGGCCGAGCCTGGTGGTGGCGGCAACGAGCGTGAAGCGGGCAAGATCGATCTTGACCGAGCGTGCCGCCGGACCTTCGCCGATGATCAGGTCGAGCTGGAAATCCTCCATCGCCGGGTAAAGGATCTCCTCGACTGCCGGATTGAGCCGGTGGATCTCATCGATGAACAGCACATCGCGGTCTTCGAGATTGGTGAGAAGTGCGGCGAGATCGCCGGCCTTGGCGATCACCGGACCGGAGGTCGAGCGGAAATTGACGCCGAGCTCGCGCGCCATGATCTGCGCCAGCGTTGTCTTGCCAAGCCCCGGCGGCCCGACGAACAGCACATGGTCAAGCGCCTCGCTGCGGCCCTTGGCGGCCTCGATGAAGACTTTGAGATTGGCCCGCACTGCGGCCTGGCCGACGAAATCGGCGAGCGTCTGCGGCCGCAAGGTCTGCTCAGCATCCTCGCCGCGCTTTTCCGGGGCAATGAGGCGGGGTGAAAGGCTCATGCGGCCTTCCTCGCACAGGGCAAAGGACCGGACAAGCAATCACTCACCGCGCCAGTTCCTTCAGCCCGAAACGAATGAGCTTCGAGGCATCGGCGTCCTCGCCGGCCGTCTTCAGCGCCGCCGCGACAGCATTGGCTGCTGTGTCGCGCGAATAGCCGAGATTGACCAGCGCCGAGACGGCGTCGGTAATCGGCGCCGGCGCCACGCCTTCGCCGAGCTCCTGCTTAAGGCCGATGGTGCCGGAGGCGGTTCCGGCACAGGCCGGCGCCTTGTTCTTCAACTCGGTGACGATGCGCTCGGCCACCTTCTTGCCGACGCCGGGCGCGCGGCTGACCATGGCGATGTCGCGCAGCGCGATCGCATTGGCGAGGTCTGCCGGCGCCAGCGTCGACAGGATGGCCAGCGCCACCTTGGCGCCGACGCCTTGCACATTGCTCATCAACAGCCGGAACCATTCGCGCTCAAGCACCGACTGGAAACCGTAGAGCCGGATCATGTCCTCGCGCACATAGGTCTCGATGAACAGCACCACCGCCTCGCCGGGCGAAGGCAGCGCGGCCAGCGTGCGCGCCGAGCAATAGGCGACATAGCCGACGCCGTGCACATCGACGAGGCAGAAATCCTCCTCGATCTCGTCCAGCGTGCCTTTCAATTTGCCGATCATGCGTGATCCCTCATGCCAGCGCCATCCTGTAGGCGACGCTTTGCCGGTGATGCGCGTGGCAGATGGCGATAGCCAACGCGTCTGCGGCATGTTCGGTGTCGAAAACGGCTTTCGGCAACAGCACCTTTACCATCATGTGGATCTGCTTCTTGTCGCCATGGCCAACGCCGATCACCGCCTTTTTGACGGCATTGGGGGCATATTCGGCCACAACAAGGCCGGCGCGCGCCGGCACCAGCATGGCTATGCCGCGCGCCTGGCCGAGCTTCAGTGTCGCCACCGCATCCTTGTTGACGAAGGTTTGCTCGACGGCCGCTTCCTGGGGCATGGCCGCATGCAGGATCTCGGCCAGCCCGTCATGCAATTGGCAGAGCCGTGTCGCCAGCGCCGCCTTGTCGTCGGAGCGTACAGTGCCGGAGCTGATAAAGCGCAGCGAGTTGCCGAGGCTCTCGACGATGCCCCAGCCGGTGCGCCTCAGCCCCGGATCGATACCGATAATGCGAATCGCTTCCCTCATGCGCGAAGTCTACCTCCGGCGCACAGCGATGTCAGCGAAATGTGAACAAACCGGAAACGGAGGCGTTTAACCTCGAGCGAAAGCCGTGTTCAGCAGCGTGATCTGGTCGGAAACCGGATTGGCGCGGCGGGCGGCGGCAGGCGTCTCGGCAAACGCGCCGCCATAGATCTCTTCGTCCATGCGGCGCACCAGCGCCTGCAGGCGCAGCGAGCGGGTGACGAGGTCGAGGAAATCCTTCGGCAGTTCGCCCCAGCCGACCGCTTCGTCATGCGCCGAGGCGGTGTCGAGACGCACCTTGGATTTTTCCGAAGCGACCTGGTCGCGGGTCATCTCGCCGGAATTTGCCGCCCGCTGCAAAAGCAGCCAGGAGGCGACTTGCATCAACCTTGTGGTCAGCCGCATCGATTCGGCCGCATAGAGCGTCGCCGCCAGCCTGGACAGCTTCTTGGCCTCGGCCCGGCCCTTGCCGTCAAGATACTCGGCTGCCTGTTCGACCAGGCCCATGCCTTCCTGGTAGAGCGGTTTGAAGGATTGGGAGAAAACCCGGCGTTCCGCCAGCTTGATGGTTTTCGCGATGCCCTTCGAAGGCTCGTTCATCGATACGCCCCTGCACTGCCCCGTCGGCTGATTCGGCTTCTCGCCGTCACGCCGGCACCCTAGATGACTGAAGCTTGAAAATGCGCTTCGCCGCCGGCGAAGGCAAGCACATGTTTAACAAACGGTTAACGCCTGCGCAGGGGCGCCAAGCGGACCAAAAGCAGACAAAAAAAGAGCCGCGGATAAGGCGGCTCTCAGGAGTTTAACAGGGAGGCGTCAAACGAAGTGGCTCCAACCACTCGGTAAGAATCCAGATCACTGGACGGACATAGTAAACACCTGTAAAGCTTAATGAACCCTTAACGGCGCGGATATTTCTTGATCGACCGCTGCCCTTCTGTGCCGTATCAGCACAACGGTGCCCTAAGCCTGATCGTCGGCTTGTTCATGCCTTCTTCCACACAGCCGGCAAGGAAATGAAGGCGAACAGCAGCATTGCCGCATAAAACCCCATCGAGGAGGAAGCCAGCACCGGCTCGATCTCCGGATGGCCGGCAAGTTCAAAGTAAAGCCCAATCATCAGTGCGATGCCGCAGATTGCCGTCAGCCAGAAATGCACGACGGCAATCGTCTTTTGCCCGACCGCTGGAAACAGGTGGTAGAAGAAGGCAAACACCGCCGACATCAGCCAGCCCGCCACCATGGTGTGCGCGTGGGTCGGCATCTGCCCATGGTCATTGGAGATCGCCATATGCAGGCCGAGCGCCATGCCGCACAGGGAATAGATGACGGCCAGGGTGAAGAAATTTCGTGCTACGCCTTGCATGGAATACCCTCGTTGGTTGTTGCAGACTTGGTCCGACCGCGCGCGGCCAAAATGGAGCGTCGGTCGCGAGCGGCTTAGTCCCCGCAGGTTTCAGGATCATGCCGCGAAACCAGCCAATGCCGACACGGCGTCTATCCGGCAAATGCCGGGTATTGTGCGGGCTGGCGGTAAAATCCGGCGACGGCGCCACCGCAACAAGCCGGCACCCACGCGGCATCTTCTGGATACATGTACGGAGATAATCCGCCCTCCTTCGGAAGCAGACGCGCGATAGCAGCGTTTACCCCCGGAACGATGCACAAGGAGCGGCAATGGACTGGTATTCTCTCTTCAAATTCCTGCATGTCATGGCAGCGATCCTCTGGCTCGGCGGCGGTTTCGCCATGCTGCTGGTTTCGATACTCGCCGATCGCGACGGCGACGACGAGACGCTGATGGTCATGCTGAGAACGACGGACAAACTCGGCTTGCGTCTGTTCGTGCCGGCGTCTATCGCGACCCTGGCTTCTGGTCTGGTGCTGACTTCGCTATGGACCGGCTTCTCCGACCTTTGGGTCGTCATCGGCCTTTGCGGCTACGCCGCCGCGTTTCTGACCGGTATCCTCGTGCTCAAGCCTTCGTTCGAAAAGCTTGCCACAATGCTTGCCGCGGACGGCATGACCCCGGCTGCCATAGCGTTTGGGCGCCGCATGATACGGATCGTCAAGTTCGATTTCGTCATCATGATCGTCGTCGTCGCCGACATGGTGCTGAAGCCGACCGCGCACGATATCGCCACTCTCGGCGCAATGGCGGTCGTGGTCATGGGTGGTGCATCGCTGACCTTTGCGAGCGCCCCGCGAACCAAACCGGCAGCCGCCTGAGCGGGATTTAGAGCAGGCCGGCGATCCCGTCCCAAAGCAGCTTGACCGCGACCACGGCCACGGTCGCGTAGGTGAAGGGATAAAAAATCTCCGGCCGCATGCGCCGCACCAGCCAGGCGCCGGCGATGGTGGCCAGCGGCGCCAGCGGCATCAGCACGGCCGACGCCGTCAGGTTGGCGGTGTCGAACTGGCCAAGCGCGAAGTAGGGGATCAGCTTCAGCGCGTTGGTGGCGGCAAAGAAGATCGCCGATGTCCCCGACAGCACCTTCGGATCGAGCCGGATCGGCAGCGCATAGACCTGGAAGGGGGGCCCGCCGACATGGGCGACGAAGCTGGTGAAGCCGGCGACGGTGCCCCAGAAGGCGGCGGCGATGCGGTTGGGCGCCGCCGCATGGTCGGAACCGTGGCGGAACTGGAGATAGAGCCAGCGCAGCACGAAGATCAGCGCGACAGCGCCGACGATCAGCCGCACCATCTCTTCGGTTACGAGCGCTGCCGTCAGCCAGCCGAGCCCAATGCCGATCACCGCGCCCGGCATCATGTCGACCAGCATCTTTCTGTCATACACACCCCACCACGTCCACACCGAAACGATGTCCATCAGGCACAGGATCGGCAGCAGGATGGCCGCCGCCTGCACCGGCGGCATGGCCAGCGCCATCAAAGGCACGCCAACGAAGCCGACAGCGCCGCCGAAGCCGCCTTTCGACAGCCCGACAAGTATCACCGCCGGAATGGCGGCGGCATAAAACCACGGATCGGCGAGCAGACCTGACATGAACTGGAAATGCTGGAGGGAAGACGGTTGCCCTGCAATAGCCCAGAAACCCTTGCGCCGCGACCGGGAAAATGCCGGCCGTGTCGATCAACTGTGCGTAAAGCGACGGTTCCGGATTTACGGCAAGATCGCCGCCGATGCATAAGGGCGCCGTCCGATGCATCAGGTTTTGACCCCAGGTTTTGGCCCCAGGTTTTGACCCCAGGTTTTTGACCCCAGGTTTTTGACAATGAGCGAACCCCACATCCGCCGCGCCGAAGCGGCCGACCTGCCTGCCATCGTAGCCATGCTCGCCGACGATCCGCTTGGCCGCAGCCGCGAGGATGCGACCGAGCCACTCGCCAAGGCCTATCGCGACGCCTTTGCCGCCATCGACGCCGACCCCAACCAGTTTCTTGCCGTGATGACGGATAGCGGCCGCGTCATCGGCACGTTGCAGATCAGCTATCTCGCCGGGCTGTCGCTGCAGGGCGCCTTGCGCGGCCAGATCGAGGCTGTGCGCGTCGTCGCAGACCGCCGCGGCGAACGGCTGGGACAGCGTCTGCTGGAATGGGCGGTCGAACAGTGCCGTGAACGCGGCTGCAAGATTGTCCAGCTGACCACCAACAAGAGCCGCCAGGACGCGCATCGCTTCTATGACCGGCTCGGCTTCAAGGCCAGCCACATCGGCTACAAGCTGGAGCTTAATTCAGTGGCGGCGGACGGCGCCGGATCGGCTGCGCCTTGATGATGGCGGTGCTGGTCTCCGCCTTGTCGGCGATGCGGTCGAGAAGCTTGTCGAGCTCGCCGATGGAGCGCACGTAGAGCCGGGCCACGAAACAGTCGTCGCCAGTGACCTTGTCGCATTCGCCGAATTCCGGGATCTCCTCGATCAGCTTCTGGACGATATGCAGCTTGCCCGGCAGTGGCCGCACCCGCACGATCGCCTGCAGCGGAAACCCCAGCGCCTCCGGGTCGATCTCGATGGTGAAGGCGCGGATGACGCCGCGTTCCTCGAGCCGCCGCAGCCGTTCCGAGACGCTCGGCGACGACAGCCCGACCTGCTGCGCCAGATCCTTCAACGAAGTCCGCGAATCCAGGATCAGGATGTCGAGAAGCTTTCTGTCCAACTCGTCCAACTTTATCATCTCCTCGCAAAAGGGCTGCGCGCACCTTATTGAATAAGGTCCTGCCCCCCTATCACCTTTCATAGGGTATATAAACCCTCAAGACGGCATGAGATTATGGCCTCAACAGATAGAGGTATTGTCATGGACAACACGGTACGCGGCACGATCGAGATGACGGCGGCGATGACGATCGTCGGCACGATCGGCTGGTTTGTCGTCATGTCGGGCCAGCCCGTCATGGACGTGGTGTTCTGGCGCTGCGCTTTCGGAGCGGTGGCGCTGCTGATCACCTGCGCGGCACTCGGGCTGCTGCGCGGCAGGCTGACGCTGCGCATTGTTGCCATCGCCGCTCTTGGCGGCGCGGCCATTGTCATCAACTGGCTGTTGCTGTTCAGCGCCTTCTCCCGCGCCTCGATCTCGATTGCCACGGCGGTCTACAACACGCAGCCCTTCATGCTGGTCGGCTTCGGCGCGCTGTTCTTCGGCGAGCGGCTGACCCTGGCCAAGCTGACCTGGCTCGGCATCGCCTTCGCCGGCATGCTGCTGATCGTGCAGACAGGGCCCGATGCGGGTGTCGGTTCCGGCATAACCGGCACAGATTATGTCATCGGCATCGTCATGGCGCTCGGAGCGGCCTTCTTCTGGGCTGTCGCGGCAATCGTCGCCAAGAAGCTCAAGGGCACCCCGCCGCATCTGATCGCGCTGATCCAGGTCTGCGTCGGCGTCGTCATGCTGGCGCCCTTTGCCAACCTCTCGCATTTGCCCGCCGATGCCTGGAGCTGGGCCATGCTGGCCACGCTTGGCGTCGTTCACACCGGCCTGGTGTACATATTGATGTACGCCGCCATCCAGAAACTGCCGACGCATCTGCAGGGGTCGCTGTCCTTCATCTATCCTGTCGTTGCGATCCTGGTCGATGTGATGGCCTTCGGCCACCGGCTGCATCCGGCCCAGCTCGTCGGCGCAGCCGCCATCCTGATCGCCGCCGCCGGCATGAATCTCGGCTGGACTTTGTGGAGGGCCAAATCGCCGGCCGAAAGCCCGCAAGCCGTCAAATGAGCCGCAGAGCGTCGGCTCGCCGGCGATCGTAAACCAAAGCCATCGCATCGATCCCCGCCCGCCTGTTCAAGGCGGGCGCTTTGTTCTATGCCGCAATGCAACCATCTTCGCCCGGCATAGGCGAAACCCGGGATCGAAAGCCAATGAACGACGCAACACCCCCCAACCGCTGCCGCATCGTGCTGATCGCACCCAAGGACGCTCCGGCGCGCCGCATTGCGGCTGCCTTCGACGGCGGTGATATCGCTTCGCTGATCCTGCCTGAAAACGGCATGGACGAGGCTGCCTTCCAGGCTTTTGCAGAACAGATCGTACCGGCCGCGCAAGCGGCCGGCATCGCTGTCATCATCGCCGGCGATACCCGCATTGCCGGCCGTGTCCAGGCCGACGGCATTCATGTCGAGGTTTCCAAGGACGCGCTCGCCGAGACCATCGAACACTTCCAGGGCAAGATGATGGTCGGCGCCGGCGGCGCCAAGACGCGCGACGACGCGCTGGAACTCGGCGAAACCAGGCCCGACTACATCTTCTTCGGCCGCTTCGGCTACGACAACAAGCCGGAACCGCATCCGCGCAACCTGTCGCTCGGGCAATGGTGGGCGGACGTGATTGAGATCCCTTGCGTCGTCATGGCCGGTTCCGCCATCGCTTCGGTAGAAGCGGTGGCCGCCACTGGCGCCGAGTTCGTGGCGCTGTCCAGCGCCGTCTTGGCCGAAGGCGCCGATCCGAAGGCGGCGATTGCCGCCGCCAATGCGCTGCTCGACCAAACCGCGCCGCGCTTCGAGGGCTGACGTGCGCCGACCTGGACTTCCTCTGGCGGTTCTCGTTGCGGCCTTGATGAGCGGGGCAGCGATCGCGGCGGAAACCGTTCCGCTGCCGCAGCCGAGGCCGGACACCAGCGCGCCCGCCCTCAGCGTGCCGGATGCGGTCGCCCCCGATACGGGTGCCCCGAAAGCCGGTGCCACGGATTCCGGCGTCCATATCGAAAAGCCGATCGACACCCCGCTGCCGCAGCCCGCGACAACCGCGCCGCTGCCGTCGGCCGACGCGATCAACCCAGAGCGTTTCGGCGCCAAGCCGGCGGACCCCGCCTATGGCGCTTTCCAGCGCGGTCTTTACAAGACCGCCTACAATCTGGCGCTGGTGCGGGCCAAGAATGGCGACCCGGCGGCGCAAACGCTGGTGGCCGAGATCCTGTCGCGCGGGTTGGGCGTGCCGCTCAACCCAGCGGAAGCCGCCAAATGGTATGCGCAGGCCGCCGAGCAGGGGATTCCTGAATCGCAGTTCCAGTATGCGCTGATGCTGCTCGACGGCCGCTACGTCAAGAAGGACGAGAAGGGAGCTTATGCGTTGATGCAGGCCGCCGCCGAGGCCGGCAACCGGCTGGCGCAGTTCAACTTCGCGCAATTGCTCGTGCAGCAGGATCCGGGCGATGCCGGCATCGCCAGGGCTGTGCCTTATTATGAGCGTGCCGCGGCGACAGGGCTTGCCGACGCCCAGTATGCGATGGCGCAGGTTTATGCCAATGGCGTCGGCGGCAAAACCCGCGACGATGCAAAGGCCCGCAGCTTGCTGGCACAGGCTGCCAGGCAGAACTACGACACCGCGCAGATCGATCTTGCCGCCTGGATGATCGAGGGCCGGGGCGGTGTTCGCGACCTGAAATCCGGCTTCAACTGGATGAAGCAGGCAGCTGAAGGCGGCAATGTCGCTGCCCAGAACCGGTTGGCAAAGCTCTATATGGGCGGCATCGGAACCGACCCCGACCTGATCCTGGCCGGGGCCTGGTATGTGGTCGCCCGCCGCGCCGGCCTTATCGATCCGGAGATGGACGATTTCCTGCAAGGGCTGACCGACGATCAGACAAAGCAAGCCTTGCAGAAGGCCAACCGCCTGCCCTGACACGCAACGTCACTGTGTATGATCCAGCACAACCTTGCCGAAGGGAGAGCCGTGTTCGAGATGGCGAAAGGCCTGCGCTGCCTCTGCCCATGGGAAGACCCGGTCGATCACCGGCCGCAGCCGATTGACGGCGAGCGCCCGGTTCATCGCTTCGAAGGACTCGCGCGAGCCGACCGGTATGCCGCGTGCTTTCACCTGGCGTCGGAAGATGTCGAGCGGATTGATCACCCCTTCGCTGCCGCCGAGATAGCCGATGACGTTGATCTGGGCGCCGCGCGCCGACGCCTTGAGCGACTGCGCGAAACTTTGGGGACCACCGACTTCGATGATGTGGTCCGCGCCACGGCCATCGGTCAGCGCCAGCACGGCCGACGACCAGTCCGGATTGTCGCGGTAGTTGATGCCGTGATGCGCGCCGAGCTCTTTGGCCCGGACAAGTTTCTCATCGCTACTCGACGTAACGACGACCCGCGCGCCGGCCGCCTTCGCGAACTGCATGGCAAACAGCGATACGCCGCCCGTGCCGAGGCTGAGCACGGTCTCGCCCGGCTTGAGGTTGCCTTCCGTAAACAAGGCATGCCAAGCGGTGACGGCGGCGCAAGGCAATGTCGCCGCCTCTACGTCGCTGAGATGCGCCGGCGCGATGACAGCCGCCTGTTCGTCCAGCCGGGCGAATTCGCTCAGCAAACCGTCGATCGGGCCGCCGCGCTGGTAGGAAGGTTCGGCCATGGCGAAGCTGCCGCCGACCCATCGCTGCCAGAACGTGCCGCAGACCCGGTCGCCAACCTTGAAGCGGCTGACCTCGGGGCCAAGCCCGACGACCTCGCCGACGCCGTCGGAAAGCGGCACCAGCGGCAAGGGGAATGTCGTGTGATAGCTGCCGCGCGCGATCTCGACATCGCGATAGTTGAGCGCCGTCGCCTTGACGCGGACGATCATCTCCTGACGGCCGGGCTCCGGCATTGGTCGTTCGACCATCTTGAGATTGTCGATGCCGCCCGGCTGCTGCAGTTCGATTGCCTTCATTGTCGTCGTCCTTTCGTTTGAAAGGAAAATTGCTTGCCAGGCGATGGATTTCAAATTCATAATGTTTACAATGATTATGCTTACGAGACATGGTGATAGCTATGCTTGAGGAATTGCGCACGCTCGCCCTGTTTGCCGAGGAGGGCTCGATCCAGAAGGTCGCCCGGCGCCTGCCGCTGACGCAGCCGGCTGTGACCCGGCAAATCCAGCGGCTGGAGGACATGCTTGGCACGACGCTGCTCGACCGCCGGCAAAAGCCGCCGCGACTGACGCCGACGGGGCTGGAAGTGCTGGCGCGCGGACGCGATATCATCGCTTCCGTAGAAGCGCTGAAATCCTTCGCCGGAAAGACCGAGCCGGAAGGACTGTTCCGCCTGGGTCTCGCCCATGGCCTCTCGGACCGCGACATCGCCGGGGCCATCGCCAACGCCGCGGCGGCGTTCCCGAAAGTGTCGCTACGGCTCAAGACCGGCTGGAGCGCCGAACTGATCGATCAATTCGAACGCGGCGAGCTCGATGTGACGATTGTTCTGCGATCGTCGGACAAGCCAGGTCCGGAAGCGCTTGGCACTGAACGTCTTGGCGTCATAGCTGCGTCCACCGTCGCCGATCCGGAAGACGGTGGCCGGACACCCATGCCGTGGGTGCTTAGTCCGGCACCTTGCGACGCGCGCCAGAAGCTCACGTCCGTTCTGGTCGGCGGAAGGCGTTATTTCGAGATCGCGGCGGAGATACAGGATCCGGCCTTGCAGATGGAATGGATCCGTCGGGGGCACGGCCTTGGGCTAGTGCCGTTGCGTCTTGCAAGGCGCGGACTTCCCGACGGCCTCATGCTGGTCAACACGGAAGATGTCGACCTTTCCTTGCAGGTCGCCGCACTTCGTTCGCCTCATCTCAACCGGCAGACTGAGGCTGCGGACGCCATCGTCGAGGCCGTCGGCAAAGTCATTGCGGCCCAGGTTTGAGGCTACCAGCCCTTGTCGGGCGATCTGGCATCCCTTGCCTCTCCTGCCGATTTGTGGTCTTGGGAGCCCGAAATCGCTTATCCAGCGACCATCCTCATATCAACGGCCAAGCCGTTGCTAGCATCCCGGATCAATCTCATCATGGCCAAGATCAATGGCAACGAAATCCGTCCCGGCTATGTCATCGAGCACGATGGCGGCCTTTGGGTGGCGGTCAGGACCAACACCGTCAAGCCCGGCAAAGGCGGCGCCTACAACCAGGTCGAACTTAAGAACCTGATCAACGGCACCAAGCTCAACGAGCGCTTCCGCTCAGCGGAGACCGTCGAGCAGATCCGGCTCGATCTGAAGGATTTTTCCTTCCTCTACGCCCAGGACGACGCGCTGGTGTTCATGGACACGCAGAGCTACGAGCAGCTCGAGCTGGCGAAGGATTTCGTCGGCGACCGCGCCGCCTTCCTGCAGGACGGCATGATGGTGACGGTCCAGCTCTATGAGGACAGGCCGATCGGCATTTCGCTGCCCGACCAGGTGACGCTGACCATCACCGAGGCCGACCCGGTGGTGAAGGGCCAGACGGCCGCGTCCTCGTACAAGCCGGCGGTGCTGGAAAACGGCATCCGCGTGCTGGTGCCGCCATTCATCGGCGCCGGCGAACGCATCGTCGTCGACACCAACGAACTCACCTACATGCGCCGCGCAGACTGACGCGTAGGCAGGAACAGATACGATGGCACGCTCCGCACTTCTCAATGTCATGGTCCAGGCCGCCATGAAGGCCGGCCGCTCGCTGTCGCGCGACTTCGGCGAGGTGCAGAACCTGCAGGTGTCGATGAAGGGACCGGGCGACTATGTCAGCCAAGCCGACCGCAAGGCCGAGGACATCCTGTTTGCCGAACTGTCGAAGGCGCGGCCGGGCTATGCCTTCCTGATGGAAGAGCGCGGCATGATCGCAGGGGACGACGACCAGCACCGTTGGATCGTCGACCCGCTCGACGGCACCACCAATTTCCTGCACGGCATTCCGATCTTTTCCATCTCGATCGCGCTGGAGCGACAGGGCCAGTTGGTCGCCGCCGTCATCTACAATCCGGCAATGGATGAGCTCTACACCGCCGAGCGCGGCGGCGGCGCCTTCATGAACGATCGCCGGCTGCGCGTTGCCGGCCGCAGCAAGCTCACCGACTGCGTCATCGGCTGCGGCGTGCCGCATCTCGGCCGCGGCCAGCACGGCAATTTCCTCGTCGAGTTGCGCAATGTGATGGCCGAGGTCTCGGGCGTGCGCCGCCTGGGTTCCGCGGCGCTCGATCTCGCTTATGTCGCGGCCGGCCGCATGGACGGCTTTTGGGAAACCGGCCTGTCGGCCTGGGACATTGCCGCCGGCCTGCTGCTGATCCGCGAGGCCGGTGGCTTCGTCTCCGACATGGATGGAGGCCAGGATATGCTCGAGGCGGGTTCGCTCGTCGCCGGCAACGAGGTCATCCAGCGCGCGCTGCTCAAGGCGGTGAAGAAGCCGCTTTCGGCGCGCTGATCACTTGGCATGCCGGCGCGGCGTGCTGAAGCGCCGCGGTCGCAAAACCGCAATCAAAGCTTGAAATACTGCCCGGCGGCCGCCCAGATAAGGGTGACGCAGGATTTTTTATGACGAGCATACCTTCACTATCCTCGCGAGAAGCGCAGCCAGACCAGCCAGTTGAAATCCCTTATGTCGGGCGTTGGCACTACTCGCGTGCGGAGATGATCGCCGATGGCATCGTCCATGCGGTCGGCATCGTGCTGGCGATAGCAGCCGGCTCGGCCTTGCTGGCACTGGCCGCCTTCCATGCCGGTCCCGGCGAATACATCGCCGCCGCCTTCTTTGTGGTGTCGCTGCTGACTGTGCTGTCGATTTCGCTGACCTACAATCTGTGGCCGGTGACGTCGCCGGCGAAGTGGATCTTGCGGCGCTTCGATCATGCGGCGATCTACCTCCTGATCGCCGCGACCTACACGCCCTTTCTGGCCCAGCTCGACGGCTCGCCGCTGGCGCTGCCGATGATTGTCCTTGTCTGGACCGCTGCTTTGACCGGCATTGCCATGAAAGTGTTCCTGCCCGGCCGCTTCGACCGTCTGGCCATTGTCTTCTATCTCGCCATCGGCTGGAGCGGCGTCGTCCTGGTCAAGCCGCTGGTGGCGACGTTGCCGACGACTTCGATCGCGCTGATTGTCGCCGGCGGCATCGTGTACTCCTGCGGCGTCATCTTCTTCGCCTGGAAACGCCTGCGCTTTCACAATGCCCTCTGGCACGGCTTTGTCGTCACCGGCGCCGGGCTGCATCTTGCCGCCATGGTCGACTGCCTGGTCGTCAACCGCCTCTGAACGGCGTGGTGCGGCCCGACAGTCGGGCAATATTGCCAAGCGCCATTCAATTTGGTCACAATTCCGTTTAGAGTCGCGAATTACGTGATCGGCGGCACTGGAGCAGTTCCAGGGAAGTATGAGCGGCTTCCCGTTCGGAATTGCGTCAAGGCAAATAGAGCATCGGAAACGGGGCACGGATGGCTTTTCTCAGATCCTTCGGCGTGGGCAGGCGTTCTGATGTCCTGATGTACGATCCGCACAAACTGTCGAGCCCGCAGGTCTTCCTCCTGACCATGGTCATCTTCCTGGTCATCGTCGCCTTCATCGCCGCCATCCTCACCCGCCAGATCTCGACCGCTTTCGGGAGCAATCCCGGCCTCAATGGCCTCATCGTCGGCGTCCTTGTGGTCGGCATCCTGCTTGCCTTCGCCCAGGTCGGACGACTGTTTCGCGAAGTGCGCTGGGTCAATTCCTTCCGCGCCGGTTCCGAAACCACCGAGCCGGTGCTGCTGGCGCCGATGAAGGCGATGATCGGCCGCTCCTCGACGGTCGCCTTCTCGACGTCTTCGATGCGCACCATGCTGGATTCGATCGCCACCCGCCTCGACGAAAGCCGCGACACCTCGCGCTATCTCGTCGGGTTGCTGGTGTTCCTCGGTCTGCTCGGCACCTTCTGGGGCCTGCTCAACACCATCGGCTCGATCCGCGAAACCATCGAATCGCTCGATCCCGGCACCGGCGACGCCGCCGCCGTGCTCGATTCGCTGAAGCAGGGGCTGTCGGCGCCGCTGGCCGGCATGGGTACGGCCTTTTCGTCCTCGCTGTTCGGCCTTTCCGGGTCGCTGGTGCTAGGCTTCCTCGACCTGCAGGCCGGCCGCGCGCAGACCCGGTTCTATACCGAGCTTGAAAACTGGCTGTCCTCGGTCACCGATCTCTCCTCCGACATCGCCGTCGCCGACCCGGCCAAGACTGAATCCTCCGACGAGATCCGGGTCCTGTCGGAACGGCTGCGCAGCATGCAGGAAAGCGGCGGCGGCTCCAATCCGCGCGTCGCCACCGCCATGGCCAATCTCGCCGACGGCATTTCCGGCCTGGTCAAGAACATGCGCTCCGAGCAGCAGATCATGCGCGACTGGGTCGAGGCCCAGTCGGACGAGCAGAAGGCGATGCGCAACACGCTGGAAAAGATCGCCGACGCGCTGAAGAAACCCGGGGTCCACTAGCATGGCTCTCGCCAGGGGCCGGCGCACCGATCGCCGGATCGACTATTGGCCGGGCTTCGTCGACGCGCTGTCGACGCTGCTGCTGGCCATCATGTTCCTGCTCACCGTTTTCGTGCTGGCGCAGTTCCTGCTCGGACGCGAACTCTCCGGCAAAGATACGGCGCTCACGCGCCTCAACTCGCAGATCAACGAACTGACGCAGTTGCTGGCGCTGGAGCGCTCGAGCGCGCAGGACAAGGACGATTCGCTGGCCAATCTGCAGGCGTCGCTGTCGGCCGCCGAAGCTGAGAAGAGCCGGCTCGAACAGCTGCTGGCACAAGGTGCCGGCGCCGGCGACGCCGCCACCCAGCGCGCCGCGGAACTCGGCGGCGAACTCGACAGCCAGCGCCAGATCAGCCAGCAGGCGCTGAGCCAGGTCGAGATCCTGAACCAGCAGATCGCAGCACTGCGCAAGCAGATCGGCGCGCTCGAGGACGCCCTCAATGTGTCCGAAACGCGCGACCGCGATTCCAACACCAAGATCGCCGATCTCGGCCGTCGGCTCAACGTCGCGCTGGCGCAGCGCGTGCAGGAGCTGAACCGCTATCGCTCCGACTTCTTCGGCCGCCTGCGCGAAATCCTCGCCGACCGCGAGAACATCCGCATCGTCGGCGACCGCTTCGTCTTCCAGTCGGAAGTTCTGTTCCCGACCGGGTCGGAAGTGATCAACGATGCCGGCAAGGTCGAGATGAAGAAGCTCGCCGATGCCATCATCGAGTTGCAAAAGGAAATCCCGCCCGAGATCAACTGGGTGCTGCGCGTCGACGGCCACACCGACAACAAGCCGCTGTCCGGCGCCGGCCGCTATCGCGACAATTGGGAATTGTCGACGGCGCGTTCGACCTCGGTGGTCAAGTTCCTGATCGAGAACGGCGTCCCCGCCAACCGGCTGGTTGCGGCTGGCTTCGGCGAATTCCAGCCGCTCGACCCCGCCGACACCGAAGACGCCCGCAACAAGAACCGACGCATTGAACTGAAGCTCACCGAACGGTGATTTTCAGTCACGCGAAATTGTTTGCCGGATCAACTCTAGGGCGCAACGCCAGGTCGGCAAGGCCTGAAAACATTATCTTTCTTTAATTACACTTCGCGTTTCCGGGCTCCTACTTTGACGCGCAGGGCCGAGAACCGCCGGCGATGCCTCCCATCGCGACGCGACGGAACCGGACGGCCCGCTTCCGGAAGGCGGAGCGAAAGCGCTTGCCCCTTCCATAGCAGGAGGAGACGCACATCATGCGCTCTTTGAAGACTCTCAGGACCGCAACCCTCACGACACTTCTGATCACTGTTCCACTCGCCGGCGCCTATGCCGCCGGACATCACAAGGGCGCCCTCGACGCCAGCGACCCGACCGACATGACCGGTCCGCGCGTGACCGGCCTGATCGAGCAGGTGCGGGGCGTCGAACAGGGCATCACGGATGCGCGCGAGACGAAGGGCATCTCGACCTCGGAAGCGCAGTGGCTGCATCTGCGTGCTGCGCATATCGGCCAGGCCGCCGAACGGGTCGCCGCTTCGGACCATGGCCGGATCCCGGCCGCGCAATATCACGATCTGCTGCGCCGCCTCGACAATGTCGATCAGAGGCTGATGTCCGACACCGGCAGCGGCTTCATGATCGGTGATGGCTCCGACGGCGGAAATTATCCGAACGGCTGAGATCCGCTCTGATATCTCCAGGAATGAGGAAGGGACTGTCTGACGCCCCCGGATCTGGCTCCGAGGGCGTCTTTTTTGTCACCAGCCCTGCCACAGCGCAGCGAGGGCCAGCACCGCCGGCACGGTCTGAATATAGAGGATCTTCCGGCTGGCAGTCGCCGCGCCATAGAGCCCGGCGACGGCGATGCAAAGCAGGAAGAACACCTTGATCTGGAATCCCGCCGCGCCGAGATAGAGGCCCCAGATCAGCCCGGCGGCAAGGAAGCCGTTGTAGAGCCCCTGATTGGCGGCGAGCACCTTCGATGCGCTGGCGAAGTCCGGCTTGAGGTTGAACGCCCTGTGCCCGCGCGGTGTGTCCCACGCCACCATCTCCAGATAGACGATAAAGAGGTGGATCAGGGCCACCAGCCCGACCAGGAAATTGCCGATCATCTCAGTCTCCCCTCCGGCGGTGTTCCACCGCAAGCCAGCATTCCACGCACAAGCTCACCGGCGCAAGCTGCATCGGCGATAGCCACCTTTGAGGGTTGCCAATCCTGGCGCGTTGGTATCTTTTCCCGCCGTCCAAAACGCGGAACCTGCCATGTCCTTTCACAAACTCGATGATCTCGGCCACAAGCTCGAAGCGCTGGAACATGCGCTCGCTATCCTCGGCGCCGACGAGGCGACTCACATGGCTGTCGGCGGCGGCGAGAAGCGCGCCGAAGCCATGTCGTCCCTGGCCGGGATGCTGCATATCAGGGCAACGGCGCCGGAGATCGCCGACTGGCTCGCCGCCGCCGAACAGGAGTCGCTCAACGAGGAGCAGCAGGCGGCGGTCCGCGAACTGCGTCGCCAATACACCAACCTGACCTGCCTGCCGGTCGAATTCGTCGAGCGCCAGACGGTGGCCCGTATGCGCTCCGAGCAGCTCTGGCGCGACCTGCGCGCCAAGAATGACTGGGCCGGCTTCCTGCCGGCGCTCGAAGGTGTCATCGCGCTGGTGCGCGAGGAAGCCGCTTTGCGCGCCGACGCGCTCGGCCTCGATCCCTACGACGCACTGATGGAGCAATACGATCCTGGCAACCGCGCCGCCGACATCACGCCGGTGTTCACCGAGCTGAAGACATTCCTGAAGGGCTTCGTGCCGGAAGCCCTGGCCGCGCAGGAAGCGCGCCTGGCCGGGCATCCCGTGAAGCCGCTCTCCGGTAGCTATGCGATCGACCGGCAGCGCGAGCTTGGTCTCGCCATGATGGCTTCGGTCGGCTTCGACCTCACCCACGGTTCTCTGTCCGTATCGCACCATCCCTTCTGCGGCGGCGTGCCGAGCGACGTGCGCATCACCACCCGCTACAAAACGTCCGACTTCCTGTCGGCCTTGATGGGCGTGCTGCACGAGACCGGCCATGCGCTCTACGAGCAGAACCTACCGAAGGCCTGGGCGCACTGGCCGCTCGGCAAGGCGCGCGGCATGGCGGTGCATGAAAGCCAGAGCCTGTTCGTCGAGAAACAGGTCGGCCGCAACCCCGAATTCTGGCGCTGGGCGCTGCCCGTGGTCGAAAAGCATCTCGGCGAAGCCTGGTCGCTCGACGACATCCTGCCGCATGTGCACCGGGTCGAGCGCGGCCTGATCCGCGTCGACGCGGACGAGGTAACCTACCCGCTGCATGTCATCCTGCGCTACGAGTTGGAGCAGGAGCTGGTCTCGGGGCGGCTGCAGGCGGCCGACCTGCCCGAAGCGTGGGACGCCAAGATGCGGGAGTATCTTGGCCTTTCGACCATCGACAACCCAGCCGACGGACCGATGCAGGACGTGCATTGGCCGGGCGCCGCCTTCGGCTATTTCCCGTCCTATACGCTGGGCGCCATGATGGCGGCGCAGCAATGGGCTGCGCTGACGCGCGACCATCCTTCAGCCGACAGCGAGCTTGCCAAGGGCAATTTCGCCGCCATCAATGACTGGCGCCGCGACAAGATCTGGTCGCAGGGTTCGCGCTGGTCGACGCCCGAACTGCTTGAGCGCGCCACCGGCGAAAAGCTCAACGCCGCGTATTTCACCGAGCATCTCCGCAAGCGGTATGGTCCCGCCTGATTGCGGGTTGCTACTCCGCGGCACCCCTGAAGGCGCTTGCTCCGGTTTCGAACTGCAGCTTGGCCAGCCTTGCATAGATGCCGCCCTTGGCGACCAGGCTCTGGTGCGTGCCTTCCTCGACGAGGCGGCCGCCATCCATGACCAGGATGCGGTCGGCCTTCAGCACGGTCGCCAGCCGGTGGGCGATGACGATGGTGGTGCGGCCCTGCATCAGCCGTTCCAGCGCCGTCTGCACCAGCGTTTCGCTTTCGGCGTCGAGCGCCGACGTGGCTTCGTCGAGCAGCAGGATCGGCGCGTCGCGCAGGATGGCGCGGGCGATCGCCACGCGCTGACGTTGGCCGCCGGACAAGGTGACGCCGCGCTCGCCGACCTGGCTGTCGTAGCCCTTGTCGAGCCTGAGGATGAACTCGTCGGCCAGCGCGTCCCTGGCGGCGGCCTCGATCTCGGCATTCGTCGCGCCCGGCCGGCCAAAGCCGATATTGTCGCGCGCGCTTGCCGCAAAGATGGTGACATCCTGCGGCACGATGGCAATGCGCTCCCGCACTTCAGCCGGATCGGCTTTGCGCACGTCGACACCGTCAATGGCGATGCGGCCGGTTTCGGGATCGTAGAAGCGCAGGATCAGCGAAAAGACGGTGCTCTTTCCGGCGCCCGACGGGCCGACGATCGCCACCGTCTCGCCCGGCTTGACCTGAAAACTCAAGCCGTGGACGGCGGCACGGTCCGGCCTTGCCGGGTAGGAGAAGGAGACGTCGTCGAAACTGATCGCGCCTGTCGCCTTGGCGGGCAGCGGCAGCGGATTGGCCGGCGGTTGAATCGCCGGCGTCTCGTCGAGTATCTCGGTCAGCCTTTCGGCCGCACCCGCCGCCTGGGCAAGCTCGCCCCAGACTTCCGACAGTGCGCCCAGCGCGCCTGCGGCAAACACGGAGTAAAGCAGGAACTGGCCGAGCGTGCCGGGCGACATCGTGCCGGCAAGCACGTCACGCGAGCCGAACCACAACACCGCCACGACCGAGGAAAAGATCATGAAGATGGCAAAGAAGGTGAGCAGCGAGCGGTAGAAGATCGACGAGCGCGCCGCCTGGAAGGCGGCTTCCACCGCGGCCGAGAACCGCCCGGTGACCAGCGTCTCGTTGGTGAACGCCTGCAGCGTGCGCACCGCGCCGATCTGCTCGCTGGCATAGGCGGTCGCTTGCGCCAGCGTATCCTGCGCCTGCCGTGACCGGCGCCTCACCGAACGGCCGAACGCGACCAGCGGCAGCACGATGAGCGGAATGGCCGCGATCACCAGGCCCGACAGTTTCGGGCTGGTGACGACCATCATCGCCACCGCGCCAAGGCCGAGGATGACGTTGCGCAACGCCACGGAGGCAGTGGCGCCGACGGCGGATTTCACCTGCGTGGTGTCGGCGGCAAGCCGCGAGACGATCTCGCCCGACTGGGCGGTGTCGAAGAAGGACGGCGAAAGCGTCGTGACATGCGAAAACACGTCGCTGCGGATGTCGGCAACGACCCGCTCGCCGAGCGTGATGACGAAGTAGTAGCGTCCGGCCGACGCCGCCGCCAGAATGGCTGCCATCGCAACCAAAGCGGCGAAATACTCGGCGATGAAGACGGTGCCGGAAGCACTGAAACCGTGATCGATCATGCGCCGCACGGCCAGCGGCAGCGCCAGCGTCGTCGCCGCGGCGATGGCGAGCGAAATGAGGGCGCCTATGACCAGTTTGCGGTAGCGGAATATGTAGGGATATAGGCGCCTGAGCGGCCCGAGCGAGCGCCTGCGCCCGTCTTGCTCGCCGCTGATGTCCGCCATGACCGTTTCCTCTGGCCGCTTCCAGGTGGGCGCTTTCAATATGCGCCTGCCGCGGCCTTGTGATTCAATTCCGGCTGATGTATAGGCTCGCCGACCGTTTTAGAAGCCGTGGCTTTTCAATAGCTGCGGCTTCGAGTTTTAAAAAGGGGCGCATCGACGCAGGCCGCGGGCCCGTCTGTAGCGCCACAAGCCAGGAAGCACGACAATGAAGGCCGATATCCATCCCGACTACCACACCATCAAGGTCGTCATGACCGATGGCACCGAATACTCGACCCGTTCGACCTGGGGCAAGGAAGGCGATACGATGAACCTCGATATCGACCCGACCACGCACCCGGCCTGGACCGGCGGCCAGCAGACCCTGCTCGACCGCGGCGGCCGCCTGTCGAAGTTCAAGAAGCGCTTCGAAGGCTTCGGCCTCTAAAGTTTACCTGTATCGCTGAATCAAGAACCCGCCCTTGTGGCGGGTTTTTTGTTGCCGCCAAAGTCAGTCGCTTCAAGCTAACGCGCCCGATACCTCCCGCTTGTGGGGAGGTCGGCCCAAGGGTCGGGTGCGGTCCGACGCCTCCACCCTGCTGCTTCGAAGCGACCCTTCCCAGAGTGGTGCGAGCCTACCCGTCCACCAATTCCCGCAGCGCCATGCGCTTGTAGGCGGCGACCAGCCTGTCGCCCTCCTGCCGGTCGACCGAGATCGCCAGCCGCACGGCAGCCTCGCCCATCTGCCAGACCAGAAACGCTGTGGTCTCCAGCGCCACCGGATCGGCGCCGGGATGCAGCCGCTTCAGCACCATGGTCAGGAATTCGGCATTTGCCCGGCTGTCGGCGAGTTCGAGCTGGCGCAGCGCCTTGTCGGCCTGCGTGCCCGACCAGATGTCGCGCATCACCGGCTCGGCCAGGAACAGCTGATAGTAGATATCCACCAGCTCCGAAAACGCCTGCCGCAGGCCCTCGGCGTCGACGACATCCTTGAGCGCCGAGGAGATGCAGGCCTGGCTTTCGGCGGTGTAGCGCTCGGCCAGCGCCCAGACGATCGCCCGCTTGTCGGGAAAGAACTGGTAGAGCGAGCCGATCGACACCGCGGCCCGTTCCGCCACCTCGCCCATGCGCATGGCGTCGCTGCCTTGCTCGGCAATCAGCGCCGAGGCTGCGGCCAGCATGCGCTCGACCCGCTCGCGGCTGCGCTGCTGGGTGGGCGCCCGTCGCGGCGATGCGACCTGCTCCTGGGCAGATGCGGGCGTTGCTGTGTCTTCCATGACGGCCTCCGGTCTCGACAAAATCTGCCAACAGACGGCTTGACTCCCAAAATACGAGGGTTTATCACGTTTTGCAAATGTGAGGACTACTCATGTTTATGAACAGAGGAAAACCACCATGACCGACACCAAACCAGTCCTGATCCTCGGTGGCACTGGCAAGACCGGCCGTCGCCTCGCCGAGCGGCTGACCTCACAGGGCATTCCCGTGCGCATCGGCTCGCGTTCCGGCAGCCCCCGCTTCGACTGGGAGGTTCCGGAGACCTGGGAGCCTGCCATGCAGGGCGTGGGCGCCGTCTACATCAGTTACTATCCCGACATCGCCGTGCCGGGCGCCGCCGAGACCGTCGGCGCCTTCGCCAGGCTTGCGGTGGCAAATGGCGTCACCCGCATGGGTGCTGCTCTCCGGCCGCGGCGAGACCGAAGCCCAGCGCGCCGAAGAGATGGTCAAAGCCTCGGGCGCTGACTGGACGATCCTGCGTTGCGCCTGGTTTTCGCAGAATTTCAGCGAAGGTTTTCTCGTCGAGTCCCTGCTGCAAGGCGAAGTGGCCTTGCCTGTCGGCCCTGTTGGCGAGCCCTTCGTCGATGCCGACGACATCGCCGATGCTGCCTTCGTTGCGCTGACCGAACCGGGTCATGTCGGCCAGCTCTATGAGTTGACCGGGCCGCGGCTGCTAAGCTTCGCCGACGCGGTTGCCGAGATCGCCAAGGCGACCGGCCGCGACATCCGCTATATCAAGATCTCGCATGACGAATTCACCGCCGCGACGGCGGCATACGAACTGCCGCCCGAAATCGCCTGGCTGCTCAACGAGCTGTTCACCGAAGTGCTTGACGGCCGCAACGAGACGCTGACCGACGGCGTCCAGCGTGTGCTCGGCCGCGCGCCGAAAGACTTTTCCGCCTACGCAAATGAAACCGCTGCAACCGGCATCTGGAGCAACTGAGATGATCAAGCTTCTTCCCACCCTCACCATCATCGCCGCCATCGGCTCGGGCGTCGTCGGCGGCGTGTTCTTCGCCTTTTCCAACTTTATCATGTCGGCGCTTGCCCGGCTGCCGGTCCCCCAAGGCATCGCAGCGATGAATTCGATCAACATCACGGTGATCACGCCCACCTTCATGACGGCGCTGTTCGGCACCGGCCTGCTCTGTCTGGTGCTTATCGCCGCCGTTCTCATGGGGTGGAGCCAGTCCGGCTTATACTGGCTGCTTGCCGGTGCCGTGATCTATTTGATCGGCAACCCGATCGTGACCATGGTCTTCAATGTGCCGCTCAACGATGCGCTCGCCGCCGTCGACCCGGCCAGCGCCAATGGCGCAGCCGTGTGGGAGAACCATCTGAACCAATGGGTGATGTGGAACCACGTCCGCACCATCACCGCCATCGTGTCGATGGCCTGTTTCATCTTCGCATTGCTATGAAAAATGGCACTTCGCAAACGCAAGGACCTCGCCTCAAGAGGGGTCGTTTTGCGTGTGACCCTTGCGGTCGGAATGGCCTAGATCGCGGTCCGGATCGATGACGTCGCGCACCAGCTGCTTGAGCTTGGCTGCATCGGGAAAGCCGCCGTCGCGCTTGCGGTCCCAGACCAGCACATCGTTGCAGGAAACGGTGAAGATGCCGCCTGTGCCCGGCACCAGCGTCACTTCACCGAGATCCGTGCCGAAGGTGGATAGCAGTTCCTGCGCCATCCAGCCGGCCCGCAGCAGCCACTGGCACTGCGTGCAATAGGTGATGACGATCCGAGGTTTATCAGGGAGGCTCATTCATGTGTCTCGCGGGTGCGAACGGTTGTGCCGGCAACCCGATCATGGATCGGCTCATTGCCCAACGCTATCGTTATTCCGATCCAGACCTTCCAGACCAAAGACAAGCCGATCGCGACCAAGGCGGGCACGAATTCCAACCAGGCATTGCTCGGCGCAGGTCGCGGAAAGCTCCCCCAGGTCTGAAAGGCAAACCATGCCCCTGTCAGTACGACGGGGAAAGTGCCGAGAAACTTGATCACCTGTCGACGAAACGCCTTTCGCAAGGGCAAGCCTCTTCTCTGCCATTCATTCTCGTCATAAACGACGAGCACCAAAGCCCGCTTACCGACTGATCGGCCCGAGGCCATCTCCATAAGAAGAAGATAGATCGCCAGAGCGGGTACTTGGAGGGAAACTCAGATCCAACGCCGTAGGTCGAAAATTCCCCTTCGAATTAAGATCGATTGAAACCGTCTCGGGCTTCGCAGACTGGGTTTCCTTCGCAGTGCCAACTGCCCAATCGGCTACTGGAAAGCCGAAGAGAGACGACTTGCACACCTGCCAATCGTACCGTCCAAGCGACGGACCGCCGTGCACCTTGGCCGAGCTGCATATTCTTAGGAAGAGCCAGAAGTGACCTTTCACCGCACCGTCGGTCAGCGCGAACAAGCCAGCCACCAGAAAATAGAGAGGTATCAGCACGACAAGGTAGTCGATAAACGAAGCAAGGAACCGACGCCAGAAGCCACCGCGGCGAGGCCAAGCCATCGCACCGGCAAGTGGAATCCCTTCGCCGGTCATCTCCCCTCCCGTCGATCACTGACTGATCTATACATTGGGTGGGGAGTCCTTGGCTACGGCCTTCGCCTACACTTCCGTGTGACGGTCAGAAACTCATGCCGCGCTGAGCTTGGCCATGGTCTCGTCGTCGACCTCGAAATTGGCGTAGACGCTCTGCACGTCGTCATCGTCCTCGAGCGTTGCCACCAGTTTCATCAGCGATTGCGCCCGCTCTTCGTCGACCGGGACATTGTTCTGCGGCTGCCAGATCGGCTTCACCGATTCGGCCTCGCCAAGCGAGGCTTCCAGCGCCTTAGACACTTCGCCCATACTCTCGAACGCACAGTAGATGGTGTGGCCTTCCTCGTCGGACTCGACGTCATCGGCGCCGGCCTCGATCGCCGCGTCCATCACCTTGTCGGCGCTGCCGGCGGAGGCCGGATAGTAAATCTCGCCGGCGCGGTTCCACATGAACGACACCGAGCCGGTTTCACCAAGCGCACCCCCGGCTTTGGTGAAGGCGGCGCGCACGTTCGAGGCCGAGCGGTTGCGGTTGTCGGTCAGCGCCTCGACGATCAGCGCCACGCCGCCTGGCCCATAGCCTTCATAGCGCACCGCTTCGTAATTCTCGGCATCGCCCATCGATGCCTTGTTGATGGCGCGCTGGATGTTGTCCTTCGGCATCGACACCGCCTTGGCGTTCTGAATGGCCAGGCGCAAACGCGGGTTCATCGACGGATCCGGTGTTCCGCTCTTGGCGGCGACGGTGATTTCGCGCGCCAGCTTGGAAAACATTTTCGACCGCACCGCGTCCTGCCGGCCCTTGCGGTGCATGATGTTCTTGAACTGTGAATGGCCGGCCATGGCACCCCTGTCGTCTTCGGCTAGAGCATCCCGAAGCGAGGTGGTCTCACCTCGTCCTCCCGGGTACTCGAATTCAAATTTTCAGAGCCGTCCAAGGTGCAACGCGATGGATGCACGGCGTTCTCTGTCGGAATGGCCGGCTTATAGATAAATCGGCTCAATTCGTCCAGCCGCGCCGGTTCAGCCCTCCAGATCGGACTTCAGCCGGTCGATAATGCTGAGCGCATGGCCGGCATACTGGCTGATCCAGCGGTCGTGGATGTGCTTGATCGGCAGCGCGTTGAGATGGTTCCAGCGCTCTCGCCCTTGGCGCTTTGCCACCACCAGTTCGGCTTCTTCCAGCACCTTGAGATGCAGCATGACGGTGCAGCGATCGATGTCGGGAAACGCCTCGCACAACATGCCGGTCGTCTGCGGCGCATCCTTCAGCCGATCCAGCAATTCGCGACGGCGCGGATGCGCCAACGCCTTGAAAACGTGATCGTCTGCGGTTTGGCTTGACATGTTATGTTTCTATAACATATCGTCGAGCCAATCAAGGAGGAGCTGTGGATATGTCTCTTGGATTCAGAGTTTCCGGGCGCATCGGCAAACCGGTCGCCGAAGTCTTCGACGCCGTCGTCAATCCCAAAAAGCTGAGTGGCTATTTCACCATCATCGGCGGCGCCAGCGCGCCGCTGAAGGCCGGCACCGGGGTGGTCTGGTGGGGCAAGGTGCCCGTCGAAGTCGATGAGGTGATCAAGGACCGCCATATCGTGCTGCGCTGGGATGCCACCGATGCCGAAGGCAAGCCCGCCTACAAGACACGCATCGAGATGAACTTCGAGCCGCTGGACGATGGCGGCACCCTTGTGACCATTGCTGAATCCGGCTGGCCGGAAGGCGTGGTCGGCCTGCAGAAATCCTACCTCAATTGCGAGGGCTGGTCGCAGATGCTGGCCTGCATGAAGGCCTATGTCGAATACGGCATCAATCTGCGCGACGGCTACTACCGCGGCGAGATGAGGGGCGAGCCGGCCAACGAGACAAACAGATGAACAGCGCAACGGAGCCCGCAATAACCGCGAAAATGACAGGTGGAATCAACATCGCCATGAAAGTCCCGTCACATCAGTACGAGGCGACGATCGCCTTCTATCGCGACGTCGTCGGCTTGAATCCATTCACCGCCAAGACGCCGGCCATCGGCTTCGAGCTTGGCCCAAACCGTCTGTGGATCGACGAGGCGCCGATGCTGAGCCAGGCCGAAGTCTGGCTTGAGCTTTTCACCGACAATTCTGCAGCCATTGCGGATCATCTCGCCAAGGCCGGCGTCGTCCGTTGCGACGCGGTCGAGCCCCTGGGCGAAAGCTTTCGCGGCTTCTGGATCGCCAACCCGGCCAGCATCGTTCACATGGTGCGCGAGCCTTACGCCTGGTGAGCGCAAACCGGACAAGGAAAGGAGCATCGATGGAAATTCACAAAACGCCGACTGCCGAAGCCGGCATGCTGATCAGGCGGCCGGTCGCCGAGGTCTTCGAGGCGATCGTCGACCCGGCCATCACCACGAAATTCTGGTTTACCCACAGTAGCGGCCGGCTGGATAGCCGCAAAGAGGTTCGCTGGGAGTGGCGCATGTACGGGGCCTCGGCGATGGTCAATGTCAGCGAGATCGTCGAGAACAAGAAGATCGTCATGCAATGGAGCGATCCGCCGACCACTGTGGTCTGGACATTCACGGAGATGCCCGGCGCCGAAACGCCTGACGGTGCGACCTTTCTTGAGGTCAGCAATTTCGGCTTCGCCGGCACCGCCGACGAGCAGGTCAAGCAGGCGGTCGGCTCGACCGACGGCTTCGCACTCGTTCTTGCCGGCGCAAAGGCATGGCTGGAACAGGGCCTGTCGCTTGGCCTGATCGGCGACCGTTATCCGAAGGGCGTGCCGGGGCGCTAGGATCGCCCCGATCGCCCAGCCTCAATGCCCACCGCTGGATTTCTTCCTTCGCCGCGCCAGCATGTTGAGGCCCTCGACCAGGGCGGAAAAGCCCATCGCGGCGTAGATGTAGCCCTTCGGCACATGATAGCCCATGCCGTCGGCGATCAGCGTCATGCCGATCATCAGCAGGAAGCCCAGCGCCAGCATGACGATGCTCGGGTTCTTGGCGATGAAATTGGCCAGCGGCCCGGCCGCCAGCATCATCACGCTCACCGCCACGATCACGGCGATGTACATGATGGCAATCTCGTCGGTCATGCCGACGGCGGTGATGATCGAATCGATCGAAAAGACGAGATCGAGCAGCAGGATCTGGAAGATGGCGCCGGCAAGCGAGATCTGCAGCGTCTCGCCCATCATCGTATCCTTGTGGTCGTCGGGATCGACGGTGTGGTGGATTTCCTTGGTCGCCTTCCAGACCAGGAACAGGCCGCCGGCAATCAGGATCAGGTCGCGCCAGGAAAAGCCATGGCCGAACGCTGTGAACACCGGCGTCGTCAGCTGCACGATGATGGAGATGGTTGCGAGCAGCACCAGCCGCATGATCAGCGCCGCCGAGATGCCGAGACGGCGGGCGCGGGCGCGCTGCGCCTCAGGCAATTTGTTGGTCAGGATCGAGATGAAGATCAGATTGTCGATGCCGAGCACGACCTCGAGGACGATCAGCGTCAGCAACGCGACCCACGCGGTTGGATCGGAAACAAATTGAAAATGCGGCGCAAAGAACTCGATCAGCTGCATGGAGGTCGTCCCCTCTTTAACGATCTAGAGCAGTTTCGTCGCCAGTTAGGTACTTTACTCGACTATATCAATGTCAAGACCAGAAGGATGGCGCGGTTTCTTCGAGCCGCGGCCCGCGACGAAAAGGCGCGATCTTCTCGGTCAGGCCGGTGCGGTCGGAAATAGTGACGCCGACGCCGCACAATGTCGCCGGTCCGGTCGCCGCCTCGAAGCGGCCTTTCGGCACTTTCGACAGGAAGCGGTTGAGCGGCTCTTCCTTGTCCATGCCGAGCGAGGAATCATAGTCGCCGCACATGCCGGCATCGGACATGTAGCCGGTGCCGCCGTTGAGGATCTGGTGGTCGGCCGTCGGCTGGTGCGTATGGGTGCCGATGACGAGGCTGGCGCGGCCGTCGACGAAATGCGCGAAGCACATTTTCTCCGAGGTCGCTTCGGCATGGAAGTCGATGACCACGGCATCGGCCTGCTCGCCCAGCGGACAGGCGGCCAGCTCGCGCTCGCCGGCCTGGAACGGATCGTCGAGCTCGGGATGCATGAACACCCGGCCCATGATGTTGGCGACCAGCACGCGCGCGCCGTTTTTGGCGATATAGACGCCGGAACCGCGCCCCGGCGTGCCCTTGGGGAAGTTGGACGGGCGCAAGAAGCGCTCCTCGCGCGGCGCGAAGACCAGTGCGTCGCGCTGGTCCCAGACATGGTTGCCGGTGGTGACGACATCCGCACCGGCGGCGATGGTGTCGCGAAAAATGTCTTCGGTGATGCCGAAGCCGCCGGCGGCGTTCTCGCCATTGACGATGACGAAGTCGAGTTTGAAATCCGAGATCAGGCCGGGCAGTTGTTCCCACACCGCCGTACGTCCCGATTTGCCCACCATGTCGCCGAGGAAGAGAAGTCTCATGCCCACTTCTATCCAGAGGCACGGACGCTAGGCAAGCGCTACCCGGGCGATTGGCGCTAACGCCGGCCGAAAGTACCACGCTGCTGTTGAGGCGGCTTGGCGCTCGCGCCCGCAACGCGAACTGCCGAAGGCATCATCGGTGACGCCGGCGGTGCGGTGCGTCCGCGCAGCCAGAAGAACCACACGTAAAAAACAGTGAACCCACCAGTAGCGGCCAGGAGCAACAGCCCGCCGCGCCAGCCCTTCATCGCCGCGGTATCGAGGATCGATGGATTGGCAGGGTTGTAATACAACTTCACCGCGTCGCCTTTGGACGCCGTGTAGAGGCCGATGTCCTTTCCCTTGCCGGACCACGTCATCGGTGCATCGTTCGCGACATAGGTGACAGCGACGTTGATGCCTTTCGCGGTGAGGCCATTACCCTGGGCTTCGCTGTAGGAACTGACATCCGTCACTGTGGCAACCGTCTGATGCCAGGCGAACTGGTGGTGCAGGGCCGTTCCGGAAATGTGCAATGCCATCGCGAACAGCGTTACCGCGATGAGGACGAACGGCATCAGCAGGAAGCGTGCGAAGACAAACATGATGGCCGCCATCGGCTCGGACTGTGTTGCCGGAATACTATCCGGCACGTCTTGGAAACGCGTTAAGCGGGATCGCGGTCTTTTAAGCGATGTCGAAGCGGCGCAAACCGCTCTCGGTGAGTATTTCCGGGATGATGACGTCGTGCGCCTCATCCGGCACCAGACCCACCTCCTGGCAATCGAAGGCGATGCCGATCAGTCGTGGCGGCTGGCCCTTGTCGATCAGCCTGGCGATGGCGCGGTCGTAATAGCCGGCGCCATACCCGATGCGATGACCGCGGCTGTCGAAGGCCGCGAGCGGCACCAGCATCACCGCGGGATCGAGAACCTCGGCCTCCGCATGCGGACCGACCGTGCCAAAACCCATCTCGACCATCGGCGCGCCGCGCACCAGTTCGCGAAAGACGATGGTGGTCTTGTCGAGGATGGCCGGCAGGCAAAGCCTGGCCCCCTTCTCGCGCAAGGCGAACATCAGCGGCCTGATGTCGACTTCCGATCGCATCGGCCAGAAAGCTGAAACGATCTGACCCGGCTCGATGGCGAGGTGGTCGCGCGCCGTCTCGGCCATCTCAAGCGCGATCTCCACCCGCCACAGCGGATCGAGCGCATCGCGGCGGCCGAGTGCCTCGAGGCGCAGCTGCTTTTTCAGGGCTTTGGGAGATGTCATGCGCGGACGATAGAAAAGGTCGGATCTGGGTGACGTTTCATGAGCGACGTTTTCTACCACATCATCCGCCAAACTGGGCGGATACAGGTAAGTGACGATCCACACAACCGGTGGAGAGAGCGATCCCGGGAACCTACAAAGTAGGTGGGCGCCGTATGAGAAAACCCACGGGTCTTCCCAGGGACAGCTCCCTAAGGATCGTTAAGGCCCCGGGGAAAATGTTCTCCTGCCGGGAAGCGCAGACCGCCAAGCCCAATATAGGCGGCTGGTCGGTCAAGCGCTAGTGACATGAAGCCGATGTTTCCATTTCGATCTCACACGCTTTGGTCGCAGCCGGCTCGCCCTTGCACAGGTCAAGCAGCGTCCTTACGCTCGCGCTGACCAACCGAGGAGCAAGTATGCGTTTCGAAGGCACGGCGGCCTATGTCGCCGACAAGGATCTGATGGTGGCGGTGAACGCCGCGATCGCGCTGGAGCGGCCATTGCTGGTCAAGGGCGAGCCGGGCACCGGCAAGACCGAGCTTGCCCGCCAGGTGGCATCGGCGCTCGGCCTCGACCTGATCGAATGGCACGTCAAGTCGACCACCCGTGCGCAGCAGGGACTGTATGAATATGATGCTGTCTCGCGGCTGCGCGACAGCCAGCTCGGCGATGCCAGGTTCAACGACATCAAAAACTACATCAAGCGCGGCAAGCTCTGGCACGCCTTCGCGGCCGGTAAGAAGGTCGTGCTGTTGATCGACGAGATCGACAAGGCCGATATCGAATTCCCCAACGACCTTTTGCAGGAACTCGATCGGATGGAGTTCTTCGTCTACGAAACCGGCGAAACGATCCGCGCCGCTGTGCGCCCCATCGTCATCATCACTTCCAACAATGAGAAGGAACTGCCCGACGCCTTCCTGCGCCGGTGCTTCTTCCACTACATCCGCTTTCCCGATGTCGACACGCTGCACAAAATCGTCGACGTGCACTATCCCGGCATAAAGCAGAATTTGGTGCGTGCTGCCCTGACCCAGTTCTACGAGATCCGCGACGTGCAGGGGTTGAAGAAGAAGCCGTCGACCTCCGAGGCGCTCGACTGGATCCGCCTGCTGGTCGCCGACGACATCGCACCCGAGGATCTGCGCGCCGACCCCAGGAACGCGCTGCCGAAACTGCACGGCGCGCTGCTGAAGAACGAGCAGGACGTGCATCTGTTTGAGCGCCTTGCTTTCATGGCCAGGCGGCAGGGATAAGGATCGTCGGGCGGGCTGAGCGCTATGAGCGGGCTTCGGCCGATCACTCGGCCGCCGCAAGCCCTGTCTCCTGCGGCGCGACGCGCTTCGGCCCGAAGATGACGAAGCCGATGACCGACAGGGCGAGAACGCCGATCCCGCAATAGAGCATGACCCAGCCGAAACCGTTGACCAGGGCGGCATGCACGATGGCGCCGGATGGGTCGAGGGCTGCGAGCTTCGGCGTCCCCTGCGCAAGGCCCTCCAGATTGCCGGTGGCGACCCTTTCCGCCAGTGCCCGCAACTCATCCGGCTCCAAAGCCGCGCCGAGTGTGGCCCGCAGGTGGGAAACGATACCTTGCGTCAGCAGCAGGCCGAGCACCGCGATGTTGATGGCAAGCGTGATCAGGCGTGCGCTGATGTCGATGCCGGACGCCATGCCGGCACGATCCGGCGATACCGCGCCGGTCGTGGTATTGGTGGTCGGCGAATTGGTGAGACCGATGCCGATGCCGGCAATCAGCGTGCCGGGCAGCATGGTCAGCCAGGTCGCGCCCTCGAGCCCGGAGCCGATCCACATGGCGATGAAACCGATCCCTAGCGTCAGCAGACCGAGCGGGATGGCAATTCGCGCCTGATAGCGCGCGCGCAGGCGCTCGGCGATCGGCGGCATCACCATGAAGGGCAGCGTGTAGACGAGCAACAGCAGGCCGGTCGTCGTGCTGTCGTAGCCGAGAACGCCGGAATAATAGATCGGCAGATAGATGATGAACGGCCAGTAGCTGAAATTCATGCCGATGGCGCCCATGATCGCGCCGGAAAACTGGCGGATGCGGAACACGGCGAAATCGAACATCGGATAGGGATTGACCCTCTCGGCGACAAGGAAAGCGATGAACGCAGCCACGGAGGCTGATATCACGCCGATGCGGGCGCTGGTCCCGAGATCCGCACCCTGCGTGATCAGATAGGAGAAGCCGAACACAGAAGCCGACAGCGTCAGCATGCCGGCCCAGTCGAGCTTCTGGGCGTTGTGATCGCGCGATTGCGTGACACCGGCGCCGATAAAGGCGAGCGCCAGGAGCGCCAGCGGCACGTGGATGAGGAACACCCATTGCCAGTTCGACAGCGCCACGATCAAGCCACCGATGGCGGGACCGAAACCAAGCCCGATGCCTGAGACGACGCTCCAGGCAACAAAAGCCTTGCCGCGTTCGCGGCCGTCCTGGAACTGATGCGACAGCACGGCGACGCTGCAGGTCAGCATCGCGCCGCCGGCGAGGCCTTGCAGGAAGCGGGCGGCGATCAGCAGCGCCGCACTCGGAGCCAGGCCGCACAGCAGCGAGGCGAGGCCGAAGGCGACGGTGGTGATCACCATCACGCTCTTGCGGCCGAAACGGTCGGCCAATGTCCCCGTCGCCATCAGCACCGTGGTGCAGGCAATGGTGTAGGCGTTCATGATCCATTGCAGGTCTTTGAAATCGGCGGCGAGCACGCTTTCGAGTTTCGGCAGGATCATCGGCACGCTGGAGATTTCGAGCCCGAACAAGAGCGACGCCAAGCACACGCCGGTGAGCGCGATGGTGTTCGTTGAATTGGCATATCGATCTCTTTCCATCCGAGTATGAGGCGCTCTTCAAACCGCGACCAGTTTGACATAGAGGAGACTTGACCATGAAAAAAGACTATGCTCGGCTATATCAGAAATGACAAAATCGAATAGTTGGCCAATGGAGTGCTGCGATGACCAGTCTTGATGTGGACGCCGTACGAACCTTTGTGATGGTGGCCGATCTGCAGAGCTTCACCCAGGCGGCATCGGCGCTGGGCAGCACGCAGGCGACGATCAGCGTCAAGCTGCGCCGCCTTGAGGAGAAGCTCGGCGCGCGATTGATCGAAAGAACGCCGCGCCGCGTCAGCCTGTCGGCACGAGGCGCCGTCTTCCTCCCCGCCGCGCGTGACTTCCTTGCCGCGCACGAGCGCGCCATGGCGGAGTTTGCGTCAGCACCGTGCCGGCTTGCGCTCGGCTTTGTCGATCATGCCGCCGGTCCGGCGCTGTCCATTCTGATTGCCCAGCTCCATGCGCACGATCCATCGCTGACGCTCAGTTTGAGGATCGACACCAGCACGGTGCTCAAGGAAGCTTTCGATCACGGCGAGCTCGACGCAGTCATCGTGCACCGCGAAGGCGACAGCCGTCCTGGCCGGACCTTGTCGCGCAACCACTATGGCTGGTTCGCCGCACCTTCCTTCGAGTGGCAGCGCGGAACGCCGTTGCGCCTCGCGCTCTTAAGCACCGTGTGCAACTGTCCGGATCGTGTGCGGGCGCTCGAGGCGCTGGACAAAGCAGGCATCGCCTGGGAGGAGGCCTTCGTCGGCGGCGGCGGCGCGGCCGTCAACATTGCGATATCGGCGGGCTTTGCCGTTTCGGCGCTGGCTCACTGCGTCGCTCCGCCCGGCCTGATCGAGGTTGGCCGCAAGCTCGGCCTGCCGTCGCTTGACCCCTCCGAAGTGGTCCTGCATTCGCACAATCTGGCGCCGCGGGCGCGTGACGCGCTGCAAATGCTGGCGACCGCATTTCGCGAGTACAATTCGCCGGTGGATTAGGCGATGGTGTTTCCGATCTGATTCCGCCGGAATCCGATAAGGCCTTCGAGGAACCGAAATGACCGAGATCACCGTCCGCCCGCTGGCGCTGGCCGACCATGCCGACTGGCGGCGGCTGTGGACTGCCTACCTCACCTTCTACGAGACCAAGCTGCCGGACGAGGTCTACGACATCACCTGGAAACGACTGTTCACGGAAGGTGAATTCGAACCGAAGGGGTTTATCGCCACGCTCGACGGCAAGGCGGTCGGCCTGACCCATTATCTCTATCACCGCTCCGGCTGGTCGGAGAAAAACAACTGCTACCTGCAGGACCTGTTCGCAGACCCTGATGTGCGCGGCAAGGGCATCGGTGCGGCCCTCATTGAAGCGGTCAAGCAGGAAGCCGGCAAGATCGGCGTCAAGAACGTCTATTGGATGACCCACGAAACCAACGCCACAGCGCGCAAGCTCTACGACCATGTCGCGCGGCGGACAGGTTTTATCGAGTATGATCTGCTATGATGCGAGCGCGGTCGAAATAACGCGGAAGGAGCCGAATGATCCGCTATGTCGGAATCCTGGATGGCAGTGACGGCGTTTGGGGAGTGCGGATGCCCGATCTCGCCGGCTGCCACGGGGCCGGCGCAAACCCGGCGGAAGCGATAGCCGATGCCGCCTCGGCTATGCGCGAATGGGCGGAAGCCCGCATCGCAAAGCACTTGCCCATGCCCAACCCACGACTGTGGCAAATCTTCTGCAATCCGGCGAAATCGACAGTGCCCGTGGCGACTCCGCCGTGACCGTTCGGCATAGATAACGGCAAACCATGTTCCTCCCCTTCTTTCTCGAACTAAAGGCCGCGCGCGTTCCCGTTTCGCTCAGGGAATATCTGTCGCTGCTGGAAGGGCTGGAGGCCGGGCTGGTCGACTATGACGTCGAGGGTTTTTACTACCTCGCCCGCGCCGCGCTTGTGAAGGACGAACGCCATATCGACCGCTTCGACCAGGTGTTTGCGCATGTCTTCAAGGGGATCGAGGCGCTCACCGGCCCCGATGCCGTCGGTGTCGCCAACATCCCTGAGGAATGGCTGCGCCGGCTCGCCGAAAAGCACCTGACCGAGGAAGAGAAGAAACTGATCGAGGCGCTCGGCGGTTTCGACAAGCTGATGGAGACACTGAAGCAGCGGCTGGAGGAGCAGAAAGGCCGCCACCAGGGCGGCTCGAAATGGATCGGCACCGGCGGCACTTCGCCTTTCGGCGCCTATGGCTACAATCCCGAAGGCGTGCGCATCGGCCAGCATGAAAGCCGCAATCGCCGTGCGGTGAAAGTCTGGGACAAGCGCGAGTTCAAAAATTTCGACGACGCCGTCGAGCTCGGCACCCGCAACATCAAGGTGGCGCTGAAGCGCCTGCGTCGCTGGGTGCGCGAGGGTGCGGAGGAAGAGTTCGACCTGCCCGGCACCATCCATGCCACCGCCGAGCACGGCTATCTCGATGTGCAGACGCGCCCCGAACGGCGCAACGCCGTGAAGCTCTTAATGTTCTTCGATGTCGGCGGCTCGATGGACGACCACATCAAAAGCGTCGAGGAGCTGTTTTCGGCCGCCCGCGCCGAATTCCGCCAGCTCGAATATTTTTACTTCCACAACTGCCTTTACGAGGGCGTCTGGAAGGACAATCGGCGCAGGCATGCCGAGACCATCCCGACCTTCGATCTGCTTCACAAATACGGCCCCGACTACAAGGTGATCGTCGTCGGCGATGCCTCGATGAGCCCTTACGAGATCGCGCATCCCGGCGGTTCGGTCGAGCATTGGAACCCGGAAGCCGGCAGTGTCTGGCTTGGCCGCCTCATCCAGCAATGGCCGAATGCGGTCTGGCTGAACCCCGAAAACCAGAAAAACTGGGGCTTCACCCATTCGATCGCGATGATCCGCGATCTCTTCGGCGGCCGCATGTTCCCACTGACGCTGGCCGGGTTGGAAGCCGCGACGAAGCAGCTCTCACGCAAGCATTGATATGAGAGGAAAACCGATGACCTGCTTTCTTTGCCCGCAATGCGGCGTCCAGTTCGCGGCAACGCAGACCCCTCCAGAAAATTGCCCGATCTGCGAGGACGAGCGGCAATATGTGCGCTGGGAAGGCCAGGCCTGGATCACTGGGGAAGAACTCTCTGCCGGGCATAGGCTTGTGATGAAGGACGATGCCGGCGTTCTCGCTTTCGGCATCGAGCCGCGCTTTGCTATCGGCCAGCGGGCGCTGCTGGCGCAGACGCCGCACGGCAATGTGCTGTGGGATTGCATCTCGATGGTGAGCGACGAGGCGGTAGCCGAAATCAACCGTCGCGGCGGCCTGGCCGCGATCGCCATTTCGCACTGCCACTATTATTCGGTGATGGTCGAGTGGAGCGAGGCGTTTGGCGGCGTGCCGATCTATCTCCATGCCGACGACCGCCAGTGGATTATGCGGCCGCACAACGCCATCGTCAGCTGGGCGGGCGAGACGCTGGCCATAAACCCGTCGCTGACACTCGTGCGTTGCGGTGGCCATTTTGCCGGCGGCCAGGTGCTGCATTGGAAACGCGATGACGGTAACGCCCTGCTGTCCGGCGACATATTGCAGGTGACGCCGACGCGTCGCCATGTCAGCTTCATGTACAGCTATCCGAACTACATTCCGCTCAATGCGCCGGCCGTGCGACGCATCGCGGCGGCACTTGAGCCTTTCGAATTCGACGACATCTACGGCGCGTGGTGGCAGCAGAACATCATCGGCGACGCAAGAACGGCATTTCATGCGTCGATCGCCCGCTATCTTCAGGCGATTGGGTAGGAGCTCGGCTGAAAATGCGAGCAAAACACGTAACAAACGCCTATCTCTAAGCGAATATAGCTTGCAACCAACAACAAGCCGCCAAGGCTGAGGAGATCAAATGGACACCCACACCTACCCTGTCACCCGCACCGACGCCGAATGGCGCGCCCGCCTGACGCCCGAGCAATATGCGGTCATGCGCGGCCATGGCACCGAACGGCCCGGAAGCTGCGCGCTGCTCTACGAAAAGCGCGCCGGCACCTTTTCCTGCGTCGGCTGCGACCAGCCGCTGTTCGAATCCAAGCTCAAGTTCGAGAGCGGCACCGGCTGGCCGAGCTTCAATGATCCGGTGCCCGGTTCGGTCGAAAACACCGTCGACCGCAGCTACGGCATGGTCCGCACCGAATGCCACTGCGCCCGCTGCGGCAGCCATCTCGGCCATGTCTTCGAGGACGGCCCGCCGCCGACCGGCCTGCGCTATTGCATCAACGGCGTGGCGCTGAAATTCGAGCCGGCGGCTTAAGCCGCGGCTTGACCACCATCTTCAAAGGGCGGCTTCGGCCGCCCTTTTTCGTGTCAATCTTCTCAGACAACCACCACCAGGATCAGCCAAAGCGTAGCCCCGAGGGTCATCAACGAAGCCTTGGCGCCACTGGATTTTTCCGTGGTTCGCCAGACGGCAAAGGTCAGAAAGATGTTGTAGGGCACGGGCGCGAAATGCACCGCCAGGACGACGGCGAGCGGCAGCTTCAAGCCGAGCAGAATGAGCGCGGCCACCGACGAGGTGATGTTGATCGCCGTGCCGACAAGGACTAGATCGCGCCAGAACAACCGCTCGACCGGAACCGCGCCTTGCCAGCGCGAGCCGAAGAAGGATCCGATGCTTTGCACCAACACCTGATAGCTATCCCTCTCCCAGCACGTCGGTGACGGCGCGCTCGAAGCGCGAGCATTCCGTCACCAGCCAGTCGGCCATGGCCGGCCAGTTGTCCTCGGCATAGCAGTTCACCCGCCACATCGAATTGGTGCCGAGGGCCTCGCAGCTCTGCTCCGGCCTGAGCTTCAGCCTGTCTTCGATTGCCGGTTGGAACGGCTTCAGCCGCGACCAGACCCCGGTCGCGCCGAACTTCTCGTTACGGCCGAAAAAGACGCCAACTTGGCTTTGCGCCGGCGCGACATACATGGACAGGACCAGAGCGAAGTCGGGCAGCCCGCGCTGCCAGAACCAGGGTCCGCGCCGCGCCATGGAAGCGCGTTCCTCCGGATGCCGTTCGGCGAACAGCGCCCAGAAGCTGCGTTGGCGGAATTCAGAGGCGCGGCGGGCGCCGAAGTCGAATTCGCTCATGGTTCGATGCCCGTTCCAGCATCATTCCTTGGCCCGAGACTGTTTCGAAATTCGCTCCGGCGATATCAGCCGGAGTAGAATTTCCAGACAGCCTTACACCATGCCGAGCGCGGCCTTGTAGAGATCGAGGATGGTTTCCTCTTCCTGGCGCTCGGCCTGGTCCTTCTTGCGCAGCCGGATGATCGACCGCATCGCCTTGGTGTCGAAGCCGGTGCCCTTGGCCTCGGCGAACACTTCCTTGATGTCGTCGGCGATGGTCTTCTTTTCTTCCTCGAGCCGCTCGATGCGCTCGATGAAGGCGCGCAACTGGCCGGCGGCAACAGTCTGGCTGGTATCTGTGATGTCGTCGGCCATGTTTTTTCTCCGCTACTTTTTAAGCACCGCGATTCTGGGCGGTAAATTGGGAGCGGGTTCGATGCCCGAGCAGGCGCGGCGGGTCAAGCCATTATCGGCGCTTCGTGAACGGCTGCTGCCAGCCGTCCCCAGTGTGATGGATCCGCGCGTCAGCCAAACGCGATCAACAGATCCTTCGCATCGATCTGATCGCCGGCCTTGACCAGCACTTCGGCCACTGTGCCGTCGCGCTCGGCATGCAGGGCCGTCTCCATCTTCATGGCTTCGATCGACAACAGCACGTCGCCGGCCTTGACCGCTTGGCCGGCGGCAACCGAAAGGGCGGAGACCACGCCCGGCATCGGCGCGCCGACATGCGCCTCGTTGCCGGGCTCGGCCTTGCGCCGAGCCTTGGCCGCCGAGGCGCCATGCGCCCTGTCCGGCACCCGGACACGGCGCGGCTGGCCGTTGAGCTCGAAGAACACGGTGACCATGCCCTTCTCATCGACGTCGCCGATCGCAAGGCAGCGCACTACAAGCGTCTTGCCTTTTTCGATGTCCAGGAAGATCTCGTCTTCGGACTTCATGCCGTAGAAATAGGTCGGCGTCGGCAGCACACTGACCGGCCCGTAGGTTTCCTGCGCGGCGGCGAAGTCGGTGAACACCTTCGGATACATCAGCCAGGAGGCGAATTCGTACTCCGAGAGCTTGCGCTCCAGCTTCTGCTCGATCTCCTTGCGGCTGGCCTTGAGGTCGGCTGGCTTGAGCAGCGAGCCCGGGCGCTCGGTGATCGGCTTGCTTTCCTTCAGTGCCTTCTTCTGCAGCTTCGCAGGCCAGCCGCCGGGCGACTGGCCGAGATCGCCGCGCAGCATCGAGACGACCGAGTCCGGGAAGGCGATGTCCTTGGCTGGGTTTTCGACGTCGGCAACGGTCAGATCCTGGCTCACCATCATCAGCGCCATGTCGCCGACCACCTTGGACGACGGCGTCACCTTGACGATGTCACCGAACATCAAATTGACGTCGTGATAGGCTTGTGCCACCTCGTGCCAACGCGTTTCCAGCCCCAGCGAACGCGCCTGTTCCTTGAGGTTGGTGAACTGGCCGCCCGGCATTTCGTGCAGATAGACTTCCGAGGCTGGCCCCTTGAGGTCGCTTTCGAAGGCGGCATACTGGTTGCGCACCGCTTCCCAGTAGAAGGAGATTTTGCGGATCCATTGCGGATCGAGGCCGGGATCGCGCTCGGTTCCCTTCAGCGCCTCGACGATCGAGCCCAGGCAAGGCTGCGAGGTGTTGCCGGAGAAGGAATCCATCGCCGCGTCGATGGCGTCGACGCCACTTTCCACGCCCGCCAGCACCGTCGCCGCCGACAGGCCTGACGTGTCGTGGGTGTGGAAATGGATCGGCAGGTCGGTGGCCTCGCGCAGCGCCTTGAACAGCACGCGGGCGGCGGCAGGCTTCAAAAGCCCGGCCATGTCCTTGACGGCGATGATATGGGCGCCGGCTGCCTGCAATTCTTTCGCCAACCCGACATAGTATTTAAGGTCGTATTTGGCGCGCGCCGGATCGAGGATGTCGCCGGTGTAGCAGATCGCCGCTTCGACCAGCTTGCCCTCGGCGCCCACCGCGTCCATGGCGACGCGCATATTCTCGACCCAGTTCAGGCAGTCGAAGACGCGGAACAGGTCGACCCCACCGGCCGCTGCCTGGCTGACGAAATGTTGCACGACATTGTCGGGATAGTTGGTGTAGCCGACGCCATTGGCGCCGCGCAGAAGCATCTGCAGCAAAAGGTTGGGGGCCGCTTCGCGCACTTTGCTCAGCCGCTCCCACGGATCCTCGGTCAGGAAGCGCATGGCGACGTCGAAAGTGGCGCCGCCCCAGCATTCCAGCGACAGCAGCCGCGGCAGCGCCCGCGCATAGGTGCCGGCGATGCCGGCAATGTCATGCGTGCGCATACGGGTGGCGAGCAGCGACTGGTGGCCGTCGCGCATCGTCGTGTCGGTGACAAGCACCTCTTTTTGCTCACGCATCCAGGCAGCGAATTTCTCCGGCCCCAACGCGTCGAGCTTCTGCTTGCTGCCATCAGGCACATTGCCGTTGAGATAGGGCACGACAGGCGCTGCCGCATCGGCCTTGGGCATCGGACGGCCGCGGGTTTCGGGATGGCCGTTGACGCTGACGTCGGCCAGATAGTTGAGCAGCTTGGTGGCGCGGTCCTGCCGCTTCACCTGCGCGAACAGCTCCGGCGTCGTGTCGATGAACCTGGTCGTATAGGAATTGTCGGCGAAGCGCGGGTGGTTGATGATTGCCTCGAGGAAGGTGAGGTTGGTCGCCACGCCGCGGATGCGGAACTCGCGCAAGGCCCGGTTCATGCGGGCGATCGCCTCGGCCGGTGTCGGCGCCCAGGCAGTCACCTTCTCCAGCAGCGGATCGTAGAAGCGGGTGATGACCGCGCCCGAATAGGCGGTGCCGCCGTCGAGGCGGATGCCGAAACCGGCGGCTTCGCGATAAGCGGTGATGCGGCCGTAGTCCGGAATGAAACTATGCTCCGGATCCTCGGTCGTGATGCGGCACTGCAGCGCGTGACCGTTCAGCCTGATGTCGGCCTGCGCCGGCACGCCCGACTCTTTCGTGCCGATGGCAAAGCCGTCCAGTATGTGGATCTGCGCCTTGACGATGTCGATGCCGGTCACCTGCTCGGTCACGGTGTGCTCGACCTGGATGCGCGGATTGACCTCGATGAAGTAGAACTTGCCGGTGTCGGCGTCCTGCAGGAATTCCACCGTGCCGGCGCCGATATAGCTGGTCTCCCGCGCGATCTTGAGCGCATAGCCGCAAAGCTCCTGGCGCAATGCCTCGCTGAGGTAGGGCGCCGGCGCCCGTTCGACGACCTTCTGGTTGCGGCGCTGGATCGAGCAGTCGCGCTCGAACAGATGTACAGCGTTGCCATGCGTGTCGCCGAGCACCTGGACCTCGACATGGCGAGCGCGCTCGATCAGCTTTTCGAGATAGACCTCGTCCTTGCCGAAGGCGGCCTTGGCCTCGCGCTTGCCTTCCATCACCTCGCGGGAGAGGTCGGCTTCCGCGCGGATGGCGCGCATGCCGCGCCCGCCGCCGCCCCACGATGCCTTGAGCATCACCGGATAGCCGACTGTCTTGGCGAGCTGCTTGACTGCTTCCATGTCGTCCGGCAGCGGTTCGGTTGCCGGCACCACCGGCACGCCAACCTCGATGGCCAGATTGCGCGCGGCGACCTTGTTGCCGAGCCGGCGCATCGTGTCGGGCTTCGGTCCGATGAAGGTGATGCCGGCCTCGGCGCAGGCATCTGCGAATTCAGGGCTTTCCGACAGAAGGCCATAGCCCGGGTGGATGGCGTCGGCGCCGGACAGCCTGGCGACCCGGATCACTTCCTCGATCGACAGATAGCTTTCGATCGGCCCCATGTCCCTGGCCAGATGCGGCCCGCGCCCGACCTGGTAGCTTTCATCAGCCTTGAACCGATGCAGCGAATATTTGTCCTCCTCGGCCCAGATCGCCACGGTTTTGAGGCCGAGCTCGTTGGCCGCGCGAAAGACGCGGATGGCAATTTCGGACCGGTTGGCGACGAGGATCTTCGTGATGGCCAAGGAAGCAGGCTCCGGACAGGAGGGTGGGGCAGAGGCATGATTAACGCGAAAATGCTGCAGTGCAACCAAAATCGGGGAGAGGTTAAACCGATTTAAATGCGATTCTAGCACCACGGCTCGAAAAGCTGCGTGCGATTGGCGTCGCGAGGTGACGCTAATTGTCGTGCCCGCACAAATTCGACCCCGGCTAACGGCTTATCCAGCCACCCTCGCTGCCGCCCTGTCACCAAAGAAAAATGCCCGGCGCGAACGCCGGGCATTAAATAGAGCTGTGTTCCGAATTACGACTTCGGGAACCAGGAGATCTTGCCGTCCGGACCCTTCTTCCATTCGTACATGATATAGCCCGGGAGCTTCGGATCGCCCTTCGCGTCATAGGCGAGATCGCCCAGAACGGTCTTGAACGGGCCCTTCTCGTGCAGCGCCTTGGCCACTTCCACGGGGTCGTTCGACTTGGCCACGGCAGCAGCCTCGGCGATCACCTGCATGGCGGCGTAGGAGTAGAGAGTGTAGGCTTCCGGCTCGAAGCCCTGGGCGCGGAACTTCTCGACCAGTGCCTTGTTCTCGGGGATCAGACGCGGATCTGGACCGAAGGTGTTGAGCGTACCGATAACCGCATCGCCGGCGATCGCAGCCAGCTCGTCGGTCACGATGCCGTCGCCCGACATCAAGGTAGCCTTGAGGCCCTGGTCCGCCGACTGGCGGATGATCAGGCCGGCTTCGGTATGCAGGCCGCCCCAATAGATCAGGGTGACGCCGGCGTCCTTCATCTTGGCGATCAGCGCCGAGAAGTCCTTGTCGCCGACATTGACGCCTTCATACATGACTTCGGTCAGACCGGCTGCGTTCATCGCCTTCTTGGTCTCGTCGGCAAGGCCCTGACCATAGGGGGTCTTGTCGTGGATGACGGCAACCTTGGCGTCCTTGAAGTTGGTCGCGATATAGCCGCCGGCGATGCCGCCCTGCTGGTCATCGCGTCCGCAGGTGCGGAACACGTTCCACAGGCCGCGCTCGGTGAATTTCGGGTTGGTCGCCGCAGGCGTCACTTCGACGATGTTGTTGTCGACGTAGACTTCCTGCGAAACCGGGATCGAGACGCCCGAGTTGAAGTGGCCGATCACGAATTTCACGCCGTCGCCGACGAACTTGTTGCCGACCGAAATGCCCTGCTTCGGATCCGAGACGTCGTCGCCGACTTCGAGCTTGATCTGCTCGCCGTTCATGCCGCCTGCTGCGTTGATGTCGGCAACGGCCGCTTCCGCACCCTTCTGCAGCTGCGCACCGAAGGCCGCATTCGGACCGGTGATCGGACCTGCGACGCCGACGATAACGTCAGCCCATGCATTGCCACCGAACGCGACAAGCGCGGTCAGGGCAACGGCGGACAAAAGTGATTTCTTCATTTAAACGCTCCCATTTACGAGGTGGGCGTGGATGAAACTTTCATGCGATGCCCACCCTTATCGCAGAAAGCGTACTTTGCCGATTTTCAGGCCCTTGTCACGCCGATTCATCCCCGGAACGGCGTTAATGATGAACGTCAACCTTTCGGTTTCCAGCTTAAGATCGAAGCCCGTTCGTAAAGCCAATTATACTGCGTCACCATCTGGTTCGTACGCGTGTATTGATAGCCGACAAACCCCAATATCATGAGCACGATTGTGTCCACGACATAGTATTGTAGCGAAAACATCGTGCCGCCGAACAAGGCATGATGGATGAACCTGATGCCGATGCCGAGGCCCAGCAGATAGGCGAACAGCGCCGGCAGGCTGCGCCATGTCTGGGCGCTGGCCTTGCCGGTCATCCATGCCGCCCAGCCGCCGAGCAGACAGGTGACGAAGAAGAACTGCCAGATGGAAGGTTCCTCGTGAAGAATGCCTTGCATGATGAAGACTCCCTAGCATGATCCCGAAAAGTTGCAGACTTTTCGGACAAAGGTCATGCGACAAACAAACAAGTTGGAGCGGAATACCGTATGCATACATTCCGCTCCAAAATCAGTGATGGCCGCCTTCGAGATAGGCCGCCCGCACTTCCGGATTGGCGAGCAATTCCTTGCCTGTGCCGCTCATGGTCACGTTGCCGTTGACCATGACATAGCCGCGCGTGGCGAGCTTGAGCGCACCGAAGGCGTTCTGCTCGACCAGGAACACGGTCAGCCCTTGCGTGCGGTTCAGCTCGCGGATGGCATCGAAGATCTGCTTGACGATCAGCGGCGCCAGACCCAGCGACGGCTCGTCGAGCAACAGCAGCTTAGGCCGCGCCATCAGCGCACGTCCGATCGACAGCATCTGCTGCTCACCGCCCGACAGCGTGCCGCCGCGCTGGGCAATGCGCTCCTTGAGGCGCGGGAACAGCGCGAACACCTTCTCAGCATCTTCGTCATAGTGCTTGAGATTGTCGAGACCAGCGCCCATCTGCAGGTTTTCCATCACCGTCATGCGCGGGAAAATGCGCCTGCCTTCCGGCGACTGCGCAATGCGCATGCGGGCGATCTCGTGCGTCGGCATCTGGGTGATGTCGGTGCCGGCGAAAGTGATTGAGCCGGCACGAGCGCGCGGCGCACCGAAGATGGTCATCATCAGCGTCGACTTGCCGGCGCCGTTGGCGCCGATCAGCGCGACGATCTCGCCCTGGTTGACGTGGACATCGACGCCGTTCAGCGCCTTGATGTTGCCGTAGTAGGTCTCGACGCCCTTGATGTCGAGCAGCGTTGTCTCGGCCATCACTTACGCCCTCCGCGCGGCTTGCCTGTCGGGGATTTGGTGGCCGCCGGTTTGGACTTGGCCGTTAGACGCTCGGACGGTGCTCTTGGCGCGGAGTTGGCTCTTGTATCGTATTGGGTGGCCTTTGAAGCTCCCTTCGACACTGTGACCCGCTCGCCCTGGCTGTGGCCGATCGTGTCGCTTACCGGGCCGGCGAGATAGGAAGACGATGTGCCTGGTCCGTGAGCCGAATCCGGCCCGATGTCCAGCTGCTCGATGACGTCTTCATCGCCGACCTCGGTCAGCACCGTCTCGACCTCCTCGTCGTCGACGCCGAGATAGGCGGCGATGACGCGCGGGTCGGTACGCACCGATTGCGGGCTGCCGTCGGAAATCTTGCGGCCATATTCAAGCACCACGACATGGTCGGAAATCTGCATGACCACCGACATGTCATGTTCAATCAGCAGGATCGAGGTACTGCTCTTGATGTCCATCAGCAGCGAATTCAGCGCAGCCGACTCCTTCGGATTGAGACCGGCCGCAGGCTCGTCGAGGCACAGAAGTTCGGGCCCAGTGCACATGGCGCGCGCAATCTCGAGGCGCCGCTGCGCGCCATAGGGCAGGTCGCCGGCCGGATCGTCGGCGCGATCGACAAGGTCGGCCTTCTCCAGCCAGTGCTTGGCAAGCTCCACCGATTCAGCCGAGGCTCTGCGGTAGCCGCCGATCCCGAACAGGCCCAGGATCGTGTAGCCGGATGCCTTCATCAGCTTGTTGTGCTGGGCAACCAGCAGATTCTCCAGCAGCGTCATGCCCGAGAACAGGCGGATGTTCTGGAAGGTGCGCGCCACCTTGGCGCGCGCCGGGATCTCATGATTGGGCAGCCGTTCGAGCAGGAAGCTCGAGCCGTCGGCCCGGTTGAGCGTAATCATGCCTTCCGACGGCTTGTAGAAGCCGGTGATGCAATTGAAGACGGTGGTCTTGCCGGCGCCATTGGGTCCGATCAGAGCGGTGATCTCGCCGCGCTTGGCCTGGAACGACAGGTCGCCGATGGCGATCAGGCCGCCGAACTTCATCGAAAGATGCTCGACCTGGAGGATGGCGTCTTTCATACCCGGATTGGTCTTCTGAATGGAGGTCGCGCTCATCAGCCGTGCCCTTCCTTGGTGAAGGAGGCGGAGACCGCTTTTCGTTCACTGAGGAAGGCCGTCGGTTCACGGCTGCCGACAAAGCCGCGCGGCTTCCACAGCATGACGATGACCATCGCCATGCCGAACAAAAGCATGCGGTAAAGCTCCGGGGTGAAATCTTTTCCGAAGACACTTTTCAGGAAATCGAGTTCGCGCAGCGCCTCGGTGCCGCCGATCATCACCAGCGCGGCGACCGCGATGCCGACCAGCGAGCCCATGCCGCCGAGCACCACGATGGCCAGGATGATCGCCGATTCGAGGAAGACGAAGGATTCAGGGCTGACGAAGCCTTGCCGTGCGGCGAAGAAGGCGCCGGCAAAACCGCCGAACATGGCGCCGGTGGCAAAGGCGGTGAGCTTGGTGGTGGTGGTGTTGATGCCAAGCGAGCGGCAGGCAATCTCGTCCTCGCGCAGCGCCTCCCAGGCGCGGCCGACAGGCATGCGCCTGAGCCTGATGGTGACGAAGGCGGTCAGCAGCGCCAGCCCGAGAATGAGATAGTAGAGGAAGATCTTGTAGTAGGCGCTTGACTGGGCGATGTGCAGCACCTTGCCGATATAGTTCGGGTCGGTCGAATTAAACGTCATCAGGCCGAAGAAGGTGACCTTCGGGATGCCGGAGATGCCGGCCGAGCCGTTGGTGACTTCACGCCAGTTGATCAGCACCAGGCGGATGATCTCGCCGAAGGCCAGCGTCACGATCGCCAGGTAATCGCCACGAAGCCTGAGCACCGGAAAGCCGAGCATAACGCCCCAGAAGGCGGCCATGGCGCCGGCGGCGGGCAGCAGGATCCAGAACGACAGGCCGTATTGCGAACCGAGCAACGCATAGGCATAGGCGCCGACCGCGTAAAAGGCGACGTAGCCGAGATCGAGCAGGCCGGCGAGGCCGACGACGATGTTCAGCCCCCAGGCCAGCATCACATAGATCAGGATCTGGATGCCGAAATTGTCGACCCACTTCAACGAGCCCTGCAGGCCGCCGGTTATCGACCACGCGTAGATCGACAGCACCACGACGACGAGGATCGGGTATAGCACCAGCGCCGCAATCCCGAGCTTGGTGAAATTGGCGTGGATGAAGGAGCGGAAATAGAAGATCACGCAAGCGAGCGCGTAAATGACGGCCAATGCGCGCAGGAACTGAAGGTAGCCGGCCAGATCGGGTCCCACCAACACCGGCAGGGCGCTGCCGAACGCAACCAGGACAACCGCCAGCACGACGGCGACGATGAAGGCCGGAAGCAGGAAGAAGCGCGACGCGACGCTCGCCGGCAACAGGCCGGTGGCGACATTGGTGATCTTCTGATTGGCCATGAACGGCTGGCCATATGCAATGTAGAAGAAGCGGCCAAGCATGGTCAGCACGACCACGGTGATGAGCAGCAACCAGCGCTGCACCAGGATCAGCTGGTTGCTTATGTTCTGGTCGGTCTTCAGGCCGATGAAGAGAATGAACAACCCCAGCGAGATGGCGCCGGCATAGAACGCTTCGCGCAATGCACGCTGCACGGGGGAGGCGACGGTGTCGCGCTCCGAGGATACGGAAACCGCCATTGTCTCAGACCTTTTCGACTTCTGGCCGGCCCAAAATGCCGGAAGGCAGGAAGATCAGCACGATCGCCAGGATCGAGAACGCCGCGACGTCCTTGTAGTCGATCGAGAAATACGCCGACCACATGCTCTCGATGAAGCCGATCAAAAGCCCGCCAAGCACCGCGCCCGGCAGAGACCCGATGCCGCCGAGAACGGCCGCGGTGAAGGCCTTGACCCCCGGCACAAAGCCGTCGGAAAAGGCGATGACGCCGTAATACATCAGGAACAACGTGCCCGCGACGGCCGCAAGCGCTGCACCCATGATAAAGGTGATCGAGATCGTACGGTCGACATCGACACCGAGCAGCGCCGCCATCTTGCGGTCCTGCTCGCACGCCCTTTGCGCCCGGCCGAGGGAAGTCCTGTTGACCAGGTACCAGAACAGCGCCAGCAGCAGGGCGGTGACGACGACGATGATGATCTGCTTCAGCGACACGCTGATGCCGTTGATGTTGTAGACCTGGCTGACCATCGGCGGGATCGGCTTGTTGCGCGGGCCCTGCGTCACCTGGATGAAGTTCGACAGCGCGATCGACATGCCTATGGCGGTGATCAGCGGCGCCAGCCGGAACGAACCGCGCAGCGGCCGGTACGCCACCTTCTCGATCGTCCAGTTGTAGAGGCTGGTGAGCAGCATCGCCACGATCATCATGATCAGCAGCGCCAGGACGACCGGCACCGAATAGAACAAGGAGCCGAGGATGAGGAAGACGACGAGGGCGGCGAATGCCCCGACCATGAAAATGTCGCCGTGGGCGAAGTTGATCATGCCGATGATGCCGTAGACCATCGTGTAGCCGATTGCGATCAGCCCATAGATCGATCCCAGCGTCAGCCCATTGATAAGCTGCTGGACAAAGTACTGCATGTGTACATGGCTCCCCTGGAATGTCGCCCATGCAGACGCATTCCTTTTCGTATTTCCCCTAGTCGTAAAGTTTCGAGCCCGGATTGCAACGTGATTTTTCAAACGTCGAGCGTGTTTTGCCGGCACGCCTTCCGATTGCCCGTTTTTTTGCTCCCGACCCCTGGACTATCGCGGACCCTATCATTGGCATAACGCAATGTCTTTGACGATTCAGCCGGGCCAGCGACCTCATTTCGAAGAAATCCCGGTCAAAATTCGGCGATGAGACGAATCCTTGCGCTGTTGGCGGGCTTCGTTTTTTAGCCACATTCCGTACTGACCAGCTGCAACATGGGTTCCTTCCCGACTATGGCGGTGGATGCCTCGCCCAACGCGCTAACCTTTCGCTGACTGGTTTCGCCAAGAGGTCCCGCTCTGGGTCCAAGTCTTGGTCTCGGTGGATGATCGGCAGCCTACCGTATCACTTAACCACAAAACCGTGCGCGAACGGATCGCGGTCGTCGATGAAGATGGTGTTCAGGCCGGTCATCCGCGCCCAGCCGCCGATCGAGGGAATGATGGCCGGCTTGCCGGCAACAGTGACGTCCTTCTCGACCTTGCCCTTGAACAGCGAGCCGATGATCGATTCGTGGACAAAACTGTCGCCGGCCTTGAGCTTGCCCTTGGCATGGAGCTGCGCCATGCGCGCCGAGGTGCCGGTGCCGCAAGGTGAGCGGTCGATCGCCTTGTCGCCATAGAAGACGGCGTTGCGTGCGTCGGCCCCCTCCACCGTCGGCTCGCCGGTCCACAGCATGTGGGACAGCCGGTTGATGCCGGGGTTTTCCGGATGCACGAACGAGTACTTCTCGTTGAGCCGCTGCCGCACCACGGGGCTCCAGGCGACGAAATCGCCGGCGGAATAATCAGCCATGTCGCGAAAATTCGCCTGCGGCTCGACGATTGCGTAGAAATTGCCGCCATAGGCGACATCGACGGTGATCTCGCCAAGCTGCGGGCAGTCGACCGTCAGTCCCTCGGCATAAAGGAAGGACGGTACATTCGTGATGCGCACCTCCTCGACATAGTCGCCGACTTGCTTGTATTCGGCGATGACCAGCCCGGCCGGTGTGTCGAGCCGGAGCACGCCGGGTGTCTTCGGCTTGATCAGCCCATGTTCGATGGCCATCGTCACCGTGCCGATCGTGCCGTGGCCGCACATCGGCAGGCAGCCCGACGTCTCGATGAACAGGATGGCTATGTCGCAATCCTCGCGCGTCGGCGGATAGAGGATCGAGCCCGACATGACGTCGTGGCCGCGCGGCTCGAACATCAGCCCGGTGCGGATCCAGTCATACTCCGCCAGGAAATGCGCCCGCCGCTCCATCATCGTCGACCCCTCGAGCAAGGGACCGCCGCCGGCGACCAGCCGCACCGGATTGCCGCAGGTATGGCCGTCGATGCAAAAGAAGGATTTTTTGGCCATGATTTCCTCGAACTCAAAACCGTTGCGGGCTGAAGGGAGCAAGATCGATCCGCGAAGTTTGCCCGAGAACAAGATCGCGGATCAAGCGGCCGCTGGCCGCCGCCTGGGTGAGGCCGAGATGGCCATGGCCAAAGGCGTAGACGACGTTGGACGCGGTGCGCGCCGCGCCGATGACGGGCAGCGAATCCGGCAGCGACGGGCGACACCCCATCCACTCGCGGCCACCTGACGCGTCCAGCCCCGGAAGGAATTGTCTGGCCTTTTCCAGCATGGCCTTCGAACGCGCAAAATTCGGCGGCCGGTCGAGACCGCCCAACTCGACGGCGCCGCCGACGCGCAAGCCCGTCTCGAGTGGCGTGATGACGAAGCCATGGCCGGAAAAGATCAGCATCCGCTGCACGTCGAAAGCGGTCTTCGGCAGTGTCGTGTTGTAGCCGCGCTCGGTTTCGAGCGGGATGGTGTCGCCAAGCGCCTTCGTCAGCAGATGCGACCATGCCCCGGCGGCCACGACAAGATGTCTTGCCTGCCTGGTCGTGCCGTCCGTCAGCGTCAGCGTCGCGCCATCAGGATTGGCGGCGACGCGCTCTATGCGCGCCTTTTCGAAACGCGCGCCCAGCCTTTCGGCATAGGCCCACACCCCCTTGCCGAGCAGTTTCGGATCGGCGACGGTCTTCCAGCCCGGCACGAAGGTGCCCTTGATGAAGCGCGGCGACAGTCCCGGCTGCAGCCGCGCCAGTTCGTCGCCTTCGACATGGCGAAAGCCGATGCCGAAGCGCTCGCGCGCCGCCCAGCCCGGCAGCCCGGCCTGAAATTCGGCCTCGCTTTCATAAAGCTCCAGCGAGCCGTCCTCGCGCAGCATCAGCCGCGTGCCGGAACGGTCGAGCAGGCCCATCCATTCAGCCTCGGCGAGCTTCATCATGCCTGCCTGAGCAGCAAGGCTCGCCTCATATTTTTCTGGTGCGCCAGCGCGCCAGAAGCGCAACAGCCAAGGCAACAGCTTCGGCAAGTAGGCCGGCGGGATGCTGAGTGGCCCGAGCGGATCGGCAAGCCATTTCGGCAAGTGCCGCATCATGCCCTTATGCGCCAGCGGCAGCACGTCGGAGAAGGCGAAGGCGGCGGCATTGCCGGAGCTCGTCTCCTCGCAGATGCCGGTGCGGTCGAAGACCGTGACGCTGCGCCCGGCCTCGGCCAGCATGGCCGCCGCGCAGATGCCGACAATGCCGCCACCGACAATGGCGATATCTACCCCTTCTCCCCGTTCACGGGGGTGAGGAGTGGTCCGCGAAGCGGTGGAAAAGCCGACTGCTTGGCTTTCCGAACGACGAACGCCCGGAGCGCCAGCGAAGGGCTGCGGGGCCCGAAGGGCGGATGAGGGGCGGCGGCCCTCCTCTGTGTCCCTGGAATTTCCTTGCACGTCGGCGCTGCCCCTCATCTGGCTGCCGCCATCTTCTCCCCGTGCACGTGCACGGGGAGAAGAAAGCCTTCAGAACTGCGGCAGCTTCGGCCGTACCGCCAGCGCGTCCTTGACGATCTTCTCGACCGCTTTGCGGCGCTCGCCCGACAGCGGCTGGCGCGGCATGCGCACGCGGTCATTTGTGTCGATCGCGAGCACTTCGGCAAGCTTGATGTTTTGGACCAGATAGGTCGAGACATCGAGATCGAGCAGCGGCCGGAACCAGCGGTAGATCGAAAGCGCCTCCTCGCGGCGGCCCTGCTTCATCAGCTGGTAGATGGCGACGGTCTCGCGCGGGAAGGCGACGACCAGACCCGCCACCCAGCCGATGGCGCCCACCGACAGCGCCTCGAAGGCGAGATTGTCGACGCCGGTGAACAAATCGTAGCGGTCGCCGAAGCGGTTGATGATCTCTGTCGAGCGGCGGATGTCGTCGGAGGACTCCTTGATGGCGACGAAGCGCTTGTCGGCGGCCAGTTCCTCCATCTGGTCGACGGTGACGTCGACGCGGTAGGCGAGGCGGTTGGAGTAGATCATCACCGGCAGGTCGCCGGCCTGAGCGACGGCGCGCAAGGCGGCGACCGTCTCTTCCGGGTTGGTGTGATAGATCGGGCTCGGTACCACCATCAGCCCGTTGGCGCCTTCCCGGCTCGCGCGCTTTGCGATGCTCGCCGCCTCGCGGGTGCCCGCCTCGTTGACCGTCAGCAGCACCGGCTTGTTGCCTGCAACTTTCTGGGCAGTCTTCAGCACCTCGATCTTCTCGTCATGCGACAGCATCGGCCCTTCGCCGAGCGAACCGCAGACGATGATACCGTCGCAGCCTGCCTCCATCTGCAAAGCAAGGCAGCGCTCCATCTCGGCATGATCGAGGCGGTCGTCATCAGTAAACTTGGTCGTGACGGCGGGGAAAACTCCGGTCCACATGATCGTCTCTCCATCTGATATATCAGCCGTATATCTATTTGAAAACCGGCTGTCAACGCGGAATTCGTTATGATATATGTGAGATATATCAGGAGCCCACCTTTGATATCCAGTGAGACAGCATACCCCGAGCCGGCCGCCGCCAAGGCCTACCATGTACTCGAGCATATGATCGTGACGTTGGAACTGGCGCCGGCGAGCTTTGTCACCGAAGGCGCCCTCATCGAGAAGCTGGCGCTAGGACGCACGCCGGTGCGCGAAGCGATCCAGCGCCTCGCCTGGGAAGGACTGCTGGATGTCAGGCCACGCGCCGGCATCGCCATTGCCCCGCTTCATCCCGGCGACTGGCTGCGCGTGCTGGATGCCAGGCGCGGCGTCGAGGTGGTGCTGGCGCGCTCGGCCGCCCGCTTCGTCACCCGTGAGGCCGCCGACCTGTTTCATGAGGCAGCCCTTGCCATGCAGAAGGCCGTCATCTCGGGCAATGTGCTGGCCTTCATCCAGGCCGACAAGGCGCTCGACGAGGCCTTGGCGATGGCCGCCGACAACCCGTTTGCGGCCCGTCTGGCCGCGCCCCTGCAGACCCACAGCCGCCGCTTCTGGTTCCGCTACAAGGCCGACACAGGACTGGCCGAATCGGCCGAACACCACGTCGCGCTAATCCGCTCGATCCTGGCCGGTGACGAAGAGGCTGCCGCCAAGGACGCCAAACGCCTTATGGCACTGCTGCGCGGCCATGCCGAAGTGGCCGCCACACGCTGAACTCCGTCTCTGCTCCAGACTTCCGACCGGTCTTTATCAGGTGCCCGGCAAGACTGCTGCCATAGCCGCCCCGTCCCAGCCTTCGCCAGCCGTGATGATGCAGCTTTGGCCGCGTGTGTCGGTGGCCAGGATGGTCCAGGTGCCCTGGTCGGAGACGAAGATCTCAAGCACCACATTCGGGTTCACCAGGCCACGTGCGGCTTGGCTTTCGTGGAACTTCTCGCCGAGCGCCTTGACCAGGTCGGTCCGCGCCGCGCATTGATCGGCTTTGGCCTGGGCGATGCCGGACATCGCGAACACCGCAAAGAACATCGCCGCCACAAGACGTCGTGTCATCTGACACCTCCTTGCGCCAGACGAGAACCCCGGCTGCAACCGGCGCTATTTTGATGGCCTGCACCACGGCAGGAATGCAATTTAAGGCAGATGACAGGCTCTTGGTTCCATCGCTTTAACGTGATGGCCAATGTCGGTTTCGTACAAAGAAAGGCCCAGGACGTTGAACCCAGGCCTTCTTGCCGATCTTCGAAATCGTCCGGTCAGTTCATCGTCGGGATGACGAACTCGGCACCGTCCTTGACGCCGGAGGGCCAGCGCGAGGTCACCGTCTTGGTCTTGGTGTAGAAGCGGAACGCGTCCGGGCCGTGCTGGTTGAGGTCGCCGAAGGACGACGCCTTCCAGCCGCCGAACGTGTAGTAAGCGATCGGAACCGGGATCGGCACGTTGATGCCGACCATGCCGACCTGGACGCGCGAAGCAAAATCACGAGCAGCATCACCGTCACGGGTGAAGATGGCGACGCCATTGCCCATCTCATGATCGTTGGCTAGCTTGATGGCGCTCTCATAGGTCGGCGCACGCACCACCGACAGCACCGGGCCAAAAATCTCTTCCTTGTAGATGCGCATGTCGGCGGTCACATTGTCGAACAGGCAGCCGCCCATATAGTAGCCATCCTCGTAGCCCTGCATGGAGAAGCCGCGGCCATCGACGACCAGCTTGGCGCCTTCCTTGACGCCGGTGTCGACATAACCCTTGACGCGTTCCAATGCCTGCGCCGTCACCAGCGGGCCGAAATCGGCGGACGAATCCGTCGACGGGCCGACCTTGAGGCTTTCGACACGCGGGATCAGCTTTTCCATCAGCCGGTTGGCGGTGTCGTTGCCGACGGGAACGGCAACCGAGATCGCCATGCAGCGCTCGCCGGCCGAGCCGTAGCCCGCGCCGATCAGCGCGTCGACGGTCTGGTCCATGTCGGCATCGGGCATGATGATCATGTGGTTCTTGGCGCCGCCGAAGCACTGCACGCGTTTTCCCGCGGCCGTGCCGCGCGAGTAGATGTAATGCGCGATCGGCGTCGAGCCGACAAAGCCGATAGCCTTGATATCAGGATCGTCGAGGATGGCGTCGACGACATCCTTGTCGCCATTGACGACGTTGAGAACGCCAGCCGGCAGGCCAGCCTCGAGGAACAGTTCGGCGATGCGCATCGGCACGCCAGGGTCACGCTCGGAAGGCTTCAGGATAAAGGCGTTGCCGCAGGCCAGCGCCGGGGCAATCTTCCACAACGGGATCATCGCCGGGAAATTGAACGGGGTGATGCCGGCAACGACGCCAAGCGGCTGGCGCATCGAATAGACATCGATGCCGGGGCCGGCGCCGTCGGTGAACTCGCCCTTCATCATGTGAGGCGCACCGATGCAGACTTCGACCACTTCGAGGCCGCGCTGGATGTCGCCCTTGGCGTCGGCGATGGTCTTGCCGTGCTCGCGCGCCAGGAGATCGGCCAGTTCGTCATAGTCGCGAGCAACCAGTTCAAGAAACTTCATCAGCACGCGCACACGCCGCTGCGGGTTGGTCGCAGCCCATTTGATCTGTGCTTCCTTGGCGTTCAGCACAGCCGCACGCAGTTCCGCCGGCGACGCCAGCGCCACCGTGCCGCGCACCGAGCCGTCCATGGGCTGCATGACGTCCTGCTTGCGCCCGCTGGTCCCGGCGACATGCTTGCCGCCGATGAAATGACCGTATTCGATCATGGTTTCTCTCCCTGAGTTTGTGATGAAGCATTCAACGCCTTTGCAGGCGCGAAGGCAACGCGAGGGGAAACGCAACCGTTGTGCAAGAAATAGACAACGAAGGACGAGTGTGCATTAATTGCCGCAAATTACAGATTGCTGAAAGGCCCGAAGGTTGCGCTCCGTCACACCCCCCTCTGTCCTGCCGGACATCTCCCCCGCAAGGGGGGAGATCAGATGTGGCCGCCGCCTTCGCAAATCTTCAACGCAGCAAAAGAGACGCAGGCGGCGGAGCTGCCAATCTCCCTCCTTGCGGGGGAGATGGCCGGCAGGCCAGAGGGGGGTGGGCGGGAACGCCGCGTTCGCCGCTAGCCCGGACCACCCCCATGAACTGGGATGACGTCCGCATCTTCCTCGCCGTGGCCCGCGCCGGGCAGATCCTTGGCGCCGCCAAGCGGCTGGAACTCAATCACGCCACCGTCTCGCGCCGCATCGCAGCGCTTGAGGATGCGTTACGGACAAAACTGTTTCGCCGGCTTACCACCGGCAGCGAGCTGACGCCGGCCGGCCAGCGCTTTCTCGACATTGCCGAGCGCATGGAAGCCGACATGATCGCCGCGCGCTCCGCCGTGTCGGGCGAAGGCGACGATATCTCAGGCACCGTGCGCATCGGCGCGCCCGACGGGTTTGGCGTCGCATTCCTCGCCACGCGTCTTGGCGCGCTGACCGCGCTGCACCGCGAACTCACCATCCAACTGGTGCCGGTGCCGCGCTCCTTCTCGCTGTCGCGGCGCGAGGCCGACATCGCCATCACCGTCGAGCGGCCGAGCGAAGGCAGGCTGGTGGCGGGAAAGCTGGTCGACTACACACTCGGCCTGTTTGCCTCGCGCGCCTATGCGCAGGCGCACGGCTTACCCGAAACCGCTGCCGAACTCGGCCAGCATACGCTGATCGGCTATGTCCCAGACCTGATCGTCAGCCCGTCGCTCGACTATGCGGCAGAGTTCAGCCCGGACTGGCGCACCAGCTTCGCCATCTCCTCAGCGCTGGGCCAGGCCGAAGCGGTGCGGTCGGGCGCTGGCATCGGCATCTTGCACACCTTTGTCGCCCGCTCGATGCCGGAGCTGATCCCCGTCGACATCGTGACGCCGATCCGCCGCGCCTACTGGCTGGTCTATCATGAATCGGTCCGGCCGCTGCGCCGCGTGCAGATCGTCGCCAACTTCATCACCAAGGCGGTCGAGAGAGAGCGCGGGCTGTTTGTCTGATGGCCGCGCCGCCTTGCCTTCGCCACAAAATCGGCCAGTGTGGCAACAAGCGCGATGTCGCCTATCATTAGGGATTGGCTGCGCCGGGTGGGACACTTTTTTGCAAAGCTGGTGCGGATCAAAATGCGAGCGGTGCTCGCCATCTTGCCGCTTGTCGCGCTTTCCGCCTGCGCCAATCCATGGACCGCAGTTCCGGAAGCCGAACTGCCCAAGCCGGTCCGCATCGCAATGGCCCGCCCGTCGCCTTTCGTCTTCGGCAATTACTGCGGTCCCGGCACCCGCACCGGCGACCTCTCGGCTCGCCCTGTCAATCGCCTCGACAGCGCCTGCCAAATCCATGACGCCTGCTACATCGCGCGCCATAATCATTGCGACTGCGACGGCGCGCTCGTCGCCTCGGCAAAGGCGATCCGTGATGACAAGACAGCGCCGAAAAAGGTGCGCGGCGAGGCCGAGCTTTTGATCGCCACTTTCGCACTTCCCGTCTGCAAGGTCTTTCCGCAAGGCTTTATGCCGCCGCGCGACCCGGCTGAGCTGAAGACGATGAACGGGGCCACGGGATGAACCGCGCCATCTGCCTGGCTCTGGCCGGGCTGGGGCTGGCGGCCCTTGTCGGTTGCGCCGCCCCGATCCGGCACAGCTGCGATTTCTTCCCCGATGCGAAGGATTGCGGCCGGCCGTCGGTATCGGCCGGCACGCCCGGACCGCAGACTGCAGCAGCAGCGTTTTTCGGCGATGCCGGTGCCAGCGACTATGAAAGGCAGTTCCTGGCGCTGCTCGCCCACAACCAGATCGGCGCCATCGACAGGGCGAACGGCACCGGTCCGTTCGGCCATGACCGCCACGCCATCGCCAACCGCGATTTCCAGGCCACCTACCGGACGCTGGAACAGCTGGCGAAGCCGGTTAGCGCCGAACAGATGCCGGCAGGTAGGGGCACCGGCGAAGGCCATTTCAACGGCCGTTGGCGCGTGTCGCGGCAGACGCTCTATGTCAACGCCGCCGCGCGGCCCTCCGCGCCAAAGACGTTCAGCTTTTCCGGCCTGCAGGCGCGCTCGATCGAGATCGTGATGCGCCAGGCGGGAAAGCAGCCGGTTGAGATATCTGGCGCCTGCGACGGGGCGCTGGCGATTCGCGCCGGCGGTGGCTCGCGCAGCGTGGCGAGCGGTGCCGCCTTCCGCCTCCGCCTGTCGGCCGGGCAAACCGCCAGCCTGTTCCCCAGCGATGGTTTGAACCGTTGCAGCCTCAAGCTCAGCTCCAGTCTGGCGCCGGCAGGCGCCCCGCTCACCATCCTGCGCGAAGAGGTTGCCTATCCGGCGATAGCCGCGCTCGACAGCCGCTACGAGCGTTGTCCAGTGCCCGATCCATCCCGCCTGGATAAGCTTGCCAGCGTCTTTTACGCCGGCCGCTGGCTGTCGCAGAGCTGTTCGCTGCCGCTCGGGTCACCGCGCCTGTTACGCAAGTCGCGCGACGGCTTTAACGCCAAGGTCGAAGCGCTGCTCGGCGCGCCTTTACCCGACAGCGCCTTCGACAAGGCCGACCCCGAACTGCCGCTCGATTTCTCGCGCGCGCCGAAACTCAAGCTGGTCTATCTGTCGTCGCTGGAGTTCAAGGCCGATTTTTCCGGCCGCGTCATCGAGCGGCTGATCCGCCATCACGCAGCCCTCGGCACCAAAGTGCGCATCATGGTCACAGACGTGCTGGAGCGCGACAAGGACGATGCCCTGCTGCACCGGCTGGCGGCCGATTATCCCAATGTCGAGTTGCAGGAATATCGTTGGCGGGCCGACCACGGCGCGCCGGTCGACGAGCAACTGTCACAGCTGCACAAGACCCATCACGTCAAGATGCTGGCGACACTTGCCGAGGATCCCGCCCGCTCGCGCGTCATCATCGGCGGCCGCAACATTCATGACGGCTTCCTCTTCCACAAGCCAATCGACCTGTCGCGCTATCCGAACCTAGAGCAATACGGCAAGACCGACGGCCTCTCGCTCAACTACTATTCGAACTGGAGCGATTTCGACATCGAGTTTGCCGACCCGGCCACGGTCGAGACGCTGGCCGCGCATCTCTCGACATTGTGGCTGCGCGACGCCGACACCAACATCGCAAGACCCTTCTCCATTCCGGTGCGCTCCGACAGCCGGCGCCCGCCGGGCACGGTGCGCCATTTCATTTCCGTGCCCTACGAGGACAACCATGCGCTCGAGACCTATTTCGTCGAGCTGATCGACACTGCCCGGCACCATATCGAGATCGTCAATCCCTACCTTAATCTGACGCCGAAGCTCAGCCTGGCCATCGAGCGGGCGCTGGCGCGCGGCGTCAGGATCGACATTGTCGGCCGCATCGACCTCAAGGGCGATATTGGCGGCAAGCTGCTGACCGCGCTCAACAAGCTGTTCGTCGAGAAATATGGCGACCGCATCAACATCCGCGAATTCAAGGCGCCCGATGTCGTGCTGCACTCCAAGATCATGATGATCGACGAAAGGCTGGTGACGATCTCGTCGGTCAATCTCAACAACCGCAGTTTCTTCCACGATCTGGAGAACGGCATGACGGTGCTCGACCCTGCCTTCTACGCCAGGATGCAGCCGGTCTATGACGACTATGTCGCCCATTCGAACCAGGTATCGACCGAGGTGACGATACCGTGGGCCTACCGATGGCTGTTCTCGAAGGGTTGGGTGAAGGAGGCGTTTTGAAGGGCTGGCGAGGCTGAAGGAATGCCGTTCTGTAGCGATCCTTTACACCCCCTCTGTCCGGTAGGACAGAGGGGGTGCTGGCCCGCGAGCTTTAAAAAGCACCCCTACCTCAAATACCGCTCCGGTCCTAACTCCCGCACATCGATATCAGGCACCTTGCTGGAGATGATGTCGGACAGCACCTTGGCCGAGCCGCAGGCCATCGTCCAGCCAAGCGTGCCGTGCCCGGTGTTGAGATAGAGGTTGGAGAACTCGGTGCGGCCGACCAGCGGCGGCCCGTCCGGCGTCATCGGCCGCAGCCCGCACCAGAAGGACGCCGCCTTGAGGTCGCCGCCATCCGGGAACAGATCGCCGACCGAATGTTCGAGGGTGCGCCGGCGCGATTCATGCAGCCTGAGATCGAAGCCGGAAATCTCCGCCGTGCCGCCGACGCGGATGCGGTCGCCGAGCCTGGTGATCGCCACCTTGTAGGTTTCGTCCATCACCGTCGACACCGGGGCGGCGACCGCGTCCTTGATAGGAACGGTGATCGAATAGCCCTTGACCGGATAGACCGGGATCGGGCGCCTGAGCAGGCGCATGAAGCGCGCCGAATAGCTGCCCAGCGCCAGCACATAAGCGTCGGCCGCGCGCGAGCGCTGGTCGGTGCCGACGCTGACGATGCGATTGCGGTTCTTGGAGAAGCGCCGGATCTGCGTGCCGTACTCGAACGTGACGCCGCGCGCCACGCAGAGCTCGGCCAGCCGATCGGTGAACATCTTGCAGTCGCCAGTTTCGTCGCCGGGCAATCTCAGCCCGCCGACAAACTTTTCCCGCACGCCGGCCAGCGCCGGCTCGGCCCCAATGCAGCCTTCGGGATCGAGCAACTCGTAGGGAACGCCATATTTCTTCAGCACCTCGACATCGCCGCCGGTGCCGTCGAGCTGCTTTTGCGTGCGAAACAGCTGCAGCGTGCCCTTGGTCCGCTCATCATAAGCGATGCCGGTCGCCTCGCGCAGCGCCTTCAGCGTGTCGCGGCTGTATTCGGCGAGCGGCACCATGCGCGCCTTGTTGATGGCGTAGCGATCCGCGGTGCAATTGCGCAGCATCTTGATGAGCCATGTCCACATATACGGATCGAAGGCCGGCCGCACCACCAGCGGGCCGTGCTTCATCAACAGCCACTTGATTGCCTTCAGCGGAATGCCGGGGCCGGCCCAGGGCGAAGCATACCCCGGCGAGATCTCGCCGGCATTGGCGAAGCTGGTTTCCAGCGCCGGCCCTTTCTGGCGGTCGAACACCGTCACCTCGTGGCCGGCCTCAGCGAGATAATAGGCAGTGGTGACCCCGATAACGCCGCCGCCCAACACGAAGATCTTCATCGCATCACTCTCCACGACGACTTCCGTCAGAGGGCCGCCGCCTCCTGTCTGCCGGATTCTGCGGCGTCCGCCAAGGGGCGGCGTGTCGCGGCTCTATTCGTTGATATAGCGGCGGTGGAAGCGGGGGCCGAGACTGGTCAGGATTTCATAACCGATCGTGCCGGCATGACCGGCGGCGTCATCGACGCTCTGCGAGGGGCCCAGGAGTTCGACAAGGTCGCCCTCGCGCAGCCGGCCGGCCGGCAGGGCCGAGATGTCGAGGATGATCGAATCCATCGACACCCGCCCGACAAAGGGCAGTCGCACGCCGTCGAGCCAGGCAGCCGAAGCCGCGCGCCGGTGCCAGCCATCGGCATAGCCGAGCGAGATCGTGGCCGCCCGCAAGGGACCGCTGGCCAGAAACGCATGTCCGTAGCCGACGCCCGCGCCCTTATCGATGCCGCGTGTCTGGATGATCTTTGCCTCGAGCCGCACCACCGGCAGCATCGGGTTCGCCTCATCAGGCGTCGGATTGATGCCGTAGAGCGCAGCGCCCGGACGCGCGAGGTCGTACTGATAGCGCGGCCCAAGAAAGATGCCGGAGGAATTGTCGAGCGACGCCGGCGCCTTGGGCAGCATTTTGCGCAGCCGTTCGAACTCCCTGAGTTGCGCATCATTGGCCGCATTGGTCGGTTCGTCGGCGCGGGCCAGATGGCTCATGGCGAGGACGACATCGACGCCGGCGAAAGCATCGGCCGAAAGCGCCTCGACCTCTGCCGGCGCCATGCCCAGCCGCGACATGCCGCTGTCGACCTGGATGGCGGCCTTGAGCTTGCGGCCGGCCTTTTGGCCTGCCTCGCTCCACGCCTTCAGTTGCCCGGTGCTGTTGATGACGGGAACAAGGTCGGCGGCCACCGCTTCGGGTTCCGAGCCCGGCGGCAGGCCGTTCAGCACATGGATTTCCAGCTTCGGTCCGAGTGCGTCGCGCAGCGCGACACCCTCGGTGAGATGAGCGACAAAGAAGCTGTCGCAGCCTTCGGCAACCAGTGCCGCCGCCACTTGCCGCGCGCCGAGCCCGTAACCGTCGGCCTTGACGACGCCGGCGCAGCGTACGCCGCCGAGCTTTGCCTTGAGCCGCCGGTAATTCTCCCTGACCGCGCCGAGATCGATGGTGAGAATGGCGCCGGCCGCCGCTTCGCTGATCGTATCTTTGGCTTTATGCATTGCAGACCCGCTGAAGTCGGCGCTGCCCCTCATTGTCCTGCCGGATATTTCTCCCCGGCCCTATACGGGGAGTTGAGGAGCGGTCCGCGTAAAGCGGACGAAAAGCCAACTGCTTGGCTTTTCGAGTGACGAAAGTCGGCAGGCAGGTGAGGGGCAGCCCAGACGCTGCGCTAAGAGGCCATTGCCCGGCGTCGTTCATATGGGTCTCGTGGCTGCGGGTGTCGCGATCAATAAAGCACGAATCAGCTGCCGTGCGAACCGTCACATCCAGCTAGGCAAGATGACGGAACGCCGCCACCACATCCTCATAGACCTTGCGTTTGAACGGCACGATCAGATCGGGCAGGTCCTGCATTGGCCGCCATGCCCATTCATCGAATTCGGCGGTGTGGCCGCCCGGCGGCGGATTGATCTGGATCTCGCTGGTCCCGCCGTGAAAGCTGTAGGCGAACCATTTCTGCGTCTGGCCGCGATAACGCCCCTTGAGGGCTATGCCGACCAGATCGGGCGGCAGGTCGTAATTGATCCAGTGCGGCGCCTCGGCGAGCAGCGTGACCGAGCGCATGCCGGTCTCTTCATAGAGTTCGCGCCCGGCCGCCTGCAGCGGCTCCTCGCCCTCCTCGATGCCGCCTTGCGGCATCTGCCAGAGCTGCGTGGTGCCGGCGAATTCGCTGTCCGGCTCGGCGATGCGGTGCCCGACCCAGACCAGCCCGTCGCCATTGAGGATCATCAGCCCGACACAGGGGCGGTATGGCAGCGTCTCGGGGTCCACAGGTTTCTTCGTCATGATCAGCCTTTTTCCGGGTCGATGGCCACCGCCGAGATCGGCACGATCTCGATGCCGCGCTTTTTCGCTTCGACCGCCCAGGACGCCACGGTATCGACGGTGAGGTCGAAGGCCGAGCCGATGCCGACGGCGGAGCCTTTGGCGCGCGCGGTCGCTTCCAGCGCGTCGAGCTTTTTCAGGATGGCGCCGCGGTCCTGCACGGCGTCGATTGCCGTATCGCCGGCGACGAACGGCACACCGTCCTTCAAGGCGAGATCGGACGCCAGGCTCCGTGCGGACGAGCCGTCATCGACATAGGCAAGGCCGCGCTTGCCGAGTTCGGCCATGAACGGCCCCATCGCCGTCGCGTCGGCCGAAAAGCGAGCCCCCATATAGTTCATGACGCCGGTATAGTTGGTGGTCCGCGACAGCGCCCAGCGCAGATTCTTCAGATTCTCGTCCGGGCTTGCCGCCACTGTCAGCGTGTTGCGGCCAGGATTGACATTGGGATAGTCGAACGGTTCGAGCGGCACCTGCATGACCACTTCATGCCCGCTCTGCCGTGCCGCCTGCATCCACCGGCTAATGCTGTTGCCTTGCGGCGCAAAAGCCAGCGTCACTTCGGCCGGCAGCTTGGCGATCGCCGCCTGCGTGCCGGTCTGCGACACGGCAAGCCCGCCGATGACGATTGCCACGCGAGCGCCACGCGAACCCGACCACGGCCGCGCATAGACATCGAACGGCCGCCGGCCGTCAGCGGCGCGAACCGGCAACGGGCCGGTGTCGCTGGCCTCGATCAGCGCCCTGTCGGGGATATGCGCGATCTTCAGGTTCTGGCCGATCGTCGACGGGTCATGGATGACGATGGCTGCATTGGGCGGGCCGTCACCCTCCTGGGTTTGCACATGGATGATCTGCGGACCGCTGGCCTTGGGCGTTTCCGCCTTCGGCGCTGCCGCCGTCGCTTGAGCAGTGGGTGCTGCGGCCGCGGGCTCGGCCGCCGCCGTCACCTTTGGCGTCGAGACCGCGATTGCTTCCGTTTTGCGGAACGGCTTCTCGCGCAGCGCGATCGCGCCGGAGATGCCGACCGCGGCCAGCACGACCAGCGTCGCCGCGACGGCGCCAGCGCTGATCCCGCGCGACGCAGCACGCGGTCGGACGGTCTGTCCGAGCGGGCGTTCGATGTCCTTGCCGACGTCAGCCAAGCCGCATCCCCGGGCGCGTGATCAGCGAAATCTTTTCGCCATGCGCAGATCCAAAACTGACGGCGCGTCCCCTGCGCCTTTTGAGGCGCAGCGCCCAGCTGCCCCCGAATCAAACTGCCGGAACCTCACGGTCCCGGCAGCATTGCATCGCTTCGATTGGGCAGCCAGAGCTACCAGTCGATTTTATTGGTTAAGCACTGCCTTCTCCGGATTCGGCGGGAATGCCGGGTCGGTCTTCTGGCCGCGCAGCAGCTGTTCGGCATAGATCAGCTGCAGATCGTCCTTTGGATCCGGCGGCACATAGGCAGCCGAGCCCGAACCGGTATCGCTCTCGTCGGCGCCCTTGATGTGGCCCTTGAGGTCAGATTCACCGCGCGTCAGGTCCCTGCCCTGCAGTTCGGGCGGCAGCGGCTGGTCGACCTTGATGTCGGGCGTGATGCCCTTGCCCTGGATCGACTTGCCGGACGGCGTGTAATAGAGCGCCGTCGTCAGGCGCAGCGCGCCGTTCTCGCCAAGCGGGATGATGGTCTGCACCGAGCCCTTGCCGAAGGACTGCGTGCCGACCACTGTGGCGCGGCGCAGGTCCTGCAGCGCGCCGGCGACGATCTCGGAGGCGCTGGCCGAACCGCCATTGACGAGCACGATCAGCGGCTTGGCGCCGATGTCGTCGCCTGCCTTGGCGTCGAAGCGTGTGACGTCCTTCGGGTCGCGGCCGCGGGTCGAGACGATCTCGCCACGGTCGAGGAAGGCGTCGGACACGCTCACCGCCTGGTCGAGCAGGCCGCCCGGGTTGAGCCTGAGATCGAGCACATAGCCCTTGAGCTTGTCGTTCGGCACCTGCTTCTTGATGGTGTCGATGGCGTTCTCGAGGTCGTCATAGGTCTTTTCGGTGAAGGAGGTGATCTTCATGTAGCCGATGTCGTTCTCGACCCGGAACTTGACCGCCTTGACCTTGATGATGTCGCGCACCACCGTCAACTCGATCGGCTTGTCGGCGCCTTGGCGCAGGATGGTCAGCTTGATCGGCGTGTTGACCAGGCCGCGCATCTTTTCGACCGCATCGTTGAGCGTCAGGCCGCGAACCTCTTGGCCGTCGATCTTGGCGATATAGTCGCCGGCCAGCACGCCTGCCTTGGCAGCCGGGGTGTCGTCGATCGGCGTGATCACCTTGACCAGGTCGTTCTCCATGGTGACCTCGATGCCGAGGCCGCCGAACTCACCCTTGGTCTGCACGCGCATGTCCTGCGCCTGCTCGGCATTCATGTAGGAGGAGTGCGGATCGAGCGAGGTGAGCATGCCGTTGATGGCGTTTTCGACCAGCGACTTGTCGTCCGGCGGCGTCACATACTGCGCCCGCACGCGCTCGAAGATGTCGCCGAAGATCGCCAGTTGCTTGTAGGTCTCGGAGCCTGCAGCGTTCGCCGTCGAGCCGGGCGCGCCATAGACCAGGCTCATCGCTGACGCGCCCATCAGCGCACCGGCAATAAGAAGCGACAGTTTCCGCATCATTTCACGTCCTTCCAGAGAAGCGGTCCGCCCACCATGGGGTCGGATCGACGGGTTTTCCATCCTTGCGGAACTCGACATAGAGTTCCGGCGTGGCATTTCCATTCTTCGAGGCCGAGGTGCTTGCCACCCGGGCCTCTCCCATCGCGCCGACCGGCTCTCCTGCGAGCACCGACTGGCCAGACGCGACGCTGATTCTGCTCATCCCCGCCAGGACGACATGATAGCCGTCTCCCGCATTGAGGATCAAGAGTTGACCATAGGAGCGAAAAGGCCCCGCATAAAGCACATTTCCGTCCGCCGGTGCCGTGACGATGGCTCCCGATTGTGTCGCAACCATGTCGCCAAGCATCACCGCGCCGTTACCGTCATCGGCCCCGAAACGCAGCTTGATCTTGCCGGTGACCGGCAGCGAGACTTGTCCCTGAAGTGCCGAAAACGGCGCGGCGGCGGTGAGGCGGTTGCCTTCCGGCACGGGCAGCGAAGCCAGCTCCGTCGACGCGGTTGTGCCTGCATCGGCGTTATCGGCGTCCGGCTTATCGCTGTCGGCCGCTTTCTGTTCGCCTGCCTTGACGGCATCCGCCGCCTTGCGGCTCTTGTCGGCTTCAAGCGAAGCGATCAGCTCTTTCAGGCTGCCGGCCTTGGCCGCAAGCGCCTGGGACCGCTGCTTTTCAGCGGCCATCGCCGTCCAGGTGTCCGCCTCGAGCTTCTGCTTGGCTTCGAGCAGCATGGAGAGGCGTTTCTTTTCCGCCGTCTGCTCGCCGACCGCCGCCGTCAGCCTCGTCCGCTCGGCCTCGATCGAGGCCGTCACCCGGGTCTGTTCCCTGAGGTCGGCCAGCAATTTGTCGGTCTGCTGGCGCAGTTCCGGCACCACTGCGCCGAGCAGGATGGCGCTGCGCACCGACGACAGCGCGTCTTCCGGCTTGACCAGGATCGCCGGCGGCGGATTGAGCCCCATGCGCTGCAGCGCCCCCAGCACCTCGGCCAGCACGTCGCGCCGCGCCGCCAGCGAGACACGGATCTTCTGTTCCTCGCCCTTCAGTCCTTCGAGCCTGGCGCCGATATCCTCGATGTCCTGGCCGAGCTTCTGCTCGGTCATAGCCGACTGGATAAGCGCCGCGGTGATCGAGGCATGGTCCTTCTTGACCGAAGCAATGTCGGCGGCGAGCTTGGCCAGCCGTTCGGACGACAGCGTGATCTCGGCCGACACCTTCTCATATTCGGCACGGCTCAGATCGGGGTCGGGCGCCACGTCCAGCGTATTTTCGGCCCGTGCAAGCCCGAGCGACAGCAAAACCACCGCCGCAGCGATGCCGCAGCGCGCGTGCCGGAAGCCCGTTCGTGATTTCCCGTTGTCAGCCATTGAAGCCCGACTCTATGCGTGGCTTCGTTAACGAACCATCAACCATGATCGAACCGAAGCCTAGCACAAAACAGCCGCGCATTGGGGCGGAAATCCGGACGATTGACCCTCGACCCACTGATTTACGAACGGTGGTAGGGATGTCCCGAAAGAATCGTTGCCGCCCGATAGAGCTGCTCGCCCAGCATGACACGCACCAGTTGGTGCGGCCAGGTCGCCGCGCCGAACGAGACCATCAGCTCAGCCTGATCGCGAACCGACTGGTCGTGCCCGTCGGCGCCGCCAATGGCGATGACCAACGCCTTGCGTCCGCCATCGCGCAACTGGCCGATACGGTTGGCGAAATCGTCTGAGGACAGGTTCTTGCCGCGTTCGTCGAGCAGGAACAGCGCCGTGCCCGGCTGCAACTGTGCCTGCAGCTTCTGGCCTTCCTCGCGGCGGCGCTCATTGGGGTTCTGGGCTCGTCCCTCGGCGATCTCGGCGACACCAGAGAATTCGAACCCGATCGCCGGGCCGCTCTTGGCGAAACGCTCGAAATAGCGGTCGGCGAGCTCTCTCTCGGGGCCGGCCTTCATCCGGCCCACGGCATGAACTGCTATCTTCATCCCTGCCTCGGCGAGCTTTCAATCCATGTCGCACCCAGGATGGTTACGACATGAGACGGAGCTCAGTGCAAGGTCTCTTCCTCGAGGTCCGGCGCCTGCCACATCTTTTCAAGATTGTAGAATTCGCGGACTTCTGGGCGGAAGACATGGACGATGATGTCGCCTGAATCGATCAGGACCCAGTCGGCGCCGGACAGCCCCTCGACGCGCGCCGTGCCGAGACCGGCATCCTTGAGCGCCTTGAGCAGGTGGTCGGCGACAGCCGAGACATGACGGTGTGACCGGCCCGACGCGATGACCATATAGTCGCCGAGGCTCGATTTCCGCTGAATGTCGATTGAGACAATATTTTCGGCCTTGGAGTCTTCCAGACTGGCAAGGACTGTCTTGATGGCACGGGACACGGCGTCATCTACGCTGATCCTGGCCGGCGAAGGCATGATGTCAGCCTTCTTCCGCAATGCTGTTCTCAGTGTATTTCCTTTCGCAGCAAGAACAACCAAATCACCCACGAAATCAGGTGACACCCTATAGATAGGCAGAGTTCCCTTGCAGTTTCAAGACGGGAGGCCCTGCCACCGCGAACGCAGTGCACGACTTCCGGTTCCGGAGCCTTGAGAAAAATCGGAACCCATGGCCGCGGCAGGGGTTATCGACACACCCCCCAAACGGATTTTCCTGATGCCAATCGACCCCCAGAACACGCTGCTCACCGTGCAGGCTGGCCTTGCGCAACTCAGCACACTGATCGTTTCCTATTCCTTCTCCGCCATCGGCGCCATCATCCTGCTGGTCGTCGGCTATCTCGTCGCCGGGCTCGCAGAACGATCGATCTCAGCCGGCCTCGGCCATATCCATGGTTTCGACGCGACGCTGCGCCATTTCTTCTCGAAGATCGTGCGCTACGCCATCCTGATCCTGGTGGTCATCATGGTGCTCGGCCAGTTCGGCGTTCAGACGGCCTCGATCATCGCCGCCATCGGCGCCATCGGGCTGGCAATCGGCCTGGCGCTGCAAGGCACGCTGCAGAACATCGCCGCAGGCATCATGCTTCTGGCGCTCAGGCCATTCCGCATTGGCGAATATGTCGAGGTCGGCGCCATTTCCGGCACCGTCGAGGAAATCGGCCTGTTCGCCACCAAGCTCCGCACGACAGACGGCGTCTATGTGCTGGCGCCCAATTCGACGCTGTGGAACCAGCCGGTGCGCAATTTTACCCGCAACGGTGTGCGCCGCGGAGACATCACGCTGAGCATCGGCTCCTGGAACGACATCGACCTGGCGCAGAAAACCATGCTGGGCGTTGCCGGCGGCGAGCGCCGCGTCAAGCGAGAGCCGGCGCCGATCGCCTTCGTCGCCACGGTGGGCGATGCCAGCGTCGCCATCACCTTGCGCTACTGGACCACGGCGGCGGATTTCTTCGCCACCCAGATCGATCTCACCAAACGCGTCAAGCAGGCGTTCGACGCCGAAGCCATTTCGGTTCCCGCACCTCCGCCGGAGGCTCGACAGGAAACTGCCGCTACCAGGCAGTAGGAGCTGTGAAACCGTTCAGCGCTTATCTTCCGGGGCGTAGGCGAGCTCCACCGGCAGCGGCGCCTGCGCCGACATCGGCGCGAAACTGCTGGTCTCCGTAGCGGGGACGGCGCGCGTGGTGGCCACTCGCCACAGCACGAACAGGCAGAAGACAGTGGCGATGACGATGGCCACATAAATGAAGGCCTGCGTGCCATAGACAGCCGACAGGGCCGTCACGATACCCGGCACGATGAACCCCGACAGCGACCAGGCAAACAGCAACGAACTCGACAGCGCCACCATGTCGTCCTTGCCGGCGCGGTCGGCGGCATGCGCGCTGGCCAGCGAATAGATCGATTCCGAGGCGCCGTCCCAGACGATGTAGATCACCACGAGCACCATCAGCGCGCCGCCGTCGAAGCCGATGGCCAGAATACCGGCGACGATGGCCAGTGCCGCAGCGCCGGCCAGCACGTAACGGCGATCGGTACGGTCGGAAATCCAGCCGAGCGGTATCTGCAGGATCAGCGTGCCGACGGGCATCGCCGACAAAAGCAGCGCCACATCGGCCTGGCTATAGCCTTTGGCCGTGGCATGGATCGGTGCGAACCCGGCGATCGCCATCGACAGACCGCCGACGGCCAGCATGCCGGCCACGCCGACCGGCGAGATCCGCCAGGCGCGGCCAAGCGCCACGGAGGCTGCGCGAGGTGGCGGCGGTTGAGCCAACCGCGTCATGCCGACCGGCAGGATCGACACTGCGGTGAAGGCAATGCCGATCAGCGGCGCCTGCGCCGTCGCGATGTCGACCGCCGCCAGCAGGGCATAGCCGACGCCAAGTCCGGCGACATAGGCGACGTAAAACACCGCCATCACCCGGCCGCGAATGGCGTTTGCGACGGCATCGTTGAGCCAGCTCTGGGCGACGATGAACAGGCCGCATATGGCAAAACCGTAAAGCGCGCGCGCGGCGATCCACAGCAGCGGGTAGGTGCCGGCGCCAATGGCAGCATTGGACAGCGCAATCAACGCCGACAGCACCATGAAGGCCCGGGCATGCCCGACGCGGCGCACCAGCGGCCCGGTCAGGATGCAGCCGGCAAGGCCGCCGGCGGAAAGGCCGGTGATGATCAGCCCGGCCCAGGTCGGATCGAAGCGCTCGACCCCAAGCCGGACCGGGATATAGGCGAACATCAACCCATTCCCGACCGCAATCAGCGCCATCGACACGATTACGCTGGCAATGGCGATCACGGGCGCCGGCGGGGCGCCATGATTGGGGTCGATGTCGGTCTGGTTCACTGAAGTGGCCATATCCAGCGCAGCATCGCCCAGCCAATCGCGAAAGGCCGCCGTAAAAGCGACATCGGCGATCTGGTCTTACGGAGTTACCCCTTGGCTTGCTGGCGAATAGCACTCGATGACAGCGATGAGCGTGGGCCGTGGATGAAGGTCCAGGCCGGCGCCTTCATGCGGGCGAGCCGGGGCGCGTCACCCTCGTCGACGCGGGCATAGTCGAAGGTCTTGGCCACGACCGAGGACAGGAAGGACAGCGTCGCGCCCGGGCGGTCGATGACGGCGATCGGGAAGGTCATGACGATCTGGCGCCAGCGCTGCCAACGGTGGAAATCGCGGAGTGAGTCGGCGCCCATGATCCAGACGAAGTCGACGCCGGGATTGCGTGCCTTGACCAGCGCCAGCGTGTCGGCGGTGAAGCGAATATGATGCGCCGCCTCGAAGGCGGTGACCTTGATCTTCGGGTTCTTGGCGATCTGCTCCGACTGCAGCAGCCGGTCGCTCAGCGGCGCCAATTCCCTCGTGCTCTTCAGCGGATTGCCTGGAGTGACCATCCACCAGAGCTGGTCGAGCGCGAGGCGCCGCAAGGCAATTTCCGCCACCAGCGCATGGCCGGCATGCGGCGGGTTGAATGAGCCGCCGAACAGGCCGACGGCAAGGCCCTTTTCGGCATGCGGCATGCGGAGGTAGTGCGAGGAAAGAGGCGCCCCACCCTCCCCCTTGTGGGGAGGGTCGATCCGCGAAGCGGAGCGGGGTGGGGGGATTGCAGAATTCAGCGTCGTACCCCCACCCGGCTCGCTGCGCTCGCCACCCTCCCCACAAGGGGGAGGGTAAGGCCAGCGCTCAAGGCCTCACCTGTCCCGACCCGCGCACGCGGTATTTGAACGAGGTCAGCTGTTCGACGCCAACCGGTCCGCGCGCATGCATCTTGCCGGTGGCGATGCCGATCTCGGCGCCCATGCCGAACTCGCCGCCATCGGCGAACTGGGTGGAGGCATTGTGCAGGAGAATCGCCGAGTCGATCTCGTTGAAGAAGCGCTGCACAGCCTCTGCATCCTCGGCGATGATCGCCTCGGTGTGATGTGAGGAGAACGTCTCGATATGGTCGATGGCACCGGCAATCCCGTCTACCAGCTTTACCGCGATGATGGCGTCGAGATATTCGGTCACCCAGTCGGCATCGGTCGCCGGCTTGGCGTCGAAGAACAGCTTCATCACTTCCTGATCGGCATGGATCTCGCAGCCGGCTGCGCGTAGCGCGTCGAGGATCGGCACCAGATGCGTGGAGGCCACCGCGCGGTCGACCAGCAAAGTCTCTGCAGCGCCACAGACACCGGTGCGCCGCATCTTGGCGTTGACGGCGATCCTGACCGCCATGTCAAGATCGGCCGAGCGGTCGATGTAGAGATGGCAGATGCCTTCAAGATGGGCAAAGACCGGCACCCGCGCCTCGCTCTGGACGCGCCCGACCAGGCTCTTGCCGCCCCGCGGAATGATGACGTCGAGATTGCCGGAAAGCCCTTTCAGCATCTCACCGACGGCGGCGCGGTCAGTGGTCGGCACCAGCTGGATGGCGTCTTCGGGCAGGCCGGCGGCCTTCAACCCCTCGACCAGGCAGGCATGGATGGTGGCGGATGAATTGAGCGAGTCCGAGCCGCCGCGCAGGATCACCGGATTGCCGGCCTTGAGGCAGAGTGCGCCGGCATCCGCCGTCACATTCGGCCGGCTTTCATAAATGACGCCGACAACGCCGAGCGGCGTGCGCACGCGCTCGATCTGCAGGCCGTTGGGGCGATCCCAGGCGGCAATCACATCGCCGACCGGGTCCCTGAGCCCGGCGATTTCACGGATGCCATCCGCCATGGCACGGGTGCGCGCCGGATCGAGCTTCAACCGGTCCATGAAGGAGCCGGACAAGCCCGATTCGTGTCCGTTAGAGACATCGATGGCGTTGGCATCGAGAATCTGCTGCTGGCGCGCGATGATCGCGTCGGCCATGGCGAGAAGTGCGGCATCCTTGGCGGCGGCGGTCGCAATCGCCAACGGTCGGGCGGCCGCGCGGGCGCGGCGGCCGATATCAGCCATCAGCGCGACGGTGTCATCCCCGGATTGTTCATGCAACTTCAGCATGTCTCATCCTCCGCTTACCTCGCCCCCGGCCCATACCTGGCCGGCAGCCCGTATCTGGTCACCCGGATCGCTCACCACCAGATCGTCGCGGTGGATCATCGCAGAGCGCGCCTCATAGCCGAGCACGGTTTCGATCTCGGCTGTCTTCAGGCCTGCGATCCTTACGGCATCGGCGGCATCGTAGGCAACCAGCCCGCGCGCGATCTCGCGTCCCTCGGGCGACAGGATCGCCACCGTGTCGCCACGCGAGAAATTGCCGCTGACCAGCCTGACGCCGGCCGGCAGCAGCGATTTGCCGGACAACAGCGCGCCGATGGCGCCGGCATCGACGGTGAGCCGCCCGGCCGGTTCGAGCTGGCCTGCGATCCAGCTCTTGTAGCCTTTCACCGGGTTGGGGCTTGGTTTGAAGAAGGTGGCGCGCTCGCCACGTTCGATCGCCATCAGCGGCGACAGCCTGGTGCCCGAGGTGATGATCATGGCGGTTCCGGCGGCGGTGGCGATCTTGCCGGCATCGAGCTTGGTGCGCATGCCGCCGCGCGACAGTTCGGAAGCGGCCGCCCCCGCCATTGCTTCGATATCGGGTGTAATGCGGTCGACCACCGGAATGAATTTCGCAGCGGGATCGCGCGCCGGCGGCGCCGTATAGAGCCCGTCAATGTCGGAGAGCAGCACCAGCAGGTCGGCGCCCATCATGGTCGCCACCCGGGCCGCCAGCCGGTCATTGTCGCCATAGCGGATTTCGGAGGTCGCCACCGTGTCGTTCTCATTGATGACCGGCACCGCCTTCATCTTGAGCAGCGTCGAGATCGTCGCGCGGGCATTCAGATAGCGACGGCGCTCTTCGGTGTCGCCCAGCGTCAGCAGGATCTGGCCCGATTTCAACGAGCCCTTGCCCAGCGCATCCGACCACGCGCCGGCCAGCGCGATCTGGCCGACGGCCGCAGCCGCCTGGCTTTCTTCCAGCTTCAATGCCCGTTTGCCGAGACCGAGAATGGTCCGGCCGAGCGCAATGGCGCCCGAGGACACGACCAGGATCTCGGCGCCACCATTGGCCAGCACCGCAATATCCTCGGCAAGCGAAGCCAGCCAGTCGCGCTTCAGGCCGCTGGTGCGGTCGACCAGCAAGGCCGAACCGATCTTGACCGTGATGCGCCGGTATTTTGTCAGCGACTGCGCCGTCATCGCTATCGGTCCCAGCGGGTCTCGACGGGAGCGGCAGCCCTGTCGCGCGCTTCGCCGACAACCGCCATCAGCGCGCGCAGCACCGCTTCGACGCCCTCGCCGGTGGCCGCCGACAGCAGCATCGGCGCGCGGCCGGCAGCGCGTTTGAGCGACGCAACCTTCTTCTTGCGCTCATCGGCATCTAGGATATCGACCTGGCTGAGCGCGACGATCTCGACCTTCTCGATCAGCCCATTGCCATAGGCGTCGAGCTCGGCGCGCACGGTCTTATAGGCTTTGCCCGGATTTTCCTCCTGCGCCGAAACCAGATGCAAAAGCACACGCGTGCGCTCGACATGGCCGAGGAACCGGTCGCCGATGCCGACACCCTCATGCGCGCCCTCGATGAGGCCCGGAATGTCGGCGATGACGAATTCGCGCGCATCGATGCGGGCAACGCCGAGACCTGGATGCAGCGTGGTGAAGGGGTAGTCGGCGATCTTTGGCTTGGCTGCGGTGACGGTTGCCAGAAAAGTCGACTTGCCGGCATTGGGCAGCCCGACCAGGCCGGCGTCGGCAATCAGCTTCAGCCGCAGCCAGACATTCATCTCTTCGCCGGGCTGGCCCGGATTGGCGCGGCGAGGGGCCTGGTTGGTCGAGGTCTTGAAATGCTGGTTGCCGAAACCGCCATTGCCGCCCTTGGCCAGCAGGAAGCGCTGGCCGACCACGGTCAGGTCGCAGATCAGCGTCTCATTGTCCTCGGCAAACACCTGGGTTCCGGCCGGCACCTTGAGCGTCACATCGGCGCCCTTGGCGCCGGTCATGTTGCGGCCCATGCCGTGGACACCGGTCTTGGCCTTGAAGTGCTGCTGGTAGCGATAGTCGATCAGCGTGTTCAGCCCATTGACCGCTTCCAGCCAGACATCGCCGCCGCGGCCACCGTCGCCGCCATCCGGGCCGCCGAACTCGATGAATTTTTCGCGCCGGAACGACACAGAGCCGGCGCCACCGTCGCCGGAGCGGATATAAACCTTGGCTTGATCGAGAAATTTCATTGGACTACGCAGTTTCTGTTGGCCTTGCGGCTTTGCTTTAGATCTTGCGCCTTGCTCTAAACCAAGGCGCGGCCAAGGGCGAGGCCGTTTTGCGACTAAAGCGCCGGATGCCCTTTTGCCGGGGACGCGGTAGCAGTGTTCGCGGACGGAGCTTGAGGGGCGCGGGAATGAAGGTTGTAAGCTACAACATCCAGTACGGTATCGGTCTGGATGGCCGCTACGATCTCGGCCGCATCGCCGCGGCGGTTCGCGGCGCCGATGTGATCGCGCTGCAGGAAGTGACCCGCAACAATCCGAGGAACGGCAACCGCGACATGGTCGCCGAGATCGGCGAGGCGCTGCCCGAATATTTTGCCGCCTACGGCAGCAATTTCGAGGTCAATGTCGGCTCGCGCCTGGAGGCCGGCCGCGCCGTCACCACCACTTTCCAGCTCGGCAACATGGTGCTGTCGAAGACGCCGATCCATCTGTCGCGCAATCTGCTTTTGCCGCGCAGCCGCAGCCTTGAGGCGATGAACTTCCAGCGCGGCGCACTCGAGGCGCTGGTCGAGACCCCGCTCGGCTTCATCCGCTTCTATTCCACGCATCTCGACCATCGCAGTCCGGTTGAACGCGCCAGCCAGATCCGTTTCCTGCGCCAGCGCCTGTTGAACTATGCCTTCGAGGGCGGCGGCCTCTCCGGCATTCCCGAGATCGGCCTGCCGGACCTGCCCTATCCCGAAGCCTTCATCGTCATGGGCGACTTCAACATGCTGCCCCGCTCGCCCGAATATGTCGAACTCGTCGGCCGCCCGGATCATGAATTCGGCATGCCCTTGACCGCCGATCTCGCCGTCGACGTCGCCCAGCGCCTGAACACACCAGACGTCGTCACCTGGGTCGATCCCACGCGACCCGAAGACACAAGCCGCCACAAGCGCATCGACTACATCTTTACCTCGGCCTCGCTCGCCGGATCGCTGAAGCGCCTGTGGGTCGACCCGCAAGCGGTCGGTTCGGACCATCTCCCGATTTGGGTCGAGATGGGCTGAGTTGAGCCCGATCCACAACCAACGTTTCCAAACCTGTCGTTTGGAGGCACGCGCTAGGTGTGTTGAGATTCAGGTCAGGCCGAGCCGAAAACACTGGTTTTCGAGAACCGGAGCGGAGTGTACTTAAGTACGTGCACCGGAAGCGCATAAAACCCGCGTTTGCAGGCCGGCCTCACCTGAATATCAAAACACCTAGAAATGCACCCAGTTTCGAAGACTGATCCAGGTCTTTCTGTCCAGCCGGTACCGCTCGACCGGCACCTGGCCGGCGACGATCGAGTTCAGCATGCCCTGGCCGGCATACTGGAAGCCGCATTTGTGGATGACCCGGCGCGAGGCCGGATTGATCACCCGCGTCGAAGCCTGCAGCACCTGGATCGAGGTCCGTTGGAAGGCGAGGTCGACCAACGCGTGCGCGGCCTCCGTCGCATAGCCGCGCTTCCAGTAGGGCTCGCCGATCCAGTAGCCGAGCTCCAGCCCGCGGTCGGTCATGTTGAGGCCGGCGCAGCCGACGAAAATGTCGGTACTGGCCAGCGTCAGCGCATAGGCGATGCCGGCCCGGCGCGATCTCGTCATAGCCAGGAAGGCGCGTGCCTCTGCCTCACCATAGGGGTGCGGCATGCGGGCCAGCATCTCGGCGACGTGACGGTTGTCGGCAAGCTCGACCAGTTGCGCGATGTCGGCTTCGCAGGGAGCGCGCATCACCAGCCGCTCCGTGGCCAGCACCGGGCAATCTATCGCGTAACTTTCGTCTTCGGTGTCTTCCGCTTCGGCAACCATTCGACGTCCTCCAGGCAAGAAAAAAGGGGAGATGGAAAACCCATCTCCCCTGATCCTTTTCCTGGCTCCATTCACTGGTTTGGCCAGACACCGGTTCCCGAGATGGGCGCCGGTTTTATAGTGCGGAACCGGCTACTCCGCGGCTTTGGTAATCGGGTTGACCGATACGTAGGTTCGGCCGTTGGCTTTTTTGTTGAAGGTGACTGCGCCGGTCTCGAGCGCAAAAAGGGTGTGGTCCGTGCCCATGCCGACATTGACGCCGGGATGCCAGGTGGTGCCGCGTTGACGGATGATGATGTTGCCCGGGATGACGGCTTCGCCGCCGAACTTCTTCACGCCCAGACGCTTGGAATGCGAGTCGCGACCGTTGCGCGACGAGCCGCCAGCTTTCTTGTGTGCCATCTAACTAACTCCGATGCGCCCTGGGGCGCTTGAATGGTCTTATGAACGCGTTCGCGTTCCGTTTCAAGTCCGATCCGGCGACCTTGTCGCCGGATCGTTTTACTTCTTCGCCAGTTCCTTGGCCTGCTCGCGCCAGTCGTTGATCTGGTCGGTGCTGAAGGGCATGTGCGCGTCGATCTTGGCCACGTCCTTGTCCGACAGCTTGGCAAGCTGGGCGAAGGTGGTGATGCCCTGCTCGTGCAGCTGGCCGGCGGCAACCGGGCCGATGCCCTTGATCACGGCCAAATCGTCCGGCTCGCCCTTCGGCGCCTTGAACAGCGGCGCGGCGACGGCGGTCTCCGTCTTGGCTTCATCCTTCGGAGCAGCCTCGGCTTTGGCTTCCTTCTTCGCCTTGGCTTCCTTCGGCGCGGCCTCGGCCTTCGCCTCGGGCGCTACGTCAGCCTTGACTTCCTTGGCTTCCACCTTGGCTGAGGCCTTCTTGGAAGGCTTGGCGCCACCCAGCAGGATCTCGGCGATCCGCACGGTGGTCAGAAGCTGGCGGTGGCCGATCTTGCGGCGCGAATTCTGCCGGCGGCGCTTCTTGAAAGCGATGACGGTGCGGTTCTTGCCCTGCTCGACGACTTCCGCCGTGACCAGAGCGCCATCGACGAACGGGGCGCCGAAGGTGACATTTTCGCCTTCGCCATGGGCGAGGACGCTGCCGATTTCGACGATATCGCCGACATTGGCTTCGAGCTTCTCGATCTTCAGGAGATCGTTGGCGGCAACGCGATACTGCTTACCGCCCGTTTTAATGACTGCGAACATTTTTTGCCTTTCGCTGTTCGGTCGGCCTCGATGAGCCGCGTCACGCGGTTCGGCCGTCTTTTTGTCAGTCTGCGGGTTCGAAAAACAAGCGGCGTGGAAGAACCCTCCACGCCGATTGCGCGCTTCCCCTAACCGAAGGTTCGGTACGAGTCAAGGCAAACGGGCGGAATCCTTGGCCACGCCGCCTCCTTGCCGCCCCCGATCCCTCCGGTCGAGGACCGGTTAGCCCCATCTGCCGACGTGGCCGCAACGCAGCCCTCCCGGCAGAGCCCGCACAGGAAGCTGAATTCCCCCGCGGATTTGGCCTTGTAACCTGCCCGCCCAGCCGTTATCTAGTGCGCCGCGCCGGCAACGGCCGACCATGACCGCGGAGAGGTGGCAGAGTGGTCGAATGCACCGCACTCGAAATGCGGCATGGGTGCAAGCCCATCGGGGGTTCGAATCCCTCCCTCTCCGCCACCCTACGCCCTGCGGGCTTCGGGTGGCAGGCCACCCGGAACCGCATCTGGGCGTAGGAGTGTCGCCCGAAGCTACGAAGTAGCGTAGGGGGACCGGAACGAAGCAGGATGCCCTCCGAAGCTTCAGCGAAGGGGCTGCCGCTAGGCAACGAGGCCTTGCCTCATTTGGTTTACCTCTTCGATCGGGACTGGATGCCCGGTGAGGAAGCCCTGCATCAAATTTACCCCCAGGCGCTGCAGCAATATGTACTGCTCTTCGGTTTCGACGCCCTCGGCGAGCACGACATGGCCGAGATTGCGAAGCAGTCCGACCATGTCCCGCAACAGGCTCAAGCCGCGAGAGGTCTGGCAATCGTGGAGGAAGCTGCGATCGATCTTGACCACGTCGAATTTGAACCGGCGCAGCCATGTAAGGCCGGCAAATCCCGTTCCGAAATCGTCCAGCCAGATCTGAACGCCGAGTTTTCGCAGCCGCTCCACGTTTCTTACCGCTTGCGCCTCCAGAAAGATGTCACTGCCTTCGGTGATTTCGATGGCCAGTTTCTGGGGCGCAAGGCCGTGCCTGCCAAGGATCTCGGTGATCCGGAGTGAAAAGTTGGGAGCCTTGAGCTGAAGAACGGAGACGTTCACCGTCACGACCGAGCCCAATCCGTATTCCGCCATGTCACCGCAGGCTCGATCGATCAGCCACGTACCCAGTTCCACGATCGCTCCGGTCTGCTCGGCAACGGGTATGAACACGGACGGACTGATCATGGTGCCGTCGAAGTCGCATACACGCATCAGACTCTCGTGCCCCAGCACGCGGCCCGACGCCAGCTCGCGAATTGGCTGGTAGGCGACAGAAACGAGCTGGTTGGAAACTGCCACCTTCAGCAGTTCTGAAAGATTTTCGCCGGAGCGATCCTGGCTGGTGGCGTGCGGGTCGTAAATCGTGAACGTAGCCCGACCGGCAAACTTGGACGCGTAGAGCGCGCGGTCAGCTTCCTGCAGCAGGATTCTAAGCTCTATGCTCTGATCGGCGCGCGTCAACGACGCCCCGGCACTGATCGTTACGATGTTGAGCTTGTCGCCCCGATCAGGGTGGTAGATATCCAAATCCTCTACAGCGCGACAGAATTTCTTCGTTATCTCATGAAGGTGAGCCCGCCCGGTGACCTTGCAGAGAATGACGAATTCTTCTCCGCCATAGCGGGCCGCGATGGCGTTGTTGGCAGCCGCCATCTCGGAGAGGACATGGGCGAGTTTGATCAGGCAATCGTCGCCGGCCTGATGACCAAGTCCGTCATTGAACCTTTTGAAGTAGTCGACGTCGATCAGAATGAGCCCTATCTCGTCGTCGTCCGCGGCCCAGTCTTCGCGCAGCTCCGAGAATTCTCGAATGATCGCCCTGCGGTTCTTCATTCCCGTGAGCGGATCGGTGTCGGCGATTTCGGTTAGCTTTTGCCCCTTCTTGATAGCAGCCTGCTCCTGGAATTGTGCCCGAAGCGCGTGCAGGAAGGTCTGGTAACGCTCCAGGCTCAGCCGCCAGGAAAGATAAAGCGACAAGACGAGGCAGTTCACGAAATAGGCCGACAACACGACCCGACCGGCGATGTCGGCCTGAAGGGAGAACATCGCGGCGTACACAAAGCTTGCGGCGACCGTCGCGGAGGCAAGGGCTGAAAGCCAAAAACGGAAGTTGAAGAACAGATTCGCACCCAGGATGAACACGGTGCCAAAAACCATGAAATGGGAGAGGGCATCCTGATGCTCTGTTCCAACAGCGGAGACGAGCCACCCAAGGGCACCGGAGACAATCGCCAGCGCTGCTACAAGGTGCAAGGTGGCAAGGGCAAAGCCCCGTCGGGCGACAAATTCGACAAGCGCCAGGGAAGTGATCCCTAGCGTAACGCGCGTCAAAACAAGCCGGCCGGCGATATCCGGAAAAAGAAACCAATCGAAAAGGCCATAGGCCACATAGCTGAATACAGCAGCCGCAATACCCCATCGCACAAGACTGCGATTCTCATCGGCATCCTTCTGCAGGAACAGTGCCAGCAGTTCCGGATCGGCGGAATGCCACCGCGGACGTCCAATCGCTGCCGCCACCTTCTGGGCAACGTCCTCGCTCAGTTGCATCGCAACGCTCCTCCGCGATCTGCAGTAGCGAATGCAACAGCCGACGTCGCCTGCGGTCGGGGAATGAAGACGCCCCTGTCCGCAGGAAAAGTCAGATGTCGCTAACCGAGGGTAAACGGGTGGTTCGGATTTAGCCAGTTTTGCAGAATTGATGGCCGCTCCATCGACTAAAATTTTATTAAAATTTTATTAAAATTGTTAGCATTGGTTGGCGGCGCACCTATGCTGCTGACCGGGGACCGGGGCGGTAACCGGAGAGTAAACGGCATGCCTATCAAGCCAAAACTGCAGCTCGACCAATACAGCCTGGTCACCACCAGGCTGATGAAGAAACATGTTGCGACCTCCGAAGAGGCAGCTGACTCCGACGAGTTGAGGGACAGCACGGCCCAGCTCGCCCTGATACTGGACCTTGCTCATCAAGCCTTTGCGCGACACAAACCGGCCGCCCCCATTGTCCATCGTTTGGCGGGGCGACTCCACAAGCTCCGCCGGCAGGTTGCTCCCGCGGTTTGGCAGAAACTCGTTCCTTTGGCTCAGCAGCATCGGGTTGCGGAATATTTGCTCCAGGACCCGTTCACGCGGTGGTCGGTCGAAAAACCGCGCGGGTATTCGGGCGATGCAGGCCTGCTGGATATTTACTACAAGCATCCGATCGCCGACGAGATCGTGGCCTCGTCGACCTTACTTGGTCGGCAAATCTATGCGTACACCAGTGAAGCTGCCAGTTCGGTGGCGGGGCGCGAGCGGCGGGATATTCTGGCCAGGACCGTGGAAGAGACAGCCAGCAGTGTGGAAAAGGCTGAGGTGCTGGCGATTGCATGCGGCCACCTCAGGGAAGCCGAACGCTCCGACGCGTTGGCCAGGCATAAACTGCAACGTTGGATCGGCCTGGATCAGGACCCCGTCAGCGTAGCCACGGTGAACCACGACTTTGCCGGCACGGCAGTCGAGGCAGTCCAGGGTTCCGTACGCGGCATCCTGCGCCGCGCCTACGCCCTTGGCACATTCGATCTCGTCTACGCATCGGGGCTTTACGATTACCTGCCGCGTGCCATCGGCGTCCGCCTGCTTCAAAGAGCCATGGAACTAGTCAAGCCCGGTGGCGAATTCCTGTTTGCCAATTTCAGCGACGAGATAACGACGGATGGTTACATGGAGACTTTCATGGATTGGCCGCTCATCCTACGTTCGGCCGACGATATGTGGGACATCATCAATGCCGCCCTCGGCGGGAGTCCTTTCGACGCGAAAGTCTACTATGGCTCGAACCGGAATATCGTTTACGGCAAGGTGAGGAAGGGCGATCTCTAACTAGGCGCGGGAATCGCGCGCGCATCCCCGTAACAAGGTAGGTCTGCCATGACGAGGCCATGCCTTCGCCGGCTTTCCGGCGACGGGCGAGCAGGTCGTCCGGGCTGCGGGCGGCCTACGCCGTGTTCGTTCTGCTTGCCGCCATACAGATGTGGCGGCGGTTCCAGCAGCACGACGGTGCTGCCCGCTCGGCGGGCTGTGTCTGGCCGTGTTGCTGGCACTGCCGCTGATCGCCAGGCTGTCGGTCGTGCAATGCAACGCGACTGGCCGGCCTGATCAGGCCTCGAAATAGCGGGCAGGATCGAGATCGGCGATGAGCCCCGGCCCGGTCGGCTGCCATCCCAGCGCAGTGCGGGTCTGCTCACTTGACGCCGACAAGTCCCTGCCGATGAAATGCCCGAGAAAGCCGAAATGCGCAGCCGCGTCCTCGGGGCCTATGGAAACGACCGGCAGGCCGAGCCGGCGGCCGATGATCTCGGCGATCTCTTTGCTCGCCACGCCCTGTTCGGCAACCGCATGATAGCTGACGCCGCCCGCCCCCTTCTCCAGCGCCAGCCTGTACAGGGTGGCGGCGTCGAACCGGTGCACCGCCGCCCAGCGATTTGCGCCGTCGCCGACATAGGCCGAGACGCCCTTTTCACGCGCAATGGCAATCAGCATCGGCACGAAACCGTGATCGCCCTCGCCATGGACGGTCGGCGCCAGCCGCACCGTCGATGCGCGCACCCCGCGCGCTGCGAGCGCCACGGCCGTTGCTTCCGAAGCGCGCGGCATGGCGGCCGATGGAGGCGCGGGTTTGTCGTCTTCGGTTGCCGGCCTTCCCTGCGCAAAACCGGCGAGGCCGGAGGTGACAAGCAGCGGCCGCTCGGAACCCTCGAGCGCCGCGCCGAGCGTTTCGATGGCGCGCTGGTCAACTGCGCAACTGGCGGCGAATCTCGAAAAGTCGTGGTTGAAGGCCGTGTGGATGACGCCATCCGATTGGGCAGCGCCGCTGCGCAGGCTCTCGAAATCCTCGATATCGCCGCGATGCGCCTCGGCGCCCGCGGCCACGATCGACTCCGCACCTGCTTCCGACCGCGCGAGGCCAAGCACCTGATGGCCCGCCCCGAGCAATTCCCGCACAACAGCCGAACCGACAAAACCGGTAGCCCCGGTAACGAACACACGCATGATCATTTCTCCTTGGTTTTCGGCGAAGGCCGTACAGGCAGCCTGTTGCCGAAGGAGATAGAAGGTTGCGATCATACGATCTATACTGTAAAATCCGAGATATCTTCGCAATCGTCCGAGAACGCTCATGGATCCGCTGTCAGACGTGCTGTCGCTACTGAAGCCGCGCAATTACCTGTCGGCTGGGCTGGAAACCGGTGGCGACTGGGCGATCCAGTTCCCTGACCAGCAGGCCGCCATCAAATGCGGCGCCGTGGTGTCCGGCCGATGCTGGCTGTCGGTCGAGGGCGTCCCTGACGCGGTGCGGCTGGACGTGGGCGACTGCTTCCTGTTGCCGCGCGGCCGGCCTTTCCGCCTTGCCAGCGATCTCGGCCTGCCGACGGTCGATGCGCGAACGATCTTTTCACCGGCGCGGACCGGCGGCATCACCGTCCATAATGGCGGCGGCGATTTCCTCCTGGTCAGCAGTCGCTTCACGCTGTCCGGCGACCATGCCGGCATCCTCTTGCGGATGCTGCCGCCCATCGTCCACATCCGCGGCGAGAGCGACCATTCGGCGCTTCGCTGGCCGGTGGAGCGGATGATGCAGGAATTGCGCCAGCGGCGTCCCGGCGGCTTTCTCATCGTCGAGCACCTCGCCCACATGATCCTGATCGAGGCCTTGCGCCTGCATATGACCGCGCAAGGCAATGTCGGCTGGCTGTTCGCACTTACCGACAGGCAGATCGGCGCGGCGATCGGCGCCATGCACGAGGACCCGGCGCATGGCTGGACATTGCAGCAACTGGCGGAGCGCGCGGGCATGTCGCGATCGACTTTTGCGCTCAGATTCAAGCAGACGGTCGGGGCCTCACCCCTGGATTATCTGACGCGCTGGCGCATGATGCTGGCCGGCGACAGGCTGATGCATTCCGGCGATCCGGTTTCCGTCATCGCGCTGGCGCTCGGCTACGAATCCGAAAGCGCCTTCAGCACGGCATTCAAGCGCGTCATGGGCTGTTCGCCGCGGCAGTACAGCCGCCGGGAGCCGGACCTGACTGCGCAGGCCGAACGCGAAGCCGCCTGAGGCGGCGATCCGATCGCCTTGATCACCTTGCCCTTAAAGGCTGAAGCGCGAACGAAACTCGGTGAACGACATCGCCAGATGGTTCTCGTCCACATGGCCGGTGATTCCGTCCACACTGCGCGAGTCGAGTTGTAGCGGGCGAGCCAGAGCGGACAATTGCCGAAGCCGCTCGGATTTCCCAGCGCGCTTCGACCGCTGCGGCCCTTCTGCTCAGATCGATCCCTTGCTTGCTCCATGGCATGCGCTTGACAATCGACTGATTCGCAACCCTTCGGGAATATAAGTATTTCAGTTAACTTGGGGATAATCGGCAGCAGGAACTAGATTTCAGACGCTCAATTGGCACGAGCAAAATCGCGTTTTTCATGCTTTCAGAATGACTTGCTCGCGTGCTGGCGGTTAACCGGCACCAACTTCTCCGATTTCCTTGCCTCTACGGCTGGGTAGCGCAATACGGTTAATTGCGCGATTGCTAATATGCCTATATCTTAGGCGGCGCGGGGGGCCTCATATCTTCCCGCAGTGGCCGGTGCCGTGAAGCCCCACAAGCATGCCCAACCTGCACCGGCCATTCCCTATGGCTGGGTATGGTGTTCCCGCTCGGCAATCTTTTCCAAGAGCTTCCGTGAAGCCTCTAGGACGCGTCGCGTTTCGGCGATGGTCGATTGCAGGGAGTCCAGTTGGCTCTCCGCTCGGAGCTGGCTACGGCGGGCGCTTTCAATGAACTGGTGGTCAGGTTCCCACCGGTCTTTCAGACGAACGAACTTGTCGAGAAGCAGGCGTATCCGCTGGCCCTCAGCATAGGACAGCGCAAACGGTTCAATCACGAATGATCGGGTAATTTCCTGGTCTTCCTTGGCCACAGGAACGGACCATTCGCCGCCGGTTCGACCACTTCCACGCAAGGCAATGCTTTGCGGATTGGACCCACGTTTCCACCACAGCCTCTATACGAAAAGCAATGGTAACCTCGAGTTTTATACTCCCGTCGAACGCGGGTTTTCAACAACAAAGATGGTCTGAATCATACCATTCGGGTCAGCGGATCGCGGCTGCCGACGTAGCGTCTCCAAGGCCGCGAAAACCGCCATCCGCGCGCAACAGCGGGTTTCCATAGTCACGGCTACATCCGAAGAATCGACCGCATAGATTCAGGAATGTGTGTTGTCGTCACGGTTCCATACAATTTGGAAGGCCATTCCCCTATGGCAGGGTAGCGCCAAAATGAAAGGATAAGCGGGCGGGCAAGTTGAAGGCGTACTGATGCCGGATCGGGCTTTGGTCCAGCAAAAGCCTCTCAGCCTGACGCCTCGGAAAGGTGCGCGGCAATGGCGCTCAGAAAAACCTTGCCGAACTCCTTGAGTTTGGCGGCGCCGACGCCATTCACTTCGGCAAAATCGTCGAGGTCTTGCGGACGACGCTCGGCCATGTCGATCAGTGTACGATCCGAAAACACCACATAGGCCGGCACCTGGCGTTCCTTGGCCAGCCGCAGCCGCACCGTCTTGAGCGCCGCGAGCAGCGACGCATCGACATTTTCGCTCTGAGGGCTCTGCCCGGCGCGAGCCGCGCGGCGCGCGGCGCGCGTGCGCATCTCGACCCGATACTGGAACGGCACCTCGCCCCGGCCGAGTGCGTGGCCCTTGTCCGCGATGGCCAACCCGCCATGGCCGGCCGGGTCCGGCATCAGGAAACCGTTCGCGACCAGCTGGCGAATCATAGATTGCCAAAAATCCTTCTTGTGCGCGGCGCCATTGCCGAAGGCTGCCAGCCTGTGATGCCCCCTTGCCGCGATCTTTTCAGTCTCGTGGCCGATCAGGATGTCGATGACATGGCCGGCGCCGAAGCGCTCGCCGCTCTGCGCCACCGCCGACAGGATGAGGCGCGCCTCGGCGGTGCCGTCGGCGCGCGGCGCCTGTTCCAGGCAATTGTCGCAATTGCCGCAAGGGACCGCCTCTTCACCGAAATAACCGAGCAGCACCTGGCGGCGGCACTCGGCCGTCTCGCAATAGCCGATCAGCGTATCGAGCCGGCCATGCGAGCGGCGCTTGTGTTCGACAGCGGCGTCCTCGTCGTCGATGAACATGCGGCGCATGCGGATGTCGCCAAGGCCGTAAAGCATATGCGCCTCCGCCGCCCGGCCGTCGCGACCGGCGCGGCCGATCTCCTGGTAATAGGCTTCGAGGCTGCCCGGCAGGTCGGTGTGGAAGACATAGGCGACATCAGGCTTGTCGATCCCCATGCCGAAGGCGATGGTCGCCACCATGACGACGCCCGACAGCGTCATGAAGGCGTTCTGGTTGGCATCACGCGCCTCCTTGCTCATCCCGGCGTGATAGGCGAGCGCGGTCACGCCGTTCTTTTCGAGGAATGCCGCCATCTCTTCGGTCTTCTTGCGCGACAGGCAGTAGACGATGCCGCTGCGCCCCTGATGGCGCTCGATGAAGTTGAGCAACTGCCGCTTGCTGTCCTGCTTGGGCTCGATGGCAAGCTTGATGTTGGGCCGGTCGAAGCCAAGCACCTGCGTTTCGACACGCCCGCCAAACAGCCGTCTCTCGATGTCTGCCCGCGTCGTCTCGTCCGCCGTCGCCGTCACCGCAATGATCGGTACGTCGGGAAAGATGCCACGCAGCTGCGACAGGTCTTCATATTCGCGCCGGAACGCCGGCCCCCACTGCGAAATGCAATGCGCCTCGTCGATGGCGATCAGGCTGACATCGAGCCTGGCAAGCGCATCCAGCATCCGCTCGGTCATCAGCCGTTCCGGCGCGAGGTAGAGCAGCCGCGTCTGGCCCGACGCGACGCGGCGCCATGCCGCGACATTGGCATCACGGTCGATCGAGGAATTGATCGTATCGGCGGCGACGCCGGCGAGGCGCAGTGCCGCGACCTGATCCTGCATCAGCGCCACCAGCGGCGAAACGACAATGGTCAGCCCACCCTTGACCAGCGCCGGAACCTGGTAGCACAGCGATTTGCCGGCACCCGTCGGCATGACGGCCAGCACATGGCGGCCGCCAAGCAGCGCCTCCATCACCGCGGCCTGTCCGGGACGGAAATCGTCGAAGCCGAACACGTCCTTGAGGACGCGCCGTTTGGGATCGTGCGTCGGCACGCTCGTCGTCGATATCTGCATCACTGATGTTTTTGCGATCGGCCGCCCGAAGCAGCGGCGTGGACAGAACGATTAGCGCAGCCCCTGCGTGACCACAACAAGCAGCAGCAACACCCCACCGGCGATCGACCTGATTGGCATCGTTAAACCTATCTTCACCATGTTGCGGCACCGTCCAACCCTGCGGCGATGTTTCGAGTACCGCTGCGCCACGAGCGCACAGGCAACAGCCCGCGCCTCCCCAGGAGGCGCGGGTTTCCTGTTTCTGGAATTGCCGAAAAAGGTTCAGGCCAGGAAATCGGCGCGGTGCGGGGTAAAGCTGTCGACCAGGCGCCCGGCCTCCAGCGCCTTGACGCCGTGCACCAGATTGGACGGCACGATGAAGCTGCCGCCGGTCTCGATGGTCGCGGTGCGGCCGTCGATGGTCACCTCGAAGCGACCTTCGGCGACATAGCTGGCCTGGACATGCGGGTGCGAATGCAGTGCGCCGACGCCGCCCTTGTCGAAGCCGAACTCGACCATCATCAGCTCATCGGTGGAGACGAGAACGCGGCGTCTGTTGCCGTCCGGCGTCGGCGTCCAGGCGCTCTCGCCGGGCTGTGCGAAAATCTTGGCTTCAATCATGACCATCTCCTCATCGCGCCAGCCAGCCGCCGTCCACGGGAACCACCGCGCCATGCATATAGTCGGACGCTGGCGCCAGCAGGAACACGGCGGCATCGCCTATGTCTTCCGGCCCGCCCCAACGTCCCGCCGGAATGCGCGCCAGGATGGCAGCACTGCGGTCGGGATCGGCGCGCAACCCCTCGGTGTTGTTGGTTTCGATATAGCCGGGCGCAATCGCGTTGACGTTGATGCCTTTTGCCGCCCATTCGCAGGCCAGCAGCCGGGTTATGCCGAGCGCGCCATGTTTCGACGCGGTGTAGGACGCGACGCGGATGCCGCCCTGGAAACTCAGCACCGAGGCGATGTTGACGATCTTGCCGCGCCGCCTCGGGTCGGTCAGCACGCGCCTGGCAAAACCTTGGCTGAGAAAGAATAGCGTCTTCAGATTGACGTCGATGACGTCGTCCCAGTCGGCCTCGGAGAAATCGACCGCATCGGCGCGGCGGATGATGCCGGCATTGTTGACCAGCCCGTCGATCGGGCCGGTCTTTTCCCAGACCTGGTCGAGCATCGCCTTGGCGGCCGCATGGTCGGCAAGATCGCATCGCACCGCCTCGAACTGGCCACCGGCTTCCGCGACTTGTCTTTCCGTGTCGTCCATCGCCGAGCGGCCGACACCGATGACGGTGCCGCCGGCGCGCGCGATCGAGCCGGCGATGCCCTGGCCGATGCCGGTGTTCGCGCCGGTGACCAGGATACGCTTGCCGGCCAGGCTGAAGGAGGAAGGGCCGCTCAACGCAATTCACCCAGCGGCACCGGGTCGACATCGGTGTAGTCGACATTGTCGCCGGCCATCGCCCAGATGAAGGCATAGTTCGAGGTGCCGGCCCCCGAATGGATCGACCAGCCCGGCGACAGCACCGCCTCCTCGTTAGCCATCACCAGATGCCGCGTTTCGTCCGGCTCGCCCATGAAATGGAAGACGCGCGCCGTCTCCGGCAGGTCGAAATAGAGATAGGCCTCCATGCGCCGGTCATGCACATGGCAAGGGATAGTGTTCCACACCGAGCCCGGCGCCAGTTGGGTCATACCGACCACCAGTTGGCAGGTCTTGACGCCATCGGCATGGATGAACTGGAAGATGGAGCGTTCGTTGCAGGTTTCCTTGCTGCCGAGATCGAGGCGCTTGGCATCGCCAATGCGGATCAGCCGGCTCGGATGGGTATGATGCGCCGGCGCGCTGAGCAGATAGAATTTGGCCGGTGCGCCCGCGTCGGCCGACGCGAACGACACGTCGGTCCTGCCCATGCCGAGATAGAGCATGTCACGTGCCTGCAACTGGTGGGTCTCGCCATTTGCCGTCACCGAGCCGGCGCCGCCGATGTTGACGATGATCAGCTCGCGGCGGTCGAGAAAATTCTTGGTCCCCGTCGGCTTGATCGCCTCCAGCGGCAGCGCTGTCCCTTCCGGCACGGCGCCGCCAACGATCATGCGGTCATAATGGGTGTAGGTCAGGCTGATGCGTCCCTGCTGGAACAGGTCGTCAATATGGAAATTGTGACGCAGTTCGTCGGTGCCCATGGAAGCAGCGGCGACCGGGTCGATGGCGAAACGCGAGGTGAAATCGGTATGCGGGTGACTTTGAGTCATTGCTGCTCCAGCTGAATGAATGGCTATTTGGTTGCCGACGCCTTGACCGAGTCGGCGTAGTAGACCTGGCGGGCGTGCAGCCGCTCGCGGTAGCGCTCTTGGCTGGCGGTGAGATGAGCGCGCATCGCCTCGCGCGCGGCTTCGGCGTCGCCTGAGGTGATCGCATTCAGGATCACCAGATGCTCGCGTTGCAGCCCTCGCTGATAGCTGTCGGATTGCACCAGTTCGGTCGACCAGGGCGAGGTCACGTCGCAAGGAATGGCGCGGCGTCCGAGCACATCGAGCATCTCGACATAGAACGGGTTGTTGGTGGCGCTGGCGATTGCCCGGTGGAAGGCGAGATCGGCCGGACCGGTCGGCTCACTGTTAAGAAGCAGCCGTTCGAATTCGAAGAACGCTTCCTGGATCGCTGCTTCCTGCGCGGCGTTGCGGCGAATGGCGGCGAGCCCGGCCGATTCGATTTCGACGGCCAGGCGCACTTCGAGCACATTGAGCGCGATGGAATCCTTGCTGCCCATGTCGGCGGCGAGCGCGCCGAACATCGTTGAGATGTGCTCGGTGACGAACACGCCTGCGCCCTGGCGCGCCTCGACCAGCCCGTCGGCGGCGAGCTTGGCCAGCGCTTCGCGGATGACGGTGCGGCTGACGCCGAAGGTCTCGGTCAGTTGTCCTTCGGTCGGCAATTTGTGGCCGGGCAGGATCTCGCCCGCCTGCAGCTGCTTGCGGATCGCTGCGACGACGGTCTCCGACAGTTTGGGTTTTCTCTCGACCCTGAGATCAACAGCGCTATCCGATGCCATATCGCACCCCTGTTTGAAGACGTCTATTTGAAGACGCCCTATTTGAACACGCTCGGCAACCAGAGCGAAATCGCCGGAATATAGGTCACCAGCCCCAGGACCACGATGCCCGCGCCATAGAACGGCCAGATCGAGCGCATCGCTTCCCAGACCGTAATCTTGCCGACGGCACAGGCGACGAACTGCACCGTGCCGACCGGTGGCGTGTTGAGCCCAATGCCGAGATTGAGGATGGTGATGACGCCGAAATGCACGGGGTCGACGCCGTAATGGGTGACCAGCGGCAGGAAGATCGGCGTGCAGATGATGATCATCGGCCCCATGTCCATGAAGGTGCCGAGCAGCAGCATCAGGACGTTGAGCAGAAGCAGCACCACCAGCGGATCGGTGGAGATGGCGTTCATGCCTGCGATCAGCAGCACCGGCACTTTGAGATAGGCCATCAGCCAGCTGAACGAGGCCGCCGTGCCGATGATCAGCAGCACCATTGAGGTCGTGCGCACCGCGCCCTTTGTGGCATGGACGAAATCGCTCCAGGCCATCGACCGGTAGACGAAGACGGTGACCAGCAAAGCGTAGATGATGGCGATGCAGGAGCTTTCCGTCGCCGTGAAAATGCCCGAGCGAACGCCGCCGAAGATGATCCCGATGAGCAGAAGTCCGGGGATGGCGATGACCGCCAGCTGGCCGACACGCGAGAAGCCGGGAAAAGCCTCGACCGGGTAGCCGCGGCTGCGGGCGACGAAATAGGCGGTGACCATCAGCGAAGCGGCGAACAGCAGACCAGGCAGGATACCGGCGGTGAACAGGTCGGCGATCGAAATCTTGCCGCCGCCGGCGATCGAATAGATGATCATGTTCTGCGACGGCGGCAGAAGCAGCGCGATCAGGGCCGCCATCGAGGTGACGTTGACGGCATAGTCGGCGCCGTAGCCGCGCGCTTTCATCTGCGGGATCATCAGCCCGCCGACGGCAGCGGCTTCCGCCACAGCCGAGCCGGAAATGCCGCCGAACAACGTCGCGGCGATGATGTTGACCTGACCGAGCCCACCGCGGACATGACCGACCAGCGAGCCGGCAAAGGAAACGATGCGCTGCGCGATGCCGCCGCGCACCATCAGGTCGCCGGCAAAGATGAAGAACGGGATCGCCATCAGCGAGAACGCCGACATGCCCGACTTCAATTGCTGGAACACCACCAGGGGCGGCAGGCCGAGATAAAGCACGGTGGCGAAGGACGCCGCACCCAGGCAAAAGGCGATCGGCGTGCCGGCAAACATCAAAAGCGTGAAGACGCCAAACAGGATCCAGAGTTCCATCTAGGCCTCCTGCACGGCCGGCATTTCCGGCACTTCTTCGAGATTGATATCCTTGTCGATGTCGGCGCCGGACCAGCGCAGCGCGATGCGTTCGGCCGAGAACAGGCAGATCAGAAAGCCGCCGGCAACCAGCGGCAGATAGTCGAAACCGCCGGGAAGTTCGAGCGCCGGGATGACAGTGTGCCAGGTCAGCCCGACCAGCTTGCAGCCGTACCAGACCATGCCGAAGCCGAAGCCAAACGCGATCAGGTCGGACAGGGTGCGCAGCGCCCATTTGCTGCCCTTGGGCAGGATATAGAGCAGCACGTCGAAGCCCATATGGTAATTCTCGCGCACGCCGACGGCAGCGCCCAGGAAGATGAACCAGTTCATCAGCATGATGGCGGTGACTTCGGTCCAGCTCGGTGACGCGTTGAGCACGAAGCGGGAAAACACCTGGTAGGCAACAAGCGCGGTCATGGCGACCATCCCGATGCCCGCGAGATAGAGCGCACCGTCGCAAATCTTCGAAAGCACCGCGCTGAAGCGCGGTGGCGCTCCGCTCCTGGCCGTTCCCGCAGTCATCCGATCCTCCCGGTCTTTCCGTCCCCTAAAAGCGATTGGCGGGGCGGCGCCATGCCGCCCCGCCAGAAAATCACTTGGTCGCCTGGATGCGCGTCGCGAGGTCCTTGAGCTCCGGCGTCTTCAGATACTTGTCGTAGACCGGCTTCATCGCATCGATCAGCGGCTGCTTGTCGATCTCGCTGACCTTGACGCCGGCCTTCTCGACGATCTCTCGCGACTTCTTCTCCTGCGCGTCCCACAATTCGCGCATCTTGACGACGCTATCCTTGGCCGCCTGCTTGACGATCGCCTGGTCTTCCGGCGTCAGTCTGTCCCAGCTCGATTTCGACATCACCAGCACTTCCGGCACGATCTGGTGCTGGTCGACGGTATAGTGCTTGGCGACTTCGTAGTGCTTGGCGGATTCGAAGCTGGGCCAGTTGTTCTCGGCGCCGTCGATGACGCCGGTTTCGAGCGCCGAATAGACCTCGCCATAGGCCATCGGCGTGGCATTTGCGCCAAGCGCGTTGACCATGTCGACGAACACGTCGGACTGGATGACGCGGAACTTCATGCCTTTCAGATCGGCGATCGAGGTGATGTCCTTCTTGGTGTTGTAGAAGGAACGGGCGCCGGAATCGTAGAAGGCAAGGCCGACCAGATCATGCGTCTCGAAGGCCTTGAGGATCTCGTCGCCGATCGGCCCGTCCATGACATGGCGCATGTGCTCGACCGAACGGAACATGTAGGGCAGCGACGGCACGGCGGTTTCCGGCACGATGCCGTTGAACGGACCCATCGAGACGCGGTTCAGATCGATGACACCGGTCTGCGTCTGCTCGATCGTGTCCTTTTCCTCGCCGAGCTGCGCCGAATGATAGACCTCGACCGAATAGCGGCCGGCGGTGCGCTCCTTGATGAGCTCGCCGAGATATTTAACCGCCTCGACAGTCGGATACCCGTCCGGATGGGTGTCGGCCGAGCGCAGTACGGTTTGGGCGCCGGCAACGCCGATCATCAGCGAGCCGAAGGCGAATGTGGCTGCCACCAGTTTTGAAAAATGCAACATGACTGTCTTCCTCCCTTTTAAAATTCCACGCGCCCGGCTCACAGCCGGTACGCCTTCTTGGCAAGCGTGTAGGCAAGCTCCCGCGCCAGCTCATGCGCCTCGTCCTCACGCAGCCGGTGCTCGGCGACGAGACGGGCGAGAAAGGCGCAGTCAACCCGGCGCGCCACATCGTGACGGGCGGGAATCGACGGAAAGGCACGGGTGTCATCGTTGAAGCCGACGGTGTTGTAGAAGCCGGCGGTCTCGGTGGTCATCTCGCGGAACCGGCGCATGCCTTCCGGACTGTCGTGGAACCACCAGGCCGGCCCGAGCTTCAACGCCGGATAGACGCCGGCCAGCGGCGCCAGTTCGCGCGCGTAGCTGGTCTCGTCGAGCGTGAACAGAATGATGGAGAGGTCGCGCTCCAGCCCGACGCAGTCGAGCAAGGGTTTGAGCGCCGCGGCATAGTCGGTGCGGGTCGGAATATCGAAGCCTTTGTCGCGGCCGAATTTTTGGAAAACACCAGGCGAGTGGTTGCGCCAGGAGCCGGGATGGATCTGCATGACCAGCCCGTCGTCGCGGCTCATCTTGGCCATTTCGGTCAGCATCTGGGCGCGAAACAGTTTGCGCTCGCGCTCGTCGTCCGAGCCGCGGCGGATGCGGTTGAACAGCTCTTCCGCCGCCGCATCGGAAAGATTGGCGGTCTCGGCCGTCGGATGGCCGTGATCCGACGAGGTTGCGCCGAAACTTTTGAAGAAGGCGCGGCGCTGGCGATGGGCGTCGAGATAGCCGACCCATGTGCCGGTGTCGCAGCCGGCGATCTCGCCCAGACGATCGAGATTGGCCGAAAATCCTTCGAAGTCGGGATCGACGACGGCATCCGGCCTGTAGGCAGTGATGACGCGGCCCTGCCAGCCGCTGTCGCGGATCGTCTTGTGCCATTGGAGATCGTCGAGTGCGCCCTCGGTCGTCGCGATGACCTCGATGTTGAAGCGCTCGAACAGCGCGCGTGGGCGATAATCGTCGCGCTGCAAAAGCGCCGCGATGGTGTCGTAATGGCGGCTAGCGGTGCTGGCGTTGAGCGGCTCTTCGATGCCGAACAGATGCTCGAGCACATGGTCGAGCCACAACCGCGTCGGCGTGCCGCGGAAGAGGTAATAGTGCTCGGCGAAGCGCCGCCAGATCGCCCTGGGATCGGTCTCGACCGGCGAGCCGTCGAGGGTCGGGACGCCGAGATCTTCCAGCCGCACGCCCTGGCTGAACAGCATACGGAAAATGTAGTGGTCGGGCACCACCAGCAATTGCGCGGGATCGGGGAATGGCTCGTTGAGCGCATACCAACGCGGATCGGTGTGGCCGTGCGGGCTGATGATCGGCAGGTCCTTGATGCCGGCATGGAGATCGCGCGCGATCGACAGCGCGCGCCCTTCGGCGGCAAAAAGCAGATCCGGATCGGTCAGTCCCGCCACGTCGTTCCTCCCAGGGGCGATATCGGTAGGATTGGAAAGAAATAATGTCAACATACAAAAACTGGATTGTTGTATGATGACTTTTAACCGGCGTCAGGTCATTGTGCGGCGGAAGAGCGGATGTTACGCCGCTAGCAGATCCCGCCCCGCACACCATCCAGCGACAAGCCGCGCCATGACCAGCAGACGCCTTTCCAACGCAACAGTGCAATCCTTGCCGGCCTCGGTCGCGGTCCCCCCCTATGATCGCGCCAGTGTCGCCCCAGGCATCGTCCATCTCGGCGTTGGAGCCTTCCACCGTGCCCATCAGGCCGCCTATGTCGATGACTGCCTGGCGGCCGGCGAGACCGGCTGGGGCATTGTCGGCGTCTCGCTGCGCAGCCCCGACACGCGCGATGCGCTGACGCCACAGGACGGGCTCTACACGCTGGCGGTGCGCGGCAGCGATGGCGAAGCGCTGCACATTATCGGCTCGATCCAGTCGATGCTGGTCGCGCCGGAAGACCCCGGCGCGGTGCTGGCCGCGCTGACCGACCCGCGCACCCGCATCGTCACCCTGACCATCACCGAAAAGGCCTATCTCAGGGCCGCCGATGGCAGCCTCGACGAAAACCATCCCGATATCGTCCACGATCTGGGCAATCCCGGATCTCCCAGGACAGCGCATGGATTCCTGGCGGAAGCGCTGGTGCGACGCCGGGCCGCCGGCACGCCGCCCTTCACCGTGCTTTGCTGCGACAACCTGCCGGCCAATGGCGCCACGCTGCACCGGCTGCTGGTCGGGTTTGCAAAACTGCGCGATGCCGGCGCTGCTGCTTCAGGCGACGCTGCCCTCGCCGGTCATATAGCCGATGACGTTGCATTCCCATCGAGCATGGTCGACCGCATCGTGCCGGCAACCACCGATGCCGACCGGGCGCGCATCGCGGTCGAACTCGGCCTCGAGGACGCCTGGCCGGTGATGACCGAACCGTTCCGGCAATGGGTGATCGAAAACAGGTTTCCAGCCGGCCGCCCGGCCTGGGAGAAATTCGGCGTCACCATGGTCGAGAATGTCCGGCCGTTCGAGGACATGAAGCTTCGGCTGCTCAACGGCGCCCATTCGGGCATCGCCTATATCGGCCTGCTCAGCGGCCACGTCACCGTCGACCGCGCCTTCGCGGATCCCGCGATCCGCGCGTTCGTCGACCGGCTCTGGGCCGAGGCCATCCCGACATTGCCTGCGGATGCCGGGCTCGACACGTCAGCCTATACGGCCGAACTTGCCGAACGTTTCTCCAACACCGCGCTGGCCCACCGCACCGCGCAGATCGCCAATGACGGCAGCCAGAAATTGCCGCAGCGCATTGTCGCTACCGCCATCGAGTGCATCCAGGCCGGCCTGGTCCCGGAGCATCTGACGCTGGTGATCGCCGCCTGGATCGCCGCCTGCGAGGCGCGCGGCAAGGACCTGCCGGAAGCCCACTTTACCGATCCGCTCGACGCCGCGTTGGCGGCGCTCGGAGCGCAGCCGACGCTGGAACGGGTGGTGACGGTGTTTGACCTCGCCGGCTTCGCCAGCGGCAGCCCCGAGCGCCAGACGCTGATCGAACTGGTTGCCGCCCATCGCGAGCATATCCTGCAAGGCGGGGTGGCGCTCGCGCTCGCGGCACTGGGTGTACCGGGAAAGACCAGGTGACCTGACGTCGCCTGGATACAAAAAGCCGGGCTTAAGCCCGGCCTGTTTCATACCTTTGCCCGACCATGACCCCTCGGATCACGTCCAATCATTCTGCGGCTTACGCCGGCAGCAGCGCGCCTTCGAGCGTGGTAAGCTGGCTAAGGAACTGCTCCGCCTTGCTGCGGCTCTGGTCGTCCTTGGCGTCGGCGGCGTCTTCCTTGGCTTCCTGGATGCGGCGGGCGAGATCGGCGCGGTCGATATCGCCGACGGCGACCGCCGATTCGGCGAGCAGCGTGCAGCCGGCAGGGACGATGTCGGCAAAGCCGCCGAACACCACATAGCGTTCTTCCTTGCCGCCGGCGGTCTTCAGCGTGACGACGCCCGGCTTGATCGTGGTCATGACTGGCGCATGGTGCGCCATGACTGTCATTTCACCTTCGGCGCCTGGAATGACGACGGACTCGACCTGCTCGGAAACCAGGAGGCGCTCCGGCGAGACCAGTTCGAACTTGAAAGCTTCAGCCATGTCAATTTAGTGAGTAGGGAATAGTGAGTAGGGAGTAGGGAGAGGACAGCTGTCCTGATCACCCGGCCGCTATTCACTACTGACTACTGACTACTCCCTATTGCCTTGATTACGCTGCTTCAGCCGCCAGGCGCTGAGCCTTCTCGACCGCTTCGTCGATGCCGCCGACCATGTAGAAGGCGGCTTCCGGCAGGTGATCGTAGTCGCCGTTGCAGAGGCCCTTGAAGCCCTTGATTGTGTCGGCGAGGTCGACCAGCTTGCCCGGCGCACCCGTAAACACTTCGGCGACGAAGAACGGCTGCGACAGGAAGCGCTCGATCTTGCGGGCGCGGGCCACCGTCTGCTTGTCCTCTTCCGACAGCTCATCCATGCCAAGGATGGCGATAATGTCCTGCAGCGACTTATAGCGCTGGAGGATCGACTGCACCTGGCGGGCGACGGCATAGTGCTCCTCGCCGACGACCAGCGGATCGAGCATGCGCGAGGTCGAGTCGAGCGGATCGACGGCGGGGTAGATGCCCTTTTCCGAGATCGCGCGGTTGAGCACGGTCGTCGCGTCCAGGTGGGCGAACGAGGTCGCAGGCGCCGGGTCTGTCAAATCGTCGGCCGGCACGTAGATCGCCTGCACCGAAGTGATCGAACCCTTGGTCGTTGTGGTGATGCGTTCCTGCAGCGCACCCATGTCGGTGGCCAGCGTTGGCTGGTAACCCACGGCCGAAGGAATACGGCCGAGCAGCGCCGACACTTCAGAACCGGCCTGCGTGAAGCGGAAGATGTTGTCGACGAAGAACAGCACGTCCTGGCCCTGGTCGCGGAAATATTCGGCGACCGTCAGGCCGGTCAGGCCGACGCGGGCACGCGCGCCCGGCGGCTCGTTCATCTGGCCATAGACCAGTGCCGCCTTGGAGCCTTCGCCGCCGCCCTTCTTGTTGACGCCGGACTCGATGAACTCGTGATAAAGATCGTTGCCCTCGCGGGTGCGCTCGCCGACGCCGGCGAAGACCGAGAAGCCGCCATGCGCCTTGGCGACGTTGTTGATCAGCTCCTGGATCAGAACCGTCTTGCCGACGCCGGCGCCGCCGAACAGGCCGATCTTGCCTCCGCGGGCGTAGGGCGCCAGAAGGTCGAGCACCTTGATGCCGGTGATCAGGATCTGCGCTTCCGTCGACTGTTCGACATAGGTAGGCGCCGGCTGGTGGATGGCGCGCATCTCGATGCCGTCGACCGGGCCTTCTTCGTCGACCGGCTCGCCGATGACGTTGATGATGCGGCCGAGCATGCCCGGGCCGACCGGAACGGTGATCGGCGCGCCGGTGTCATAGACGTCCTGGCCGCGAACCAGGCCTTCGGTGGAATCCATGGCGATACAGCGCACGGTGTTTTCGCCCAGATGCTGGGCAACTTCGAGCACCAGGCGGTTGCCGACATTGGAGGTTTCGATGGCGTTCAAAATGGCCGGCAGATGATCGCCGAACTGCACGTCGACGACGGCGCCGATGACCTGGCGAACCTTGCCGATGGCGCCGGTCTTCTTGACGGCAACGCTCGTCGTCTTCACTGCCGGAGCCGCGGCCTTGGCGGGCGCGGCCGCCTTCTTGGCCGGAGCGGCCTTCGCCGCTGCTGCCGGAGCCTTTGCGGCCGCCTTGGGGGCCGTCTTCGCGGGGGTCGCTGCTTTCGCCATCGTCTTTACCCTTCTCGTCCTTTGTTTCTCACGCTCCATCAGAAGGTCGATGACCTCCTGGCGGTCGCGCCTAGAGCGCTTCGGCGCCCGAAATGATTTCGATCAGTTCCTTGGTGATCTGCGCCTGGCGCTGGCGGTTATAGGTGATCGACAGTTTGTTGATCATGTCGCCGGCATTGCGCGTTGCATTGTCCATGGCGCTCATTTTGGCGCCCATCTCGCCGGCTGCGTTTTCGAGCAGCGCGCGGAAGACCTGGACCGAGATGTTGCGCGGAATGAGGTCGGTGAGGATCTCGCCCGGCTCCGGCTCGTATTCGTAGACGGCATTGCCACCGGCGGTCGCTTCGGCGGGAGCGGAAGCCACGCCGGCAGGAATGATCTGCTGCGCGGTCGGAATCTGGCTGATCACCGACTTGAACTGCGAATAAAACAGCGTGCAGATATCGAAGCCGCCTTCGCCGAACAGATGGATGATCTTACGGGCGATCGCATCGGCATTGACGAAGCCGAGCTTCTTGACATCGCGCAGGTCGACGCGGTCGATAATCAGCGAGGCATAGTCTCGGCGCAGAATGTCGAAACCCTTCTTGCCGACGCAGATGATCTTGACCTGCTTGCCGTCGGCCAGAAGCCGGCGGATATGGTCGCGGGCCAGACGTGCGATCTGCGAGTTGAAGCCGCCGCACAGGCCGCGCTCGGCGGTGCAGACGACGAGCAGATGCACATCGTCCTTGCCGGTGCCGGTCATCAGCGCCGGGGCATCGCCGCCGCCGCCGATCGCCTGCGTGATATTGGCCAGCACCGCACCCATCCGCTCGGAATAGGGACGCGCCGCCTCCGCTGCTTCCTGCGCGCGGCGCAGCTTCGCCGCGGCGACCATCTGCATCGCCTTGGTGATCTTCTGCGTCGCCTTGACCGAGGCGATACGGTTACGAAGGTCTTTTAATGAAGGCATGCTTCAAACCTGATCCCGAGCGTCCGGCTTCTTCTCAAGCGAAGGTCTTGGCGAAGGCGTCGATCTCGGCCTTCAGCTTGGCGCGCAGATCGTCCGACAGCGCCTTTTCCTTGCGGATGCCGTCCAGCACGTCCTTGCCGGCCGAGCGCATATGGCTGAGCAGGCCGTGCTCGAACTTGCCGACCTGGTTCAGCGCCAGCTTGTCGAGATAGCCGTTGACGCCGGCGAAGATCACCGTGACCTGCTCCTCGACCTTGAGGGGCGAGAACTGCGGCTGCTTCAACAGTTCGGTCAGGCGCGAACCGCGGTTGAGCAGGCGCTGCGTGGCGGCGTCGAGATCGGAGCCGAACTGCGCGAACGCAGCCATTTCGCGGTACTGCGCGAGCTCGCCCTTGATCGAGCCGGCGACCTGCTTCATCGCCTTGATTTGCGCCGACGAACCGACGCGCGACACCGACAGGCCGACGTTGACCGCCGGACGGATGCCCTGGAAGAACAGGTTGGTTTCGAGGAAGATCTGGCCGTCCGTGATCGAGATCACGTTGGTCGGGATGTAGGCCGACACGTCGTTGGCCTGCGTCTCGATGATCGGCAGCGCGGTCAGCGAACCGCCACCCAGATCGTCGTTGAGCTTGGCGGCGCGCTCGAGCAGGCGCGAATGCAGGTAGAACACGTCGCCCGGATAGGCTTCGCGACCCGGCGGGCGGCGCAGCAAGAGCGACATCTGGCGATAGGCGACGGCCTGCTTCGACAGATCGTCATAGCTGATCAGCGCATGCATGCCGTTGTCGCGGAAATATTCGCCCATGGTGGCGCCGGTGAACGGCGCCAGGAACTGCATCGGCGCCGGATCGGAAGCTGTGGCGGCGACGATGATCGAATATTCAAGGGCGCCGCGCTCTTCGAGAACCTTCACGAACTGCGCGACCGTCGAGCGCTTCTGCCCGATGGCGACGTAGACGCAGTAGAGCTTTTCCTTTTCCGGCCCGTTGTCGTGCACGGCCTTCTGGTTGAGCATCGTGTCGAGGATGATCGCGGTCTTGCCGGTCTGGCGATCGCCGATGACCAGCTCGCGCTGGCCGCGGCCAACGGGGATCAGCGCATCGATGGCCTTGAGGCCGGTCGACATCGGCTCGTTGACCGACTTGCGCGGGATGATGCCTGGCGCCTTGACGTCGACGCGCTTGCGTTCGGTCGCCTTGATCGGGCCCTTGCCGTCGATCGGATTCCCGAGCGCGTCGACGACGCGGCCGAGCAGGCCCATGCCGACAGGCGTATCGACGATGGCGCCGGTGCGCTTGACTATGTCGCCTTCCTTGATGTCGCGGTCGGCGCCGAAGATGACGACGCCGACATTGTCGGCTTCGAGGTTGAGCGCCATGCCGCGGATGCCGCCGGGGAACTCGACCATTTCGCCGGCCTGGACATTGTCGAGGCCGTAGACGCGAGCGATACCGTCACCGACGGACAGCACCTGGCCGACTTCGGAGACCTCGGCCTCCTTGCCGAAATTCTTGATCTGGTCTTTGAGAATTGCGGAAATTTCCGCGGCGCGGATGTCCATCAGCCGACCTCTTTCAGTGCAAGCTTGAGCGAATTGAGTTTGGTTTTGAGCGACGTATCGATCTGGCGCGAGCCCATCTTGACCACCAGCCCGCCGAGCAGCGACGGATCGACGGTAACAGTGATGGCCATGTCCTTGCCGGCGACGCTTTTCAGCGCGGCCTTGAGTTCCGTCTGCTGGGCAGCCGTCAGTTCATGCGCCGAAGTGACCTCGGCTGATGTCTCACCGCGCTGTTCGGCAGAGATCCGGCGAAATGCCTTGATCATGCCGGGCACCGCGAAGAGCCGGCGGTTGCGGGCGACGACGCGCAGGAAATTGCCGGTCAGGCCGGTGATGCCGGCCTTGTCGGCGATCGACGCGATTGCCTTGGCCTGGTCCTCGCTGGAGAACACCGGGCTGTTGATGAGGCGCGTCAGGTCGGCGCTGTCATCCAGCATCTTGGCGAAACTGTTGAGGTCGGCCTCGACCTTGGCCACCGAATTCGACTGCAGCGCAAGTTCGAACAGCGAACCCGCGTAGCGTTCTGCGACACCTGAGATTGGCGATGACGATTGAGCCACGGACCGTCTTTTCTCTTGTCTGAGGGGCCGCAGATTGTTGGCGCGAGCAAAAACTCTGGCTAAATCTTTGACCTTACTAAGTTTTTCCAAGCACGGAGGCGCGGCTTCCGCTATCCCCGGCCGAAAGTCGATTGCCGTCTAGCACAGGCATTTTAAGACCGCAATGCGTCGTTCCGCATGCTTTTCGGGCACTATTGTCGCATCCGGCCGCAGAGTTCAACCGAAGCCTTTGGATTGGCTGCCGATTCAGGGCAGAAAGCCGAAGACGAAGGCGAGCGGCAACGCGGCCAGGACGAGTTCGACGACGATCGACGCCCAGTTGAAAGGCGTGTTGGCGCCGTCCGACATCATCGACAGCAAACGGCCAAAAGCGGTGAACAGCCAGGAAAAGCCGAGTGCCATATAGAGCCACGGCTGCGCCAACAGAATGCAGCACAGGCTGACGCCGAGATAGAAGCCCGACATCCGGCCGCGCCCTTCCGCGATTGCCGCTGCCCTTTCGGCCCGGACCTGCAGCCGCAGAATCCGAAATGCCAGCCCTGGCGCGAGGAAAAACAGCAGACCGAGCGCCAAGGTGACGACGGCGCTGGACCAAGCCAGCCATTCGCCCTGGCTGGTCGGCCACGGAAACGCAAATTCCATCTTGCTTTCATCCCCTCACAGCAATGCCGGATGCATTGAATGTCGCTGCAAAAAGAAGTCAAGCGCGCGGCAGTTTTGGCACGCAATTCGTGAAGGAGCGGAAGGCTGTTTAGGCCGCGCGCGCGTCCGCCCAGCATCGTGGCCAACCTGTATTGTCAGGCGACGCCTCCCTCCTATCTGCAGGACCGGTTTTGCACAGCCAAAGGCCCCGACACCGATCGCCTTTATTTCCTGACCAGGCACCTCAATCTGGCCGGCACGGAAGCAGATCGATGGAAGCTGAAAGTTGTCGGCAGCGGCAATGTCGCCGTGGCCGCCCAGCCCTGATCTCTGTTTTGGCCCTTCAGGGCAGCATGAATGCGACCGCCGCCTCGGCATGGATGCGCGTGGTGTCGAACACCGGAATGTCGAAATCGCGCTGGCCAATTAACATGGTGATCTCGGTGCAGCCCATGATGACGCCATCGATCTTCTCATCGCGTCGCAGACGGGCGACCTCGTCGATATAGGCCGCCTTCGATGCCGCGCTGACGATGCCCCGGCAGAGCTCGTCGTAGATTACCTGGTGCACCATGTCGCGCCCGGCCTGGTCCGGCACCACGGGCTGCAGCCCGTATTTCTCCGTCAGTCGGCCCTTGTAGAAATCCTGCTCCATGGTGAAGCGGGTCGCCAGCAGCGCCGGCCGCTTGACGCCGGCGCCCTTGACCGCGACGGCCGTGGCGTCGGCAATGTGGATAAGCGGGATCGACACCGCCGCCTGCACCCGGTCGGCGAGCTTGTGCATGGTGTTGGTGCAGATCAAAAGCCCCTCTGCGCCGCCCGCCTCCAGCTTGCGCGCCGCATCCGCCAGCAGCACGCCCGCACTGTCCCAGTCGCCATGATGCTGCCGGTCGGCGATTTCGGCGAAGTCGAAGGAATAGAGCAACAGCTTTGCCGAATGCAGCCCGCTCAGCCGCTCGCGCACGATCTCGTTGAGCAGGCGATAATAGATCGCCGTCGATTCCCAGCTCATGCCGCCGATGAGGCCAAGGGTTTTCATGCGCTGAGCCTCCAGCAGGACCGAACGATCTCTCTCACAGAAAAGCTTTACGGGTCGATGTCAATCTTAACGCGCGCCGTACCACGCTCTTCGGCCCGCCTCCACAAACATCACCGCGCGCCCGATTCGGTCATCCTCGCATTGGCGCCGAGATGATGCAGGCTTTGTATCGTGTGCCTTGAACTCCAGGCAACCGGCGGATCGGGCAGATCGAGATCGAACTGTGCCCGCCCGAGCAGCGAATTGACGATCTTGGCGCTGCGCCAAGCCATCAGGCTGAGCTGCGGCTCGGCTATGCCATGGCTGAGCCGGCCGGCATTGAGCGCGTAGATCCGGCGGTCGTCGGGCCCGTCCCATTCGACCTCGAAGCTGGCGTTGAGCCTGTAATGACCGCGCTCGTCCAGCGCGATCCTGTTCATGAGCGGTGCCATGCAATCAGGAATGGCAAAGGCATAGCCGGTGGCCAGAACCACCGCATCCACGGTGCGCGTCTCGATGGCGCCGTCGAAGCCGTTGCGCATGATCAGCCGGTATTCGCTGCCTTCCCGCGTCACGTTCAGCACTTCGCGGTGCGGCGTCATGTTGACCGCCGTCGTTTCCTCCGAGAGGTGCCGCAGCGTGTAAAGCTGGCGATAGATCGCCTTCAGCGTGCTCGTCGATGCGCCGTCACCGGCAAGCAGCTGCTGTTCCAGGATCGTCCCGCGCCGCCCTTGCGGCAGCCGATGGAAGTTTTCGACATAGCCCGGCGTGAAGAGTTCGTCGGTGAAAGGCGAGTCGTCCAGTGGCAGGAAATTCGGCCGCATCGAGATCCACTCGATTTCGCGGCCGGCGAAGCGGTCGGAGGAGATCAGATGCAGAAGCACTTCGGCGCCGCTCTGGCCACCGCCGATCACGGCGACACGCTGTCCGCTCAGGCGATCGAGGCGGTTGGCGGCCTGGGCGTTGTGGAAGCATTGATCGGAGGCCGCCGCCCGCGCCCAGGCGGGGATGTTGGGCACCAGCCCGACGGCAATGGCGAGATTGCGCGCGTTCACCTGCTCGCGGCCGATACGCAGCCTGAAATTCGTTCCGTCGAAGTCGATCCGGTCGACGGCGCTGGCGAAGCGCAGCGAAGACAAGTTCTCGCCGACCCATCCGAGATAGCGGGCGAATTCCGGCCGCGGGATGGCTGAGAAATCCGCGTTGAGGAATTCATAGAACCGCTTCTGCGCGACCAGATAGGACATGAACGACCATGGGCTGGTCGGATGCGTCGCGGTGACGAGATCCTTGAGGAAGGATGTCTGCAGTTCGACGCCCGGCAGCATCATGCCCGGATGCCATTCGAGCCGCGTCGCCCGATCGAAGAAGCGCGCTTCGACGCCGTCCACCGCATCGAGATGGGCGGCGAGGCTGAGATTGAACGGCCCGATGCCGATGCCTGCGAGGTCAAGCGTATGGGTCATGGCGAACTCCTTATGGAGCTGGCTGGGCTGATGGGAGATCGCCGGGCTGACTCGGGGTTAAGCGGATTGTCGAGCGGTGTGCCAAGGTCGGGCAGAGGGCGTTCGCCGCTGTCGCCGTAGCCGATGGCGAAGCGCACCTTGTTGATGGCGATGCGTGGGATCTTCGGAGCAAACAGATCGAAGAGCGCGAACCGTTCCGACAGATCCGGGTTCTGCGCCTGGTAGCGCCGGATGGCGCCGGCCAGGATGGCGTAGAAAGTCCTCTCGTCGAAGCGGTCATAGGCGGCCAGCGCCTCGGACAGGAAACGCAGAACGCTGACGATGTGTCCCGTTTGCAGATGCTGGAGAAGATGTGCCGGGGGCCGGCGCTTCAGCGTCGACAGGATTTTGGGGTCGAGGCCGGCCAGTTCGGGAAACGGCTGGTCGACGAGATCGAGGTCGCCCTGGAAATCCTTGACCGCCACGCCGAGAGGCGCCGCTCCGTCGAGGATGATGGTGACGTTCTGGCCATGGGCGATGAAGCCGACGCCGTAACGGCACATGAAGTGGTAGAGCGGCACGAACACCGTGGAGAACAGGCGGTCCAGCCATGCCTCCGGACCAAGGCCGGATTGCTCGATGAGGGCGCTGGCGATCGGCCTGCCATGGGCGTCGCGCTGCGGCAGGGCGCCCATCATCATCGGCCGCTGGCCCGCTGTCAGATCCTTTTCGGGGCTTTCGCGCCATATGGCGCCCAGCATCTCGCAAAACTGATAGGGCGCGCCTTCAACGCCGGTATAGTGCGGATGCGGATAGAAGGCGCCGGCGACTTCCTGCAAGACCTTGACGTCCTTGAGCACCGGGTCCGCGGCCGCCACCGTGGCCAGCCAGCGCGACAGATCGGCGCCGATCACCATGTATTTGCCCGGCACGCCGCGCCACGCTGAGGTGTTGAGGACGGTCAGCGGCAGCTTGACGTGCAGCGCCTCGGGCCGTGCCACATTGGCAAGCGTGCGCAGCGACTGCAAGGGCAGGAACGGATCGCCGAACTGGCCAAGCGGCACCAGCCGGCCGGCGGCGATCTCGCTACCATATTGCGAGGCGATCATCGCCTGCCACTGCCAGGGGTGGACCGGCAGCAGCCTATGCGTCGATCGCGAGATCCCGGCGGCGCTGAAAGCCGCTTCGAGCCTTGCGCGCTCGTAGTCGCCGAGTGCGGCCTGCAGCAGCGCCTCTTCGTCGAGCCCGCAGTCAAGCGCCAGCAGGCAGCGATCGCTGGCGGCGGCAAGCCAGAAGAGCTGGAATGCGGTGGCCGATTCTGGCGCGTAGCGCTCGAAGTCGTCCCGTCCCCAGCCAAGCCGTCCCTTGTTGGCAGGGGCCTTCGGATGGCCGTCGAGCAATGCCTGCAACTCGGTATCCGGCAGCGCGGCTAGATCGGCGGCCGGTCGATTGCCGCGTGCCTTGGCGATCCGCATGTCGGCCATCAGCGTGTTGTAAAGCTCCTTCGCATAGGTGCAGAATGTTGCCGGCGACATGCCGAGCGTCTCGCGCGCGTCGGCGAAGAAGGCGACCGCATCGTCGACCGGCAGCTCGATGCCGGCGTCGCGAGTCAGCGTCTCCGGACGGACGGCGATCTGGCCCCACAGGCGCCGCGTCGCGGCAAAGCGATAGGTCACGCCGGGGCCGAGCGTCAGCTCCCATCGGCCGGGCGAAAGCTCGCGCGGCGACAGGCACTCCTCGAAGGTCAGTTCGGAAATGGCCTTGGCGACGGCGTCGCGGTTGATCGCGGCCCAGCGTGTCGCCTCCCCCGCTTTGGCAATCGGTTGCTGCACCGTCACAGCGGCACCTCGCGGAAGAAGCGCTCGCGTTCGCAGCAGACCAGCGCCGCGCGCTTGTGCGGGAAGTCGAACTCCTTGACTTTGTCGTAGGCGGCGCCGGCGCAATAGCTCAGCATCTTCTGGTGCGCGGCGCGTGGCTCGCCGACGACGCGCTGCGTGCGCGGCTCGTCGAGGAACAGATAGTGGGTGACGGAGCGGAACAGTGACAGCGTCTTCGGCCGGCCGAGATGGCGCATATTGCCGATCAGCCCATGCCAGCCGCGGTCCCAGTCGTGCGGCTCATAATAGGGCCCGAGCCGGTCCTCCTTGGCCCAGTAGAACTCGAAATAGCCGGTCGGCTCGCCGTCGAAGCTGGCGATGACGCCGAAAATATGCGGATCGCTTTCCTGCTCGGCGAGATATTTGTCGAGATCCTCATGGCTCTGGGCAAGTTCCCAGAAGAAGGCGACGCGGCCATCGTTCATCCAGCGATGGAAGAGGTCGAGATCGGTCCGGCGGTCGATCGGCCGCAGCGACACGGTGAGGCCGATTTCCGGAATCCAGCGTTCGTACATCGGGCCGCAGGGGCGCGGTTGGCGCAATGGCGGCAGCCGGTCTTCCGGGCCGATAGCGGTCGTCAATGCCGGATAGGTGACATGCGAGGCCTGGCTGCGCCACAGCAGCGGCAGCTGGCGCAGGACCGAGCGATGAATGACGGCGCGCTCCGGTTCGCCTGCGGCCGTCTCGGTGGCCAGCGCCGAAACCGGCCACAGCGTCTTGGCCGCCGGCAGGAAGGCGCAGTCGAAGGAAGGATGCAGGCGCAGCGCGGCGTCGACGAGACCTGCCAGGATTTGCGGTTGGTCGAGGCGGCCGCCAATGAACGCGACATCGTCGATGAGCAGGCGGCCATCCGCGATGGAGATGCGGGCCTGTCCCACCGCTGTTCCCTCAGCGTTGACCAGGCTGACATGGCCATCGCCGGCACAAATGGCGAGCGGCTCCGCGGCCGAGGCCAGATGCTGCCATCCTTCGTTGCCGGCGACGGTGGCGGGTGACCAGTTTTTCGCAGCCTCGATGTTCATGCGTATTCTCTCACATGCAGGGGGTTGGGAAGCTCGACGTAACCGGCCAGCGGATCGGTCACCTCGGTGTTCTCATTGATGTCGCGCAGCGCGATCAGGAAATTGCCCTTGGCGGCGAGCGTCGGCGCGTTGAGCAAATAGTCGACGCAGGACCGGTCAGCCATCGGCGTGGCGGCCAGCCGCTCGAGCGAGCGGCGGAATATCGCCAGCAGATCGTCTTCGTTGGTGAGGCCAGCGGCGGCAAGGGCTGCGACGGCGGCGAAAGCGCCATTGACGACCAGATAGTAGCCGAACAGCTTCGCGGCCGCTTCCGCTGGGAAGACATGATCGCCCGCCTGACCAGCCTCGGGCGCGAATTCGCGCAGCCTGGGCAGGAATTCCTCGACATAACCGGTGCCCTGGCAGTCGCGAAAATAGAGCGCATTCGGCCAGCCGCCGGCGAGGCCGACGACGAGGTTTTGCTGATGGGCGCCGAACAGCAGGCCGAATTCCGAGAAGGCAACGATAAACGGCTCGATGGCGGCATGAAGGAAACGCTCGAACCACAACCGCGCCGTTTCCTCGACAGGTCGCTTCTCGTCGCGGGCGATACGGTGGACCAGGTCGGACAGATGGCTTTCGGTACGGCCGGGATGGCGCTCGCAAAGCGCGCCGAGAACGGCAGCCGGCGGATTGCCCGTGCCGCGAAACGGATTTTCGCGAAACGAGACGATGGTATCCGTCATCAGCCGGCCGTCTTCGTCACGCAGGCCGAACCAGGCGGGCTCACCCAGCACCGTCATGGTCGGGCAGCGCCGCTGCAAGGCATAGCCGAGCTTGCCCTTGACCAGCCGGTGCACCGAAAGGCCGCGCCGGCACTCATGCTCCTCGACGATGCGCCTGGAATTGGTCAGGCGCAGGCTGAGCGAGAATTTCAGCATCCACTCGGCTTCAGACGAATGAACCGTGCGCAGCGAGGTCGTGGCCCGCCACGCTGGTCCGCCGAGCCCAACATCGACGATACGACCGGCGCGAAACAGGCGCTCGACGCGGTCTTCCAGCATGAGCCGTACGGCCTGCCACGGATGCATCGGAACGAGAACCTTGCCCTGTTGCTTGCCAGCCCGAGCAAGCAGCTGCGGATCGCTGGCGGCAAGCCCGCGGACCATCTCGGTGACATCTAGCGGCTCGACGCTGCCTCCAGTGAGGATGGTCGGGTCGACGGCCCACCAGCGCAGTTTGAATGCATTGCAGTATTCATGCCCGAAGCGCGCGGAATCCGTGTGCGTGAACTCTTCGCGACTCATCGGCGCCGGATGCACGGCATGGCCGAAGCGCAGGGCGCTTTCGGCATCGATGAAATCAGGATCGCCTTCGGAGAAGGGCCGCGACGATCCACGCGCCGCAGTCGCGTCAGCGATTGCGGCGATGCTGGCCAGGCTGCGGCGCAGGAAGGTCAGTCGGCTTTTCGCTGTCGCCCGGCCGGCAATGTCGGGATCCGCCAGGATCAGCGCCAAAAGGCTGAAAAGGTCGATCTCGGTCGCTTCGCCATCGGCCCCCTCGTTACTAATATCGAGGCGCCAGAGCGGCATCGCTAAATCGTGGTAACCAACCTTCGAGCGATGCCGCGCCTCGACGAGCACCGCCGCGCGCGAGGCAGGGAAATTCAGACGCAGCACGGCTGCCTGCGGCCGAAACAGCCCGGTTTGCCTGGCGTCGACGAATTCCCAGCTATCCCATTCCCGCAGCAACGCATTGAGTAACGGGCTTAATGCAGAGAAAGATTCTGGTTTTACTTGTTCCATGTGCATCCCCCATAAATCCCAATAACTGCATGCATTGCATTTATACGTTGTCGTCTTTAAACATTTCTGTTGATTATCTATTCTGAACAAGAAATAAGCTTGGTCTTGTGACGACCCGTATGAAAAATCGATCTTCGCTTCTGCGCCGCCTGGCAACCGCGGTCTCGGCAATCGGCTTCGGCCAGTCGGCCTTCGTATCGCTCGTTCCCCTGGTGATGGAGCGGCTGAGGCTCGACACGTTTGCCATCGGCGCGGCAACTGCTGTCGGCGCGGCGGCCTTTCTGGTCGGCTCGCCGCTGTGGGGTCGCATGGGCGAGCGGCTTGGCCATGCCAGGCTGCTGCGCTTGCTCGGCCTCGCCATGCTGGCCGGCCAGGCGGTGTTCGCCATTCTGCTGATAGCCGGCACGGGAGCCGCGCTGGGCATCGCTTTGCTGATGCTTTCGCGAACCGTGTACGGTTTTGCCGCGTCCGGCGTCATGCCGACGGCGCAGGTCTGGGCCAGCCGCTCGGTTGCCGATGACAGGCGACAGGCCGCGCTGGGACTGCTTGGCGCCGGCGTCAGCATGGGGCGGCTGGCCGGCGCGCTGGCGGCAACGGCTGCCGTCCTGTCGCCGCTGCTGCCGCCCATCCTGTTCCTGTTCAGCCCGCTGTTGCTGTGGCTCGCGCGGGGCAAAGGGGAAGCCGGCGGACGGACCGACGGCAGGGCGGCCGACGTCGGCCGAGGAATATCGCCCTTCGATCGCCGCGCTCTGCCTTGCCTGGCGATGGGCTTGTGCCTGACGCTCGGCTTCGGACAGGTGCAGATGATGCTCGGCCCGATGACCCAGCAGCGTTTTGGCCTTGGTGCGACGCAGGCCACGACGTTGACCGGCCTGGCCCTGATGCTGGTCGCCGTCGTCATGGTTCTGGTCCAGGGACTGCTCATGGCGCGCCTGCGGCTGGCGGAGCGCAACAGCGTCATCGTCGGCTGTCTCATGGTTTGCGTCGGCATGACGGCGCTGGCCGTCACGGCCAGCCATGTTGCCTCGGCAGCGTCTCTGGTGGTGGCAGCGGCCGGCATTGCGCTGGCTACACCCGGCTACACCGCCTGGCTGATGAAGCGCCTGGAGCCCGGCGAGCAGGGCGCGGCGGCCGGCTGGCTCACCAGCACCCATGTGCTCGGCCAGAGCATCGGCGCATTGGCCGGCGGCTTCGCCTTCACGCTCTGGCCCTTTGCGCCGCTGGCCGGCTGCGCCGCGCTGGCTCTGGCCGCCGCCGGTCTTGCAGCCATGATTCATAAGCACTAGCGAACCCGCGCTCATTCGGCGACCTCCGGCAGCGGCATCGGCGTTCCTGGCTGGGTCTTTGCGGCATCGGCGAAATGGGCATTCAGCATGCGATAGGTCGCCACCACGGCGATGCCCGACAGCACTGTCGCCAGGGTGAACAACGCGGAGTAGCCGAGCATGTCGGCAAGGCGGCCGGCAAGCATGGAGCCGACGAGGTAGACGATGAGCTGGGCGCAGGACAGGATGGTGAAATCGGTGCCGGGTTGGTCCGACGACGTGACGGACATGAACAGGCTGTAGAGCGCCACGATCTCCATGTAGCGCACCAGCGTCTGCAGGAACGAGGCGCCGAAGATCGGCCAGAAGCCGGCGATAGCGCCGAAAGCGTGTAGCGCGAAGATCAGGAAGCAGATGGTTCGCAGCGCGCCGAGCAGGCCGAGCACCGAGGCGGCGCCCCTGTTGTGCAGCAGCCACGCCGCCAGCGCCGAGCCGCCGAGCCCGACGGTGAGCGCGGCACCGCCCGAGAGATAACCGATGATATCGAGCGGCACGCCGGCATCGACGAGATAGGAGCCTTCCATCGACTTCACCAGCCCCTCGCTGGCGCGGTAGATGAGCGCGATCCACAGGATCTGGCGTGCCTCCGGCCGGCGCAGAAAGCGCAGGATCGAGGGGCGGTCGATGGCCGCCTGCGGCGCGCTGGCGACGGGATCGGTCTCGCGCATGGCGAAGGCGGCGACCAGCGGGATGATGGACAGCGCGGCCACCATGGCCACCATGGTTTGCCAGCCGGCATGATGATAAGCCAACAGGCCGAGCGTGCCGCCGAGAACGACGCCGAGCGCGACGGCGCCGCCCTGGATCGCATTGCCGATCGGCCTGTCCTTCGGGTCGAGATATTTGGCCGCGTAGCCGTCGGTGGCGATGTCCTGGGTCGACATCAACAGGCTCACGACAAGGCCGACGGCAAAGATACCGGCGACATCGGTCGGCTCGATCCAAAGCATGGCGGCGATGCCGGCGATGACGCCGATCTGGGTGATGATGACCCAGCCGGCGCGATGGGCGCGGGCCATTGGCCGAAAGCGGTCGACCAGCGGCGCCCATAGGAATTTCAGCACCAGCGGCAGCATCAGCAGCGCGATCAAGCCAATGGCGGTGCGCGACACGCCCTGCTCGCGCAGGATCGGCGGGATCGCCGCGGCAAACAGATAGCTCGGGATGGCCTGCGCCAGATAAAGGCAGGCGAGAACGACGAAAAGCCGCAGGCGCGGAAGCCCGGCGGGCGCCGGCCGGTCTGCGTCGGCGCTCATTTGACATAGTCCTTCGGTGCGTAACCGTTCAGGAAGGCGCCGGCCTCCGCCCGGCTGCGGGTGACGAGCACTGGAAAGCCGAACAGGCTTTGCCAGACGCGCTGCATGTTCTCGTCGGCGGCGGGGCGCACCAGCGCACAGGCGCGGCAGGCTTTTTCGAGCTGCTCGCGTTCCGCCTTGTACCAGAGGTTTTGCGCCTTGCGCCGGGCGTCGCTCAGCGCGATCTCGATGCGGATATCAACCAGGAGCACGAACGGCTCCCGTTCCTGCGAAAGGCGGCCGAGCGCCTCGATATAGCGCGCGCCATCCGCCGGATCGGCTGGCGCTTCTGCCAGCAGCGAGACTAATGCACCGTCTCGTTGGAGAGACACCGCCACCGCCGCCCCTCAGAATGTGATCTGGTAGGACAGAGCGACCGAACGTCCCAGACCCGGAACGTCGGCGCCGCGGGTCGCCGATGCGGAAGGGTTGATGTAGTAGGTGTCGAACACATTGCGCACGGCAAGGTTCAGCACGCTTTCATTGCCGAACGTCTTCGAGACGGCGAGATTGACCAGTGCTGCACCGTCCAGTTCCTGGGTGGCGATGCGGTCGCGTCCGGAAAACAGCTCCAACTCGCTGCGCAGGGTCAGCTCGTTCTCGAAACGGGTGGTGAGATAGACCAGGCCCTTGTAGGTCGAGGGGACACGGTTGTTCGGCAGATACTCGTTCGCTTCGATGTGGCCGTCGTGATCCGCGTCGTATTTGCCTTCGACATAGCCGACCGATCCGCCCAGCGTGAACATGCCGCTGAGGTCTGCCTCGAGATTGGCTTCGACGCCCCAGATACGTTCCTTCTGCTGCGATACCCGGTTGTTGACGATGTCGTAGCTGACGCCGTTGTCCGAGGTCGACAGATAGGTGCTGACGCCGCCGCGATAGTCGCCCCAATCGCCGCGCAGACCGGCTTCCCAGGTGTTCACCAGCTGGGGTTCAGGCGCGATATCGGCATAGCTGATCGCATAATCCGGCGCGTTGGTGCACGGCAGCAGCGGCCGGATGGCGGTGCCATAGGCGTCGCAGGTTTCGGCGTTGGAGTTCAACCCGGCCCGGCGGGTGAAGCCGCCAATGTCGGTCAGGCTGTAGCCTTGCGAGAAATTGCCGAAAAGCTGCATCCTTTCGGTCAGATCGTAGACGGCGCCGGCGTTGAAGGTGACGGCGTCGTAGTCGAACGAGCCGCCGGTCACCCGGATCGCCGGCAGGCCGATAATGTTGCGGCCGAGCAGAACGGCAGCGGCAGGCCGGGTGAAGTCTTCAACATTGAGATAAAACTGGTCGTAGCGCGCGCCGCCGCTGATGCGAAAGCGATCCGTCACCGGAATTTCGCCTTGCGCAAACAAGGCAACCGAGTTCTGGGTCGTGGGCGAGATGGCGTCCTGACCGTTGGTCAGCTGCTGATCGGTGGCATCGAAGACGTAGTCGGCGCCCCAGGTCAGCGTGCTGCCCTGAGTGATAAAGTTCATCGGCGTGTTGACGGTCAGGTTGACGCCGCTGCGCCGCGATTGCAGCGCCGTCTGGTTGAAGTCGGCGGTCGGGTCGGTACCCGGCGGCAGGATCACCGGCCGCGTCGGGTTCGTCGGTAAATACACCTGGCTGTTGACGGCCGAGAATTTGGTAAAGGGCGACTGCTTGAAGATGTCGTTGTAGAACGCCTTGACCTCGAGGTTTCCGAGCGCGAAGTCGCTGTCGGTGTATTTGGCGGTCAGATATTTCGAATCTTCCTTCAGCGGCTTGCCTTCATAGGGATCGCCGAAATCCGGGGAGACGGGATTGGTCCTGTAATCGGTGAACCAGTCCGGCTTCTGGTTGGCATAGGTCCAGTCGACGCTGGCCTCGAAGCGCCTGGAATCGAACTGGTAGCCGGCCACGCCGAACAGATTGCCCGTGCCGGTGCGGTCGCCGCCGCCTTGGCCAAGCATGGCGTCCGAAGCCACCTCGTTGCCGTGGCCGTCATAGGTGCGGCGCGACAGATCACCGGACGCCGAGAAGAAATAGTCGAAATCGCCTTTCTTGCCCTCGACCGAGACGCTGGTGCTGGGCCCGGCCGATTTGCCGGGGTTTTCGGTGAAGGCGGTGACGCCGGTGCGCACTGTCACCTTCGGCTTGTCGCTATCGCCGCGCTTGGTGATGAAGTTGATCGTGCCGCCGGTGGCCCCGGCGCCATAAAGGCTGGACGCGCCATTGATGACTTCGATGCGCTCGACCGAATTCAGGTCGATCATCGACAGGATGCGTGAGACGTCCCGCAGCGGTGTGTTGCGCGGCACACCGTCGACCATGATGAGAACGCTGCGCCCGCGGAAGGTTTCCGAAGCGCCGGAAATGGTCTGGTTGCGTGGCGCGTAGCCGGGGACGATGCGGCTGATCAGGGTCGCGGCGTCGATATTTTCCTGCGTTGCTTCCTCGACCTGTTGCCGTTCCACGACCTGAACGGACTGGGCAACGCTGGAAATCGACCTTTCATTGCGGCCGGTGACCAGGATCTGATCGAGCACGGTGGCTCCCTGCTGGTCCGTCGGAGCGGCTTCCTGGGCAAATGCCGCGCCTGCCATAATCGACGAACCCAAAGCCGATGACCAAAGAAGCGTACTGAAAAATCTGCGCATGCTGTCCCCATCCATGCCCTGGTCCCCAGCGCCAGAGCGGAAAGGCCCAGTTATAATTCATGATAAAACGAGTCAACATTTATTTTGTGGCTTTTCAAATCAGGATTAGTCAGCGAACGGATGAGAGCCGGGTACATGAACGGCGCGCATTTTAGCCGGCACTAAGATGCTGAGTTTTCTTGACAAACGGCTTACGGGCGGCCGGCGGCGGCGTCAGCCTTTGTGCTTACAAGAAGCTCTGCGGATCGATGTCGACCTGCACGCGGACCGAGCCGCGCTGCTTCGGCCCTTCGGCCAGCATGGTGCGGATGAAGCCTTGGATGTCGGCGCGCTTTTCACCCTGGATCAGCAAACGGAAACGATGGCGCCCACCGAGCAGCGACAGCGGCGCCTCGGCCGGACCGAGCACGAACAGGTCGCTGGCCTGGGGTGCTGCACGGCGCAGGCCGCGCGCGTGGCCTTCGGCCTCGGCCCGCGTCACCGCACTGACGATGACGCCGGCAAGCCTGCCGAAGGGCGGCAGGGCTGCCCGTTCGCGCTCAGTGATCTCGCGTTCGTAAAAGGCCTCGGCATCGCCCGAGACGATCGCCCGCATCACCGGATGGTCCGGCTGGAAAGTCTGCAGCAGGCCGAGGCTCTTCTTGCCGGTGCGGCCGGCGCGGCCGGTCACCTGGCTGAGCAACTGGAAGGTGCGCTCAGCGGCGCGGGGATCGCCATTGGCGAGGCCGAGATCGGCATCGACGACACCGACCAGCGTCATGTTGGGAAAGTTATGGCCCTTGGCGACCAGCTGCGTGCCGATGACGATGTCGGCCTCGCCATTGGCAATGGCCTCGAGCTCCAGCCGCAGCCGGCGCACTCCACCCATCAAATCGGATGACAGGACGATCGTGCGCGCGTCGGGGAAATGCGCCACGACTTCTTCAGCTATCCGCTCGACGCCAGGCCCGCAGGCGACCAGATGGTCGAGCGTGCCGCATTCCGGGCAAGCCTCCGGCCGCTTCTCATTGTGCCCGCAATGATGGCAGACGAGTTGGCCGCGAAAGCGGTGCTCGACCAGCCAGGCCGAACAAACCGGGCAGCCGAAGCGGTGGCCGCAGACACGGCACAGCGTCAGCGGCGCATAGCCGCGCCGGTTGAGGAACAGCAGCGACTGCTCCTTCTTCTCCAGCGTACGTTGCATCTGGTCGATCAGCAGCGGCGACAGAAAGCCGCCGCGGGCCGGCGGCGCGCGCCGCATGTCGATCGTCTTGAGATCGGGAAGCGCGGCTTCGGCAAAGCGCGCCGACAGCACCGCCCTGCTGTAGCGGCCCTGCTGCGCATTGACCCGGCTTTCGACCGATGGCGTCGCCGACGCCAGCACCACCGGGAAGCCGCTGATATGGCCGCGCACCACCGCCATGTCGCGCGCATTGTAGAAGACGCGATCCTCCTGCTTGTAGGCGGGGTCGTGCTCCTCGTCGACGACGATCAGCCCGAGCTCGCGGAACGGCAGGAACAGCGCCGAACGCGCCCCGGCAACGACGCGCACGCCGCCTTCCGCCACCTGTCGCCAGACCTTTTCGCGCATTCGGGGCGGCAGGTCGGAATGCCATTCCGCCGGCTTGGCGCCGAAACGCTGCTGGAAGCGTTCGAGGAAGGCATGCGTCAGCGCGATCTCCGGCAGCAGGATCAACACCTGCCTGCCCTGGTCGAGGGCTGCCGCCACCGCCTCGAAATAAACTTCCGTCTTGCCCGAGCCGGTGACGCCGTCGAGCAGCGTGACGTTGAAAGCAGCGGCCGCGACATTGGCGCGCAGCATGGCGGCCGCGTCTGCCTGGTCCGGCATCAGCTCCGGCATGGCGTAGGAGGGATCGGGCGCGGCGACCACCGGTCGAGGCGGGATCATCACCGTCTCGAACACGCCTTGCGCCTTGAGTCCCTCGACCACCGTCGACGACACGCCCGCCGCGTGCGCCAGGCCGGATCGCGTCCAGGCAAGCCCCCCTTCCGCCGTCTCCAGCACGCGCGTCCTGGCATCCGTCATCCGGTCGGGCATGACGAGGGTCCGCTGCAGGCCCTCGATCCATGGTTCGGGATCGAACGCCTCCGGCGCGCGCAACAGCATGCGCGCCACCATGCCGGGCGGCGACAGCGTGTACTGCGCCACCCAGTCGACGAAGCGGCGCATGCCGCGGTCGATCGGCGGGCAGTCGAAGACCTGTTCGATCGGGCGCAGCTTTTTGGCGTCGATATTCTCGACCGCACCATCCCAGACGATGCCGGCAACCTGGCGCGGACCGAGCGGCACGCGCACGATCGAGCCCGGCACCACGCGCACGCCGGCAGGCACAGCGTAGGTGTAGGGCCGTTCGGCCGGCATCGGCACCAGCACCGGCGCGGCTGCGACAAAGGGCGAATCTTCGATCATCGGGCGTGACCTTGCCCCGACTTTGGTCTAGATCAAAGGGCAACCCGGAATGTGCATGGCATGCACATGGAAATCTTTCAGGAGACCCCCATGAAATTTTTTGTCGACACCGCTGACATCAAGGACATCAAGGAACTGAACGACCTGGGGCTGCTCGACGGCGTGACCACCAATCCCTCGCTGATCCTGAAATCCGGCGGCAAGATCGCCGAGGTCACCAAGCAGATCTGCGACATCGTCAAGGGCCCGGTTTCGGCCGAGGTCGTTGCGATCGAATACAAGGACATGATGGCCGAGGCCAACATCCTGGCCAAGATCGCCGACAATGTCTGCATCAAGGTGCCGCTGACGCTCGACGGCCTGCGCGCCTGCAAGACGATCCGCACCGAGATGAACCGCATGGTCAATGTAACGCTGTGCTTCTCGGCCAACCAGGCGCTGCTGGCGGCCAAGGCCGGCGCCTCGTTCATCTCGCCCTTCGTCGGCCGCGTCGACGATACCGGCGCGGACGGCATGGAACTGATCCAGGAGATCCGGCAGATCTACGACAATTACGATTTCGACACCGAGATCCTCGTCGCTTCGGTTCGCACCGTGAACCACGTCAAGCAGGCAGCCCTGATCGGCGCCGATGTCGTTACCGCGCCGGCCGCGACGCTGAAGGCGCTGGTCAAGCACCCGTTGACCGACAAGGGCCTGGATCAGTTCGCTGCCGACTGGGCCAAGACCGGCCAGAAGATCGGCTGAGATCGGTTCGATACAAACGAAAAAAGGCCGGGAAACCGGCCTTTTTGTTGCGGACTGCTAAAAGTCTAGTTGGCAGCGCCAGGGAATGCTCAGGCCTTCTTGCCGTGCCTGACCAAGTCCTGGGCGACCGACAGGCTCACCATTTCAGCCAGTTCACGCGCGGCGCGGTTCTCGGCGTCGAGCTGCGCCCGGTAGGAGGCGAACTCCTGCGTCGGCTTGTCGAAGGATGATGGGATCGACCGTTTGCCGGTTGCGATCACCACGCCGGTCCTGGCATCGGTCAGCACATAGTTTGCGGTCAGCGTCACCGTGCCTGCCGTCGGCTCGTCTTCGTCGGTCTGGATCTGCACCACCGCGGCCGATTCGACCAGTTCGGTGACGCCGAGATCGAGCATGTAGACCGGCGCCGGCGGCTCGCCGGCGCCTTGACCAAAGGCAAATATCAGATTGCTGCGGACCTGCTGGGCGTAGCGGGTCTTGACCGGCTTGACCGCGACCGACGCCAGTTCCGCTGAAGCGCTGAGCGTCGAGCCGGCCGTCAACGGCGCGCTGGAATAGAGCGGCCTGACCGTACAGGCCGAAACCAGCGCCATCGAAGCGACCATGCCGTACAGCGCTGCGCGGCGCAGCAAGCGCGTCGTCTTTTCCAGATCGGGCCCCATCCTTCTGAGGTCAAGCAACGACATTGACGATCCTCTGCGGCACGATGATCACCTTGCGGGGCGCCTTACCTTCCAGCGCTTTCTGCACGAAGTCGAGAGCCAGAACCGCTTTTTCGACCGCACCTTGGTCCGCGTCGCGGGCAATTGTCAAATCGCCGCGCTTCTTGCCGTTGACCTGGACCGGCAGCACGATCTCGTTGTCGACGACCAGCGCCGGATCATAGACCGGCCATGGCCGTTCGGCGACCAGATCGGTGCCGCCCAGCGTGTGCCAGCACTCTTCGGCCAAATGCGGCATGACCGGCGCGACCACATGCACAAGAATCTCCACCGCCTCGCGGCAGGCGCCTTTCAGCGCCGCGTCGGCCTTGCCCTCGGCGACGTCGTTGAGCGGCGCGGTCAAGGCATTGGCCAGTTCGTAGATGCGGGCGATGGCGCGGTTGAAGCCGAGCTTCTCGATATCCTCGCCGATGGCCTTCAGGATCTTGTTCGCGGCCTTGGAAACGGCACCCGCCTCGCCCTCCTTCGCCGCCTGCGGCTTGACACCGTCGAGCGTCTCGGCGGCGATCGACACCAGGCGCCAGATGCGCTGGATGAAGCGGTGCGCGCCGGCCGCGCCGTCGTCGGTCCATTCGACGTCGCGCTCGGGCGGCGAATCCGACAGCATGAACCAGCGCGCAGTGTCGGCGCCGTAGCCATCGGTGATGTCTTCCGGGCTTACCGTATTCTTCTTCGACTTCGACATCTTTTCGAGTGAGCCGATCGCCGCCTCTTCGCCGGTGGCGATCTCGATGGCGCGGCGCTTGCCGCCGACATCCTCGATCCTGACCTCAGCCGGCGACAGCCAGCGGCCATTGCTCGACGCACCGCCGACGCGGTAGGTCTCATGCACCACCATGCCTTGCGTGAACAGGCCCTTGAACGGCTCGGCCAGGTCGAGATGCCCGGTCGCGCGCATGGCGCGGGTGAAGAAGCGCGAATAGAGCAGATGGAGGATCGCGTGCTCGATGCCGCCAATATACTGGTCGACGGCCAGCCAGTCATCGGCAGCCTTCGGCTCCGTCGGCTCATTGGCCCAGGGCGCTGTAAAGCGCGCGAAATACCAGGACGAATCGACGAACGTGTCCATCGTGTCGGTCTCGCGGCGCGCATCCTTGCCGCATTGCGGACACTTCACATGCCGCCAGGTCGGGTGGCGGTCGAGCGGATTGCCGGGACGGTCGAACTCGATGTCGTCGGGCAGCTTGACCGGCAGGTCGGCTTTCGGCACCGGAACGACGCCGCAATCCTCGCAATGGATCATGGGGATCGGACAGCCCCAGTAGCGCTGGCGCGAAATGCCCCAGTCGCGCAAGCGGAAGTTCACCTTGCGCTCCGCCATTGGCCGCCCGCCTATGGTTTTCTGCTCCAGGAGCTTTGCCACCTCGTCGAACGCCTGCTCCGGCTTCATGCCGTCGAGGAAACGCGAATTGATCATCACGCCGTCATCGACATAGGCGTCTTCCGTGACCTGGAAGGTTTTGGCGTCGGCATCTTCCGGCATCACCACCGGGATCACCGGCAGGCCGTATCTGTTGGCGAAATCGAGGTCGCGCTGGTCGCCCGACGGGCAGCCGAATATGGCGCCGGTGCCGTATTCCATCAAAACGAAATTCGCGACGTAGACCGGCAGGGTCCACGAGTCGTCGAACGGATGCACGACGCGGATGCCGGTGTCGAAACCTTTCTTCTCGGCCGTCTCCAGTGCGGCCACCGACGTGCCCATATGTCTGATTTCTTCGATGAACTTGGCCAGTTCGACATTGCTCTCGGCGGCCTTCCTGGCCAGCGGATGATCGGCGGCGACCGCCATGAAGGAGGCGCCGAAAATGGTGTCGGGCCTGGTCGTGTAGACTTCCAGCTCGCTCGTGTCGCCACCAATCTTGCTAGAACTTGGCTCTGCCAGCGGCCAGCGGATCAGCAGCCCTTCCGAGCGGCCGATCCAGTTCTGCTGCATCAGCTTGACCTTTTCCGGCCACTCGCCGAGACCGTTCAGCGAATCCAGCAAGTCCTGCGCGTAATCGGTGATCTTGAAGAACCACTGCGTCAACTCACGCTGTTCGACCAGCGCGCCCGAGCGCCAGCCGCGCCCGTCGATGACCTGCTCGTTGGCGAGCACCGTCATATCCTCCGGGTCCCAGTTGACCTTGGAGGATTTGCGCGTCACCAGCCCCTTTTCGACGAAGTCGAGGAACAGCATCTGCTGGCGGTGGTAATAGTCGACGTCGCAGGTGGCGAACTCGCGCGCCCAGTCCAGCGACAGGCCCATCATCTTGAGCTGCTCGCGCATGGCGGCGATGTTGGCGTAGGTCCATTCCTTGGGATGGACCTTGTTCTGCATCGCCGCGTTTTCGGCCGGCATGCCGAAAGCGTCCCAGCCCATCGGGTGCAGCACGTTGAAGCCCTTGGCCCGCTTGTAGCGCGCCACCACATCGCCCATCGTGTAGTTGCGGGTGTGGCCGATATGGATCTTCCCCGAGGGATAGGGGAACATCTCCAGCACGTAGTATTTCGGCTTTGGATCGTTGTTATGCGCTTCGAACAGCTTCTTTTCGGCCCAGGCCTTCTGCCATTTGGGCTCTGACGCGCGCGGATTGTATCGTTCGGTTGCCATCGGATGATTTTCACTTAAAAGCAGGCGCAGACCGCCGGACAAGGCCCGGTGGCCAAGGTAAATGTCGTCGCGGTGTTCACCATGGATTGCCGGACCCGTCAACTGCGGCGAGCCGGCCAAGACGATTAAAGACAGGCAGGATATGGACATGGCCAGCGCCGTCGAACAGTTTTTCGCCGTCAAGACGAGGATCGCTGCCGCCGAGCGCGAGGCCGGCCGCGACGCCGGTTCGGTGACGCTGGTTGCGGTGTCGAAGACTTTTGAGGCCGACGTCATCCGCCCGGTCATCGAGGCTGGCCAGCGCGTCTTCGGCGAAAACCGCGTGCAGGAAGCGCAAGGCAAATGGCCGGCCTTGAAAGCGGAATTCCCTGATATCGAACTGCATCTGATCGGCCCGCTGCAGTCGAACAAGGCGAGGGAAGCCGTCGCTCTCGCCGACGTCATCGAGACCGTCGACCGCGAAAAGATCGCCGCCGAACTCGCCAAGGAAATCGTGCGCCAGGGCCGCACGCCGAAACTCTACGTCCAGGTCAATACCGGCTCGGAGCCGCAGAAGGCCGGCATCGAGCCGCGCGACGCCGTCGCCTTCGTCGCCCGCTGCCGCGATGTCCATGGCCTCGCCATCGAAGGCCTGATGTGCATCCCGCCGGCCGACGAAAACCCCGGCCCGCATTTCGCCCTGCTGGAAAAGCTCGGCATGGAGGCCGGCGTGGCAAAACTGTCGATGGGCATGTCCGGCGACTTCGAGACCGCCATAGCCTTCGGCGCCACCAGCGTTCGGGTCGGGTCAGCGATTTTTGGAAGCCGGTAGCCTTCGGCTTCGTGAGACACCTGTCGTTCCTCGGCTATTCGAGCTAATGTTTCGAGCACATCCGGCGAGTTAGCGAGGACTATTCTTCTTGGACTGGCACCTCAGGGACGCGAGAAACAATCTTTCGAAGCTTGTACGACAGGCGCACGAAGAAGGGGCGCAAACCATCACCTTGCGCGGAAAGCCGGCTGCCGTCGTATTATCTCCTGATGACTATGACCAACTGATCGGCGCAAAGCCTTCGCTTGCCGAATATCTTCTCTCCGGTCCCGCGTGGGACGACGATTTCGACGAGGAGGTCAACCGCCGCTCAAAGACGATGATCCGACCCGTGGAATTCTGATAGGTTTTTCGGCATGAAGATCTCGCGACGGTTGACGGGCTCTATGAGCCAACTGCGCTAGGTCGATTGCGCCACGACTGGAAACGAAACGCGCCGTTCCTATTTGCTTGGCGTCATCACCAATCTGCTGGAGCCACCATGCGCTACAATCAACTCGGAAATACGGGGATGTTCGTCTCCGAACTGTGCCTCGGCACCATGACCTTCGGCGCCGCCGGCGAGAATGCCCAATGGGGCCTGATCGCCAGCCTCGACCAGAAGGGCGTCAACGACATCGTTGCCCGTTCCATCGCCGCCGGCGTCAATTTCTTCGACACGGCCGACGTCTATTCATTCGGCCAGTCCGAACGCCTGCTTGGCCAGTCGCTCAAGGATCTTGGCGTCAAGCGCTCGGACGTCGTCATTGCCACCAAGGTGCATGGCGCCATGGGCCAGGGCCCGAACGAGCGCGGCTCTTCGCGCGGCCACATCATGGATTCGGTCGAGGGCAGCCTGGAACGGCTGCAGCTCGACCATATCGATCTCTACCAGCTGCACGGCACCGATACGGTGACCCCCATCGACGAGACGCTGCGGGCGCTCGACGATCTCGTTGCCAGCGGTAAGGTCCGCTATGTCGGCGTCTCCAACTGGGCGGCCTGGCGCATCGCCAAGGCGCTGGGCGTTGCCGAGCGCAAGGGATTTTCCCGCTTCGAGACCATCCAGTCCTATTACTCGATCGCCGGCCGCGACCTCGAGCGCGAGATCGTGCCGCTCATCCACGAGGAAAAGCTCGGCCTGATGGTCTGGTCGCCAATGGCCGGCGGCCTGCTGTCGGGCAAATACGGCCCCGGCGCGCCCGGCAATGGCGAAGGCCGCCGCGCCGCCTTCAACTTCCCGCCGGTCGATGAGGACCGAGCCTGGGAGGCTGTCGCCGTGATGCGCGAGATCGCCCAGAAGCACGGCGTCAGCGTCGCCACGGTGGCGCTCGGCTATGTCCTGGCCAAACCTTTCGTCATGAGCGTCATCATCGGCGCCAGCCGCATGGAGCAGCTCGAGCAGAACCTTGCCGCGGCCGAGGTGAAGCTCGACGCCGACGATCTCGCCAGACTGGATGAGGTCAGTGCGCTGCCGGCCGAATATCCCGGCTGGATGCTGGAGCGTCAGGGCGCCGGTCGCCGCCCGGCGCCGTTCACCCCGAAGAAATAGTCATCGCTGTCGCCTGATGCTTGGGGGGTCATCTGGCTCCCCAACGTCTTTTCAGCTCATCCGCACGCTCTCGACCAGAAAGTCGAGAAACGCCCGCACCCGTGCGGGCAAATGCCGGCCCTGGCCGACATAGACGGCGTGGGTAGGCTCCTCGTCGCCCGGATTGAAATCCTCCAGCAGCGCCGTCAGCCGCCCCGCCGCGATGTCATCGGCCACATGCCAGTGTGCCAGCCGGGCGATGCCGGCGCCGCCGACCGCCATCAACCGCATCGACTCGCCATCGCCGACCAGCGTGTTTCCCACGATGGGAACCGTGATGGCATTGTCAGCTGCGTCGACAAACTGCCAGCCATCGACATGCCGGACAAAGCCGAAAGCCATGCGATTGTGCCGGCTGAGATCGGCTGGAATCAGCGGTGTGCCATGTGTCTTGAGATAGGACGGTGCGGCAACGACCGTCATCCGGGTTTGCCCGAGCTTGCGCGCCACCAGCCGCGATTCGCCGAGCGGCCCGGCGCGGATGGCGACGTCGGCACGCTCAGCCATCAAATCGATGACGCTGTCGGTCAGCACCAGATCGACCGAAATCTCGGGATAGCGTTCGAGGAAATCAGGCAGCAGCGGGATCAGCCGATGCACCCCGAAGGGCACATAGGAGTTGACGCGCAGCCGTCCGCGCGGCGCGGCACCCACGGCCGCCTCGCGCTCGGCCGCCGCCATATCGGCCAAGATGCGCACCCCGCTGTCATAGAACGCCGTCCCTTCCGGCGTCAGCTGCAGCTTGCGCGTCGAGCGGGTGACCAGCCGCGCGCCGAGCCTTGCCTCCAGTCGCGCGATCAGCTTGCTCACCGCCGACGGTGTCATACGCAGCGAACGAGCCGCAGCCGAGAAGCTGCTCGCCTCGACGACGCGGACGAACACTTCGATCTCGCCGGAACGGTTGATGTCGGGTCTGGCCATCTGTGAATCTATTTCACAGGAAATATGCCCAAGGCAAGTCTGGTTCACAAGGCATGGCAACACGATCTCTGCGGTCGGGGCGCGGATCTGGACAGCGCGTTCATTCGAGTTCGAACTGGAAACCGCCATGCCTCTTGCTCTCTACGCCCTCGCTGCCGGCGCCTTCGGCATCGGCGTCACCGAATTCGTCATCATGGGGCTGCTGATCGATGTCAGCAAAGATCTCGGAGTCTCGATCTCGGCCGCCGGCCAGTTGATTTCGGGCTACGCGTTGGGCGTCGTCATCGGCGCGCCGCTTTTGACCATCGCCACCGGCAACTGGCCCCGCAAGACCGTCCTTCTGGCCCTTATGGCGATCTTCACGCTCGGCAACCTCGCCTGTGCGATCGCCCCCGACTACTGGACGCTGATGGGCGCCCGCATCATCACCGCCTTTGCCCATGGCACTTTCTTTGGCGTCGGCTCGGTGGTCGCCACCGGCCTGGTCGCGCCCAACAAGAAAGCCTCGGCGATCGCGCTGATGTTCACCGGACTGACTATCGCCAACATCCTCGGCGTGCCCTTCGGCACCTGGCTAGGCCAGGCCTTCGGCTGGCGCGCCACCTTCTGGGCGGTAACCCTGGTCGGCTTGGCAGCCTTTGCCGTCATCCTGCTTCTGGTGCCGCGCAGCAAGGAAGCGCCCGAGAAGACCAATCTGCGCGCCGACCTCGCCGTGCTGCGCCGCACGCCGGTGCTGCTCGGCCTCGCCACCACCGTGCTCGGCTATGCCGGCGTCTTCGCCGTCTTCACCTACATCGCCCCGCTGCTCACCGAGATCACCGGTTTTGGGGAAGCCGCCGTGTCGCCGATCCTGCTCGTCTTCGGCGGCGGTCTTATCGCCGGCAATCTGCTTGGCGGCAAGGTCGCCGACCGCTGGTTGGTGCCGGCGGTGCTCGGCAGCCTCGTGGTGCTGGCGTTGGTGCTGGCCACAATGACCTTCGCCGTCCACAGCCAAATCCTGGCCGTCACCTATGTCGGCCTGCTTGGTGCCGCCGCCTTCGCCACCGTGGCGCCGCTGCAGATGTGGGTGCTGGAAAAGGCGCAAGGCGGCGCGGGCCAGAGCCTCGCCTCGTCCTTCAACATCGCCGCCTTCAACCTCGGCAATGCCGCCGGCGCTTGGCTTGGCGGCGCGGTGATTGCCCATGACCTCGGCCTCGGCTCACTAACCTGGATCGCCGCTTTGCTGCCGGTCGCGGCTCTTGGCGTCGCTGCCCTGGCGCTGCGCCTCGATCGCGCCCCCACAATCGGGGTGCCGGTCTGCGCCCAGTCATGAGCATCACGCGCAATCCTTCTTCGACATCATCAAGGAGCATAAAATGGATTATCGACGTCTCGGCGCATCGGGCCTGAAAGTGCCCGCACTCTCTTTCGGCGCCGGCACTTTCGGCGGCTCCGGGCCGCTGTTCGGGGCCTGGGGCAACAGCGATGCCAAGGAAGCGCGGCGGCTGATCGACATCTGCCTCGAGGCCGGCGTCAATCTGTTCGACACCGCCGATGTCTATTCGAACGGCGCCTCCGAGGAAGTGCTTGGCGAAGCCATCAAAGGCCGCCGCGACGCGGTGCTGATCTCGACCAAGACTTCGCTGCCGATGGGCGACAGACCGGCCGACTACGGCTCGTCGCGCTCGCGGCTGATCAAAGCCGTCGACGCCGCCCTGAAGCGCATGGGCACCGATTACATCGACCTGTTGCAGCTGCACGCCTTCGATGCCGGCACGCCGATCGAGGAGGTGTTGTCGACGCTGGACGACCTCGTGCGCGCCGGCAAGCTGCGCTATGTCGGCGTCTCCAACTTCTCCGGCTGGCAGGTGATGAAATCGCTGGCGGAAGCTGACAAGCATGCTTATCCGCGCTACGCCGCGCATCAGGTCTACTACTCGCTGGTCGGTCGCGACTATGAATGGGAGCTGATGCCGCTCGGTATCGACCAGGGCATCGGCGCGCTGGTGTGGAGCCCGCTCGGCTGGGGCCGCCTGACCGGCAAGATCCGCCGCGGCCAGCCCCTGCCGGAAAAGAGCCGGCTGCACGACACCGCCGATTTCGGCCCGCCGGTCGCGGACGAACATCTCTACCGGGTCATGGATGCGCTTGATGCGATGGCTGAAGAGACCGGCAAGACCGTGCCGCAGATCGCCATCAACTGGCTGTTGCGGCGCCCGACCGTGTCCTCGGTCATCATCGGCGCCCGCAACGAGGAACAGCTGCGCCAGAACCTCGGCGCCGTCGGCTGGGCGTTGACGCCGGAGCAGGTCAAAAAGCTCGACAAGGCAAGCGAAGTGGCCGCGCCCTACCCGTACTTCCCCTATCACCGCCAGGAAGGTTTCGCCCGGCTGAACCCGCCTGCGGTGTGATCGCCGACGTTGAAGCTGCCAATCTCCCCCCTTGCGGGGGAGATCAGCTATACTGCCGCTCAGTGCAGCACGAACTCCCCATCCACCTTCCGCCATTCGTTCGGCGCGATCAGCTTCTGGTGCGTGTAGCTGATCGAATGCAGCGGCCCGTCGAGCCTGGCCTTCCAGAACTCGATGAACTTGATCAGCACCGGAAACTTCGGCGCCAGATCGTAATCCTGCCAGATGAAGCTCTGCAGCAGATGCGGGTGGTCGGGAAAATGGTACAGAATCTTGGCCGTGGTCAGGCCATACCCCTTGAGCATCAGGTCCATTTCGGAATGATCGCGCATGACAGCCCCTTGGCCTAGTTGATTCTCCATTCCTCCCAACACCGAATTGTGCGCGCCGTTCCTTAACTGTCTATGATTTTCCTGATCCCAGTCGGGTTTTATGCACGAAAACATGCAGTTAGCAGCGACCGCTGCCGAGTGCTGATACAACCGAAACGGGAGCTGCGGCATCCCGCCACGCGAATCCAACGTCTAATGTTGCCGTCAGCGCGGAACTGTTAATAATGCCGCCGAATTCGCGGCTGCGTCGCCGTGATCCTGGCTGTGGTCAAGCCGGCGGGGTGGTTTGGGAGGAAAGTGAAGACATGTCCGAGGTGAAGATCCACCGCGTCCAGCCGGCGTGGAAGAAGAATGCGCTGATCGACAACGACACCTACCTCAAATGGTATGCCGACAGCGTGAAGAATCCGGACAAGTTCTGGGGCAAGCACGGCAAGCGCATCGACTGGTTCAAGCCGTTCAGCAAGGTCAAGAACACCTCCTTCGAGGGCAAGGTCTCGATCAAATGGTTCGAGGACGGCGAAACCAACGTCTCCTACAACTGCATCGACCGCCATTTGAAGAAGCGCGGCAACCAGACAGCCATCATCTGGGAAGGCGACAATCCCTACGACGACAAGAAGATCACCTATAACGAGCTCTACGAGCATGTCTGCCGGCTCGCCAATGTGATGAAGAAGCACGGCGTCAGGAAGGGCGACCGCGTCACCATCTACATGCCGATGATCCCGGAAGCGGCCTACGCGATGCTGGCTTGCACCCGCATCGGCGCCATCCACTCGATCGTCTTCGGCGGCTTTTCACCGGACGCGCTGGCCGGCCGCATCGATGACTGCAAGTCGACCTTCGTCATCACCGCCGACGAAGGCCTGCGCGGCGGCAAGCCGATCCCGCTGAAGGAAAACACCGACAGAGCGATCGAAATCGCCGCCAAGGCCGGCACCAAGGTCGATAAGGTGGTCGTCGTTCGCCGCACCGGCGGCAAGACCGGCTGGGTCCAGGGACGCGACATCTGGTACCATGACGAGATCGCCACGGTGAAGGGCGACTGCAAGCCGGAGAAGATGAAGGCCGAGGATCCGCTGTTCATCCTCTATACCTCAGGTTCGACCGGCAAGCCGAAGGGCGTGCTGCACACCACCGCCGGCTATCTCGTCTATGTCTCGATGACCCACCAATATGTCTTCGACTACCATGACGGCGATATCTACTGGTGCACCGCCGATGTCGGTTGGGTCACCGGCCACAGCTATATCGTCTATGGCCCGCTCGCCAACGGCGCCACCACGCTGATGTTCGAGGGCGTGCCGAACTACCCCTCGCAGTCGCGCTTCTGGGAAGTCATCGACAAGCACAAGGTCAACATCTTCTACACCGCGCCGACGGCACTGCGCGCGCTGATGGGCGCCGGCGACGAACCGGTGAAGAAGACCTCGCGCAAGTCGCTGCGCGTGCTGGGCTCGGTCGGCGAACCGATCAATCCGGAAGCTTGGGAGTGGTATTTCAACATCGTCGGCAACGGCAAGGTGCCGATCGTCGACACATGGTGGCAGACCGAGACCGGCGGCATTCTGATCACGCCGCTGCCCGGCGCCACCGACCTCAAGGCCGGTTCGGCGACGCGGCCCTTCTTCGGCATCAAGCCGCAGCTGGTCGACGGCGAAGGCAAGGTGCTGGAAGGGGCGGCCGACGGCAATCTCTGCATTGCCGATTCCTGGCCCGGCCAGATGCGCACCGTCTATGGCGATCACGACCGCTTCGTGCAGACCTATTTCTCCACCTACAAGGGCAAATACTTCACCGGAGACGGCTGTCGCCGCGACGCCGATGGCTATTACTGGATCACCGGCCGCGTTGACGACGTCATCAACGTTTCCGGCCACCGCATGGGAACGGCCGAGGTCGAATCGGCGCTCGTCAGCCATGAGAAGGTGTCGGAAGCAGCTGTCGTCGGCTATCCCCACGACATCAAGGGCCAGGGCATCTACAGCTACGTTACCTTGATGAAAGGCGTGGAGCCGAGCGAGGAACTGCGCAAGGAGCTCGTGGCCCATGTCCGCAAGGAGATCGGCGCCATCGCCTCGCCCGACAAGCTGCAGTTCGCGCCCGGACTGCCGAAAACCCGCTCCGGCAAGATCATGCGCCGTATCCTGCGCAAGATCGCCGAGGACGATTTTTCCGCACTCGGCGATACCTCGACACTGGCCGATCCGGCCGTGGTCGATGATCTGATCGCCAACCGCCAGAACAAGAAGGGCTGAGGGGATTTCATGGCTGCACTGGGCGCAGTCACGGAGCTCTGGCGTTACCCCGCAAGTTCGTTTGCCGGCGAACGCCAGGACGCCATTTCGGTCGGCCTTGAAACCATCGACGGCGACCGGCTGTTCGGCCTTGTCGATGTCTCGGACAATGAGATCGCGCGGCCCGACCGCGACGCCAAGTGGCACAAGGTGCCGCGCATCCGCACCCGGCTCACCAACGGTCGCGAACTGGAGATCGCCGTTCCCGACGGCGACTGGCTGGCAGTGCCGGGTGCGGAATGCGACCAAGCCATCTCGGCCTATCTCGGCTTCGCCGCCTCGATCCGGCCGTTCAGCCAGGACAACGCCCCCGGCTACACCGGCCCGCTCACCGCGGCGCGCTACCGCAAAGCGCCGATCCATCTCTTGACCACCGCATCGCTGGCGCGGCTCAAGGCGCTGCACCCTGAAGGCATTCCCGATCCGCGCCGCTTCCGCCCCAACATCGTTATCGACATGGAAGCGGTCGAAGGCTCGTTCCCCGAAACCGAATGGATTGGCCGCAAGCTCGCAATCGGCGACCTGCTGGTGACCGTCTCGGAGGCCTGCCGCCGCTGCGGCTTCACCATCATCAGCCAGGACGGCTTCGACCACGATCCCGGCATCCTGCGCAATCTGGTCCGCCACAACGCGCACAATCTTGGCGTCTATTGCACTGTGGACAGGCCTGCCCGTGTCGAGATCGGCGCGCCGATGCGGTTCGTGTAGGCCTCTACCGCGAGGCAGCGAATCGCAGACCTTGGAAAGCGTGGGGTTCGGCCCCGAATCCTATCTCTACCGATACAGATCCGCCCGTGTCGGCGGCAGCCCGCTCGGGCCGCGTGCGCGTTTGGTGACGACGGTCTGAAAAATCTGCGCCGAGGCGCGCTCGAAGGTGATCGAGCAGCCGGTGAGATAAAGCAGCCACAGCCGTGCCTTGGCCTCGCCGACTTCGGCGACCGCCTCGTCGAAGCGAGCCTGCAGCCGCTCGGCCCACAGCCGGCAGGTGCGCGCATAGTGCTCGCGCAGATTCTCAACGTCGTAGACCAGGAAGCCATGCGCCTCCAGATTGCCCAGCGTCATGCCGATCGTGTCGAGTTCCCCGCCGGGGAAAATGTATTTGAGCAGCGCCTTGAACTCCGGCCCCTTGCGCAAGGTTTTCTTCAAGTCGCCCTTGCTGCGCCTGGTGATGGCGTGGTGCAGATAGATGCCGCCGGGCTTCAGCAAGCGATGGATGGTCTTGAAATAGGTGGCGTGGTTGGCGAGGCCGAGATGCTCGAACATGCCGATCGACGATATCTTGTCGAAGGAGCCTTTGAGTTCCGCATAGGATTTGATCTCGATGGTGATGCGGTCCTGCAGCCCTTCGGCGCGGATGCGCTCGCGGGCGAGATCGGTCTGCGCCTGCGACAGCGACACGCCATGGCCGACGACGCCATAATTTTTGGCCGCATGGATCAGCATGGCGCCCCAGCCGCAGCCGATGTCGAGCAGCTTTTCGCCCGGCTTCAGCCGCAGCTTGCGGCAGATATGGTCGAGCTTGTCGGCCTGCGCCTGGTCGATGCCATCGGCGAAATCCTTAAAGTAGCCGCAGCTGTAGACCATGCGCTCGTCGAGGAAGAGCCGGTAAAAGGCGTTCGAAATGTCGTAGTGATGCTGGATCGCCTCTTGGCTCGACCCGCTGACATAGGGGTTGCGACCCGACAGATCGGTGCGTGCACTCATCTGCTTGCGTGACAGGAGCACCGCCGGCAGGTCGCGCAGGATCGCCAGCTTCGGCAGCGACTTGAGCTTGGTCCTGAGCTTGCCTTGCGACGGCAGTGCATAAAAATCGAAAATCGTCCCGTCTTCGATGTCTATCGTCTTGGAAATCCACATCTCGATCAGCGTCGACAGTGATGGCCGCTTTACCACCTGCCAGACGATGTCCTGGTCGTTGATGGTGAGCACGGGCCCGGTGGCGGGACCGATCCGCTCGCCGGTCCACAGCTTGACCGCAAAACCCGGCTTCAGCGTTTCGATCACCGTTCGCACGATGCGCGCGGCCTTCTCGGCTGCCTCCATGGCAATCCTCCCGAGTCCTGACAATCCACCTTGCATGGATTTTGCCCGCCCTCGCGGCTCTTCGCAACCCGGCGCAAAAGGCGGCTCGCCAGCTATTTCAAATCGGCATCTTGTTTTTTGCTGCAACGCACCCCATCATCTGTACGTGTTCAACAAATCGAAAGGAGGTGATCCGATGTCGAGTGATTTCGTTTTCCAGAACGTGGCCTCAGCGGATTGCACTTTCGGGAAGCAGTCTTCCCGTTAAGGCGCGATAAGCGCGGCGGGTGACCTCGGTCGCCGCCATTGGCCGCGCCACGGACGGAAACACGGAAGGCCGCCGGCTTCGTCAAGAAGCGGCGGCCTTTTCCATTTCCGGATTGTGTGTCGAAGCGAATCAGAATCCGGTCACGCCAGCATCCGCGCACTGACGGTCTTGTCGACGCCGTGATAGGGCGGGTTGAACAGATTGCCTTCCTGCTCATAGGTCCAGACCTTGAACAGCGAAAGTTGGTGCGGGCCGAAGCTGTGCAGCAGCGGCACATCCGTGGCATCACGACCGCGCGCGATGACGACGCGGCCTATCCTCGGACGATTATGACGCGGGTCGAACGTGTACCATTTGCCGTCGAGGAACACTTCCATCCAGGCCGAAAAGTCCATCGGCGCCGGGTCGGCCGGTACGCCGATGTCGCCGAGATAACCGTTCACATAGCGGGCCGGGATGTTCATGCAGCGGCAGAGCGTGATCGCCAGATGGGCGAAGTCGCGGCATACACCAACCTGCTCCTCATGCGCTTGGGCTGCGGTGCGCGTCGACCGCGCATAGCCATAGCCGAAGGACAGCCGGTTGTGGACATAGTCGACGATCGCCTGCACCCGCGCCCAGCCGGAGGGAACATGGCCGAAAAGCTGCCAGGCCAGACTGCTCAGATGATCGGTCTCGCAATAGCGGCTGCCGAGGAGGTAGCCGAGCACATCGTCCGGCAGTTCCGCCACCGGCACTTCCCTGGCCAGCGTGTTGACCGCGTCAGGCTCGCCGCTGTCTTCGACGGCTGCGTCATAGAGAATGCGGAAATTGCCGGCGGGTACGGTGAAGCGGCGGCAGGTATTGCCGAACAGATCGTGATAGACCTTGCTCGGCACTGAAGGCGACGTCAGCACGCGCGTCTGCCGTTTGATGTCGGCCTGACGATCCCTGTGGATATCAAGCAGCGAGATGACCGGCGTGGCGCCGACGCATTCAATGGCGATTTCGTAGCCGAGCCGGATCAGCACAATGATTGCCCCTTCGATCCCGTGGAAAACAGTATGCTCAAAACGCCAGAGGCGGGACCATGGTTCCCTGGAACTATCGAAAAGGCTCTCCCGCGGCTTCCCAGGCAGGCGTGGCGACGTTACGGTCGCACGACATGTTTCGACCCTCCCGAAACGATCCCTAACCCCGTGGAAAATCTGATGTTTGCAGGCAGAAAATTCGCCGCGTTCCTGTTCGATATGGATGGCACGGTGCTCAATTCGATCGCCTCGGCCGAGCGCGTCTGGGCGGCGTGGGCGCTTAAGCACGGTCTCGACGTCGAAGCCTTCCTGCCGACGATCCATGGCGTGCGGGCGGTCGAGACCATCACCAGGCTGGCGCTTCCCGGCGTCGACCCTGTTCATGAGGCGTTTGTGCTGTTGCAGGCCGAGTCGGACGATGTCGAAGGCGTGCTGCCGATCGCCGGCGCCGTGCCGTTCCTCAACGCTTTGCCGCCAGAGCGCTGGGCGATCGTCACCTCGGCGCCGCGCCCGTTGGCGCTGCTGCGCATGCGGGCCGCCGGCATCCCGGTTCCCGCCTTGGTGGTCGCGGCCGAGGATGTGTCGCACGGCAAGCCGGCGCCCGACTGTTTCCTGCTGGCGGCAAAACGGCTCGGCGTCGATATCGGCGACTGTCTGGTCTTCGAGGACGCACCGGCCGGTATCGCGGCGGCGGAAGCAGCGGGCGCGTCGGTGATGGTGATCAGCGCCACTCACCAGCATCCAATGACGACTCAGCACAACTCGATTGGCGGCTACGAAACCGTCTCCATCGCCATCGATGACAGCGGCTGGATGACGCTGGGGGCACAGCGCAGCGCGGCCTGAGGACTGGAGGACTGGAGGACTGGAGGACTGGAGGACTGCTATGCGCCTTTTTCTTCAACTCTTCAGTTCACCAGTTCCCCAGTTCTTCCGTTCCTGAACCCCTAGAAATCGCTAGCCAGTCCCTTCACTTCCCAGTCGCCGTAGCGGCCGGGTTCCTTGCCGCCGCGGCCGCCGATTTCCTTCGGCAGCGCAGCTTCCTTCTGGCGATACGCTTCACGGCGCGCCTCGGCTTCAGCCAGCGCCCGGCTGGCCGCCGGCGTCAGGTCCTTCTCCCGGTCGGCATCGGCTTTGCTGGGTTGGTCGGTCATGCGATAGTCCGGGCGGATTGAAACGAAGGGCGGCGTTTCCCATCATATAGCCATGAGTTCACCCGATCGACCTTTTTTTGCCACGGCCGCACAGGGAGCAGATGATGAGCACGCTACGCACCACCATGCTTCTGGCCGCGATGACGGCGCTGTTCATGGGCGTCGGCTTTCTGATCGGCGGCACCGGCGGCATGATGATCGCCTTCCTGGTCGCCGCGGGCACCAATCTGTTCAGCTACTGGAATGCCGACAAGATGGTGCTGTCGATGAATCACGCCGTCGAGGTCAACGCGAAGAACGCGCCCGAATTCCACGCCATCGTCGAGGCGTTGGCCAAGCAGGCCGGCCTGCCGATGCCCAAGACTTATCTGATCGACAATCCGCAGCCGAACGCCTTCGCCACCGGCCGCAATCCCGAGAACGCCGCGGTCGCGGCCTCGACCGGGCTGCTGGAGCGCCTGTCGCATGAGGAGGTGGCGGCAGTCATGGCGCATGAGCTGGCCCACATCCAGCATCGAGACACGCTGACCATGACCATTGTCGCGACACTCGCCGGCGCCATCTCGATGCTCGGCAATTTCGCCTTCTTCTTCGGCGGCAGCCGCGACAACAACAACCCGTTCGGCTTTGTCGGCGTGCTGGTGGCGATGCTGGTCGCGCCCTTCGCCGCCATGATCGTGCAGATGGCGGTCAGCCGCACCCGCGAATACGAAGCCGACCGGCGCGGCGCCGAAATCGTTGGAAATCCGCTTTGGCTGGCATCAGCGCTTGACAAGATCGCCCGCGGCGCCGAACGCATCCGCAACCCGGATGCCGAACGCAATCCCGCGACCGCGCATCTCTTCATCATCAATCCCCTTCACGGCGAGCGAATGGACAGCCTGTTTTCGACCCACCCGAACACCGACAACCGCATCGCCGCGCTGCAGGCGATGGCGCGCGACATGGCAGGCCGCCAGCCGGCGCCGCGCCAGGCGCCGACGCCAGAGCAAACAGAAGAATTCCCGGCCGATGTCGAGCAAGGCCCGTGGGGCAAGGCAGCACAACCCACGCCGCCGACCAAACCGGCCAAGCCGAAAGCCAATCCGTGGGGCCGCAACCCGACCGGACCGAAAGGTCCGTGGTCGTGAGCGGCGCCAGACCCCGGCCCGCACATTCAGGCGTTCGCGAAAACAGCTCGGACGAATTCGTCGCCGGCCTCGCCGCGCGCAAGGCAGCGGCGCGGCTCCTGGCCGCCGTTATCGACGCCAAAACGCCGCTCGACGGGCTGACGGACCACGAGAACGGCCATCCGCAATACAAGGTGCTCGACTTGCGCGACCGCGGCCTGGTGCGCGCCATACTGGTAACCGCGCTGCGCTACCGCATGACCATTGCCGGGCTCCTCGCCCGCCGCCTTGAAAAGCCGCTGCCGCCCAACGCCACGGCTTTGTCGCACATCCTGCATGTTGCGGCGGCGCAGATCCTGTTCCTCGACATCCCCGACAGCGCCGCCGTCGATTTGGCTGTGACCCACGCCAAGTCGGACCCACGCACGCAGCGCTTTTCCGGCCTCGTTAACGGCGTGCTGCGCACTTTGGTGCGGGCCAAGGAGACCGAACTGCCGGCAGCTCTTGCCGCCACCGACGAGGCGCCAAAATGGTTCTCCGACCGGCTGAAGGCCGCCTATGGCGCCGAGATGACCAGACAGATCCTGGCGGCGCATCGCGTTGAGGCGCCGGTCGATTTCACGGTCAAGGCCGATCCCGAACTGTGGGCCGAAAAGCTCGGCGGCATCGTGCTGCCCACCGGCACGGTGCGAGTGGAAAAGCTCAACGCCTCCGTCACCGAACTGCCGGGCTTCAGCGAAGGCGCATGGTGGGTCCAGGACGCCGCCGCCAGTTTTCCGGCGCGGCTGTTCGGCGATGTCAAAGGATTACGCGTCGCCGACCTCTGCGCCGCCCCCGGCGGCAAGACCGCTCAGCTTATCCTTGCCGGCGCCAAAGTCACCGCCTTGGACACCTCGAAGAACCGGCTGGCGCGGCTGACGCAGAACCTCGAACGGCTTGGGCTGTCCGCCGAGATCGTGCAGGCCGATCTGCTGAAATACCAGCCGGCGGAGCTTTTCGACGCCGTCCTGCTCGACGCGCCCTGCTCTTCCACAGGCACGGTTCGGCGCCACCCCGACGTGCCATGGACCAAGACGGCAGCCGACGTCGAAAAGCTAGCCGATCTGCAAGCAAAGCTGCTCCCCCGCGCCGTCACTTTGGTCAAACCGGGCGGTCGGATTGTTTTTTCCAACTGTTCGCTGGACCCAATCGAAGGCGAGGATCTGTATCGCGTCTTTCTGGCCGGCAGCAAAACCGTCGCCGACGATCCACTGCAGCCCGGCGAAATCGCCGGCATCGACGCCTTTCTGACCCCGCAAGGCACTCTGCGCACCACACCCGCCGATCTTGACCGTGGTTCGCCAGGGGTTTCCGGCCTGGACGGCTTCTTTGCCGCCCGCATGCGACGTCTGGCCTGACTCCGACGCGACGACATGCCTAAAGCATGTCGTTCAGACTCCAGTGCTTCCCCCACCTTGCATCGATCTCATCATCGACATTCTGGTAGCGGATATCGGTGGAGAGCCGGATACGCCCCTCCGCACTCTGGTTGGTCGTCGAGGCGTGGATCATATAGGGCGAGTGGAGGACGACATCGCCGGCCTCGAAGTCCGCGATCAGCCAGCGTGTATCGAACCGCTCCGCCATGTCGGGCAGGTCCTTCGACACCCAGCCGCCCTCGCTCATGTTCCTGTTGTAGGCGCTGATGCGCTCCTGCGGGCTCAGCCCAGCATTGTCCCTGGCGAACCGGGCCTCCATGTCGAGGCCGATGGCGTGCGATCCCTCGAGATAGACCAGGCCGCCCATGTCGACGGGAACGTCGCCGATCGGGATCCAGGCCGTGACGATGCGGCTGGTGCCGCCGCGAAGATAGACGAGATCGTAATGCGCCGGCGTCGCCACGGTGGTGCCCGGTTGGGTGAAGCGCATGATCTTGCGCTTGTGCAAATAGGACAGCCCGCCGACGAACGCATCCATCAGCCGGGCCATCCGGGGCTGTGCGCAGAACCCTTCATAGGCGGTGGAGCGAACCAGCGCCATCAATCGGCGATCGGCGAGCTGACGGTCGAACGTACCCATGGACAGAACGAAGCCATGGACTTTTCGCTCATGAACGATCTCTCTTACGCACTCTACAGATCCGCACCGGCCGCGGCCGGCGGCCTGTCGGTTACAGGGATTGGTCGGCATCGCGTCACTCAGGCGATCCAAGCGCGCAAATTGCCGGAATTCGCCGTGGTGCTGATTGAGAACGGTCAAGGCTGGCTTGAAACCAGGACTGCCGGCATGCAGACGATCCAAGCGCCGGCCCTGTTCTGGCTGCTTCCCGGGAGAATGCATTCCTACGGGCCGGACGCATCGGGCTGGCTCGAACGCTGGGCGCTCTTCGACGGGGCCTTGATACGCGATTTCACCCGGCTGCGGCTGATCGCCGAGGACGCCCCTGTCGTCCCCTTGCGCGACCTCGGCAAAATGCAGCGGCTGTTCGACAGGCTGCACGGTGAGCTGTCGCTCGATACGATGCTGAGCCAGGCAGAAGCCGCCGCCACGATGCATCGCATCGTCGTGCGTGCTGCCCGCCAGGCAATGGATTGGAACAACCGTCAACGAAATCCCGGCTTCCAGCATGCCGACATGCAGCCCATCATCGACGAATTGCGCCGCTGCGCGTGCGACCCGGTGGATCTCGATGCCTTCGCCGCGAAATTCTCGATGTCGCCGGCAACCTTGCGGCGCAGATTTGCGCGGGCAGCCGGCATGTCGCCCAAGGCCTTCCAACTGCGCACGAGGCTCGACCGCGCCAAACAGATGCTGGCCGCCTCCGATTCGCCCATCGAGTCCATTGCGGCCGCCGTCGGCATCCACGACGCCTTCTATTTCTCCCGTCTGTTTCGCGACCGCGAAAACTGTTCGCCCAGCGAATTTCGGTCTCGCCACAACCGCAAGTGAGTGCCGGATTGCCGGGCTTAAGCCCGCGAAGCGCTTGACTTTTTTCGGGGTGGGTCGGTGGCCGGCAGCGTGAGGCGCTTCACGTCGGCGGAATTCGACTTCGCATAAGTTCTTGAATCATATAAGCTTGTGCTGGGGTACCGGAACATGATGCCGAAACCTGCGACGCGGTTTTCGGACGACAGCATGCTCTAGCTCCAGGCGACGAGGAGGGGTTTTGGCACTGGCTGCCGGCAGCACGACACGTCTGTGGACGCTTGTCGCTAAGGAGTTTTGGCGCAAGACGCGCCGGCGCCTTCGCGCAGGGCCAGTCTATCGCTGGCGCTATTCCGGGCGCACGCCCGAACGCGTCCTGATCGCACCGCCCGACCTCAGGCTCGCCGATCCGCAGATCGCGCTCGAGATTTATTATGGCCGCTATCCGCTGTCGGGACATCTGGTCGAGACCGGCGGCAAATCGCCATTCCAGATCGATGTCGCCAATCGCGGCTGGGTGAAGACGCTGCACGGCTTTCGCTGGCTGCGCCATATGCGCGCCGCCGGCACCGAGCTGGCCGCCGCCAATGCACGCGCGCTTGTCTCCGACTGGATCGCCATGCATGGCAACCAGATTTCCGGCATAGCCTGGGAGCCCGGCACCACCGCCAAGCGAGTCATTGCCTGGTTGCAACACTCCTCGGTTGTCCTACAAGGGGCCGAATTTCCGTTCTATCGCGCCTTCCTGAAATCGCTCGCCGTGCAGATCCGCTATCTCCGCTCGATGGCGCGCGAGATGCCGGACGGCAAGGACAGGCTGCGCGCTCGTATCGCGCTTGCCTTCGCCGCGCTGTCGCTGCCGGCGCCGGCCTCCGCACTGCGCGGCGCCACCCGCAACCTGGCGGAAGAACTCGACCGCCAGATCCTTCCCGACGGCGGCCATATTTCGCGCAACCCGATGGCGGTGCTCGAACTGCTCGCCGATCTCCTGCCGCTGCGTCAGACCTATGCCAATCAGGCCGAAACGCCACCGGCAGCCCTGATGGGCGCCATCGACCGCATGCTGCCGGCGCTCCGTTTCTTCCGCCATCAGGATGGCAGCCTGGCCCGCTTCAACGGCATGGGCGCGACCATCCACGACCGCATTGCCACCATCTTGCGCCACGACGACACCGCCGGCGCGCCGCTGCTGCACGCGCCGCATTCCGGCTATGAGCGCCTGTCGATGGGCGGCGTGACGGTGATTGCCGATACCGGCCCGTCGCCGGCGGTCGATGTGTCCAACGCCGCGCATGCCGGGTGCCTGGCCTTCGAACTCTCGTCCGGTCGCCAGCATTATATCGTCAATGCCGGCATCGACACCTATGGCGCCGCCGAGTTCCGGCCGCTGGCCCGTGCCACCGCGGCGCATTCGACCGCCACCATCAACGACACCTCGTCAGCGCGGTTTTCCCATTCGCTGCGCGTCAACGACCTGCTCGGCTCACCCTTGCTCGGCGGCCCGCAGCATGTGCCTTGCAAGCGCATCGACCAGAAGGGCACGCAAGGCTTCATCGCCCGCCATGACGGCTATATGCAGCGCTTTGGCTTCCTGCATGAGCGCGAGCTGAAACTGTCGAGCGAGGGCAATGTGCTCGCCGGCAGGGATCGCTTCCTCCGCCCGGGCGGTGCGGCGATCCGCAACAATGGCCGCGACTTCGTCGTGGTGCGCTTCCACATCCACCCTGATATCAACCTTTTGCAGGACGAGCATGACCGCCTGGTGCTGACCGCCGACCAGGCCGACACCTGGGTGTTCACCTGCACCGAAGTGGTGCCGGAGGTCGACGAATCGATCTATTTCGCCGGCCTTGGCGGCCCGCGCCGCAGCCGCCAGATCGTGCTCGCCTTCAAGGCCTCGGAGATCGCCGAGGTGCATTGGCAGCTGACACGCACCGGCATCGCCCGGCTATCCCGAGAACAGCTGAGCGTCGTTGCCGGGGCTTGATCGAGCTTCCGGCTTGATTTCCTGACCTCATGTGCTACGGCCCGGCAACGCTCTCCAATCAGCCCTGAAAGGCCGCCAGCCCATGGCCGTCGCCGCTAAGAACATTCCGGCACCCGACCTCGTTCCGGTCCGCCGCGCCCTGCTTTCCGTCTTCGACAAGACCGGCCTGATCGACTTCGCCAAAGGGCTGGTCGCGGCCGGCGTCGAGCTGGTGTCGACCGGAGGCACGGCAAAGGCGATCGCCGAGGCGGGGCTGGCGGTGCGTGACGTCTCGGAACTGACCGGCTTTCCCGAGATCATGGACGGCCGCGTCAAGACGCTGCACCCGTCGGTGCACGGCGCGCTGCTCGGCGTGCGCGACGATCCCGAACACGCCAAGGCGATGCACGATCACGGCATCGAGCCGATCGATCTGCTCGTCTCCAATCTCTACCCGTTCGAGGAGGTCCGCCGCTCCGGCGCCGACTATGCCGCTGTTGTCGAGAACATCGACATTGGCGGCCCGGCGATGATCCGCGCTTCGGCCAAGAATCACGCCTATGTCGCCATCGTCACCGATCCCGGCGACTACGCCTCGGTGCTGAACGCGCTGGAGATGAACATCGGCTCGCTGTCGCTGGATTTCCGCCAGAAGCTGGCGGCCAAGGCCTTTGCCCGCACCGCCAGCTACGATGCGGCGATCTCCGGCTGGTTCGCCGAAACGCTTGTGATCGAGCACCCGACCTGGCGCACCTTCGGCGGCAGGCTGGAAAGCGTCATGCGCTATGGCGAGAACCCGCATCAGAGCGCCGGCTTCTACGTCAATGGCGACAAGCGGCCGGGGGTCGCCACGGCTCGCCAGTTGCAGGGCAAGCAGCTGTCCTACAACAACATCAACGACACCGATGCCGCCTTCGAGCTGGTCGGCGAGTTCGATCCCAACCGCTGCGCCGCCGTTGCCATCATCAAGCACGCCAACCCGTGCGGCGTCGCCGAGGACGCTTCGCTGGCTGCTGCCTATGCGAGAGCGCTGGCCTGCGACCCGGTTTCGGCCTTTGGCGGTATCGTTGCCATGAACCGCATCCTCGATGCCGAAGCGGCGCAGGAGATCGTAAAAACCTTCACCGAGGTGATCATCGCGCCGAACGCTTCGGAGGACGCTGTCCGCATCATCGCCGCCAAAAAGAATTTGCGACTGCTGGTCACCGGCGGTCTGCCCGATCCGCACGCCGGCGGCATCACTGTGAAATCCGTCGCTGGCGGCATGCTCGTCCAAGGCCGCGACAACGCGGTGGTCGACGATTTCGAACTGAAGGTGGTGACCAGGCGCGCGCCGACGGCGGCCGAGATGGCCGACCTCAAATTCGCTTTCCGCATCGCTAAGCACGTCAAGTCGAACGCCATCGTTTACGCCAAGGACGGCGCCACGGTCGGCATCGGCGCCGGGCAGATGAGCCGCGTCGATTCCTCGCGCATCGCCGCCCGCAAGGCGCTCGACGCGGCGGAAGCAGCTGGCCTCGCGGAGCCGTTGACCAAGGGCTCGGTGGTCGCCTCCGACGCTTTCTTCCCTTTCGCCGACGGGCTCATATCCGCGATCGAAGCCGGCGCCACGGCGGTGATCCAGCCCGGCGGCTCGATGCGCGACGACGACGTTATCGCCGCTGCCGACGCGCATGGCATCGCCATGGTGTTTACCGGCGTGAGGCATTTCAGGCATTGAGCGCCTCTGCCTTTTCCCACAAGGGGAGAAGGAAAAGTGCGGCGCTATTCCACTGGCTGATCCGCCGGGTACGGCGTCCAGATCAATATCGCGATCCCAACGCCCAGGAACAGCACGATGGCCGCCATGCCGAGCCGCGCCGAGCCGCTGGCGAGCGTGATCGACGCCACCATGAACGGCGCCAGGAAACTCGTCGCCCTTCCGGCCAGCGCATAGATGCCGAAATAGCGGCCGGATTCGGCCGCGGTCACGCTGCGCGCCATGTAGGAGCGTGACGACGCCTGCACCGGTCCGAACGCCAGCCCGATCAACAGGCCATAGAAAATGTAGGCCTTTTCCGCCGCCGTGCCGAACAGGCCGCCACTATCGGCTCCCGGCATCATCCAGGCGCCGAACAGCGTGTAGCCTGGCCCGGTCGAAACGATGCCGATGGTGGCGATGCTGAGCAGGACGAGCGAAATCATCACGATGGTCTTGGAGCCAAGCGCGGTGTCCAGCCATGCGGCAACCAGGCAGCCGACGATGGCGACGACGTTGAGAATAATGCCGAACATGCCGATCTCAGTGATCGACCAATGGAACATCGCTGCCGCAAAGGTGCCGCCCAAAGCGAGCAGCGCATTGACGCCGTCCTGATAAATCATGCGGGCGACAAGGAAGCGGAAGATGCCTTTGCGCCGGCGCACTTCAGTCAGCGTCGACTTCAGTTCCGACAGCCCCTCGCGCACCGCCGGCCCGATCGGAATGCCTTTGATGGCGTCTGGCGTGAAGAAGAACATCGGCAGGATGAACAGGAAATACCAGCCGGCCGACAGCGGCCCGGTGGCGCGCGCGTCCTCGCCGAGATTCGGGTCGAGCCCAAAGAGCGGGTCGATGCCGATGATCGTCTTGCCGGTCTCCGGCGAACCCGCCAGACAGGCGACGACAAAGATCAGCGCGATCATGCCGCCGAGATAACCAAGTCCCCAGGCAATGTTGGAGACGTGGCCGATCTCGCTCTTCGGCACCAGGCGCGGCATCATCGAATCGTTGAACACGGTCGAGAATTCCGCCGCGACCGAAGCGAGAGAAAAGAACAGCACCACCAGGAAAAGGTTCGAGCCGGGAGCGGCGAACCATAGCAGGCAAAGGCTGATGATCTTGATCGAGGCGAAGAACGCAATCCACGGCTTGCGCGGCCCGGTCTGGTCGGCAATCGAGCCGAGGATGGGCGACAAAACGGCAATGACCAGGCCCGCAACAGCGATGCCGTAGCCCCAGGCCGCCTGGCCCGAAACCGGATCGTTGGCCATGCGCGAGACGAAATAAGGCCCGAAGATGAAGGTGGTGACGACGGTGAAAAACGGCTGCGCCGCCCAGTCGAAGAACATCCATCCCCAGATGCCGTGCCCGGATGCCCGCTGCACTGTTTCTACCGCCGCCATGATGATTCCCCCGGGACACCGCGCTTGTCGGATGCCATGTCTGCATGTTTCGAATGCTCATGCAAACCGCCAAAGATTCGCGCTGCCCCTCACCTGGATGTCGCCGCTGTCTACCTGCATAGAGACGCGAAGAAAGGCGCCGCGCCCCTACCTCCCCCTTGTGGGGAGGTCGGACCGAAGGTCCGGGTGGGGGTCGGTGTCGCACCCACACCACGCTGCTTCGCAGCGACCCTCCCCACAAGGGGGAGGGTAAGTCCCGAGCCTTGTCCGAACCGGATAGATAGGTAACAGAATGGACCGATAGCATGGGTGACAGTTTTCTTGTCCGCCGGAGGACCGGCGATGGTTT